>JAENWD010000178.1 GCA_016650245.1 Vicinamibacteria bacterium
CGCAGCACGTGCTCGCGGAGCACGTCCAGAATCTTCGGCACCGAGACCAGCACAGACACACGGCGCGCCTTGATCTGCCGCGCGATGTCGTGCGGGTTGTAGCCGCGCATGAACACCACCGTGCCCGACAGCAACGGCGGGATGAACGTCGCCATCGACTGGCCGAACATGTGGCTCAACGGCAGCAGGTTGAGGAACCGGATGGGCGCAAACGGCCGCGCGTACTTCCGGTACTTCACGATTTCGTGTTCGACCGGGACGATATTCGCGAGGATGTTGCGATGAGTGATGACCACGCCCTTGGGCTCGGCCGTCGCCCCCGACGTGAAGATGATCTCCGCCGTGTCGTCGCGGGTCACCACAGCGCGAGGCGCCTGACCGGTCGCGTGCCAGTCGAACTCGGAAAGCGGCCACACCACGACCGGGCCGGCCTGGAGGTGGTCCACCTCGTCGCCGGCCAGGACCAGGCGGGCGTTGACGATGCCGGCCACTCGGCGCAGGAAGTCCGGCGAAGCGCGGTAGTCGACCGGTACGGCGACGATGCCCTGGAGCCAGCAGCCCCAGAGCGCGGCGATCCATTCGGGCCGGTTCTCGGACCAGAAGATCACCGCGTCGCCTTTGGTCAGGCCGGCCTGGTCGAGGCGGGCGCCGAAGGCCCTGGCCGCGCGGCTCACCTCGCCGTAGGAGAAGGACCAGCGGCGGAAGCCGTTGTCGTAGGCGAGAAACGTCCCGCGCAGTGCGGCCAGGTCGTCGAAGAAGTCCAGTAGCGTGTCACGTCGCATGCGCTGACTTATGATACGGCCTCAGGCTACGGCCTACGGACTACGGGCTACCGGACGAAATCTGCGGAATTCTTATTCGTCAATCGTCAATCACCAATCGTCAATGAGCCTCCCCCCGAATCTACCCCCTGCGCTGGCCGTTGGCGCCCTGTACGACAGCTTTCTGCAGGCGGCGCTGCGGCAGTTCTTCGCGCGGGCGACCTTTGAGACCGAGCCGATGCTGTCGGCCAGCTCCGACGGCCGGCTGGCGATCGAGCCCACCGAGGATCCGTGCGTGATGCACGTGCGCTGGTTCGGCACGCGCTATGGCTTGCGCGTACCGGAGCGCCGTCCATTTACGCCGCACGAAATCCGCATGGCCAAGGCCATCGGCTCGGTGCTGGCGGCGCGCTACCACGCCATCCTCAACCCGAAGGCGATGCTCGAGCGCGGCGAGCTGTTCAGGGGCGCCATCGAAGACCGCTACGCTGGCGTCCTCGCCGACGGGCATCCGTACCCGATCGGTGCGGGCGCATCGCGTGCTGACCGCATCGCCGCGGCCATCGAGGTGCTGCGCGTGGCGGCGTTGTCGAGCTACGAGAACCGTGCGATCTCGTCCGGCGTGCTCATCCTCGGCCCCGAGGGTGACGTGCGCGCCGCCGCGCGGCCGCCCTCGCCCAGGCCGCTCGAGTATTCGCAGTCGCTCACCGGAGTGAAGAGCTTCTTCCGCCTCGTCGATGGCCTCCGCACGCTGTTTCTGGCAACCCATGACGGCCGCCTGCTCGACATCATCGACGTGCGGCAGTGGTCGTCGGTGCGATGTGGCGACGACATCCTGCCGGCGCCGGTCCCCTCGATCTACCAGGCCCATGCCCGCGCGACGCTGCGTGGCGGCCACGTGTGCGTGGTGCTGAGCCCGTCGCACGAGATCAAGGTCTTCGCCGAGGGCGCCGAGATTCTGACCTTCCGTCACGCGCACTGGCACCTGCTGGACGTGCAGGCCAAGTTCGAGCTGTGGGCCGACGCCGTGGGGCAGCGCTCGCTGGCGACGCGCCTGTTTCAGACCGCGCTCGAGCTATCGAACGCGCGTCAGGGCGCGCTGTTTGTCGTGCTCCGCGACCCGGCGGCCGCCGTGCCCCATCTGGTGTCGGTCGCCGACCGCGTCGACATCGGGCTGACCGCCGAGGGGCGCCTGCTGGCGCTGCCGACGCGCCGCGACCTGCTGGATCTGCTCACCGGCCGCGCGATCACCGACCTCGAGCCCAGTGTGCTGGCAGCCCTGGCCAGCCTCGACGGCGCAACGGTCACAGACCCGAGCGGGGCGCTGATCGCCGCCGGCGCGATCTTGCGCTCGGTTTCAACCGACTCCCGGCACGACGACGTGATCGTCGAAGGCGCGCGGACGACCGCCGCGATGGCCGCCAGCCGCTTCGGACCCGTGCTGAAGGTCAGCGAAGACGGCGCGATGACCTTCTACGACGGCGCGCGGGTGTGGGACCTGTGAGGGGCACAGCCATGTGAGCCACGGGATCACATCCCAAGCAACGCACTCCAAGCCTTGCCAGTGGGCTATTTTGCCTGAGCCCGCCGAGCGAGTTGGCACGAAGGCTTGTCGTGTGGGAGTGGGTCAGTTTCAATCCTTCGCCCAGGCCGGAAGGCGACTTGTCCCGAATTCGACGAACTGTTTGTGGCTGAGCGGAACGCCTGGGGAATGGGCGTGGGCATCGTTATACAGACCGAGAATGCGCTCATGAATCGCTGCCAGGTCCGCCGCAGCATCAGGGTAGGTCTACCCAGCACCCAGCACAGATCTAGCTCATCCATAAGCGTCCCTGAGGCGCCCCGAAGCGCTCAGCTACAATATCGGTCCCTGTTCGGGCGGATTGGAGAGCAATGCGGATCTTTCTCACGGGCCCCACCGGATACATCGGCGGCGCGGTGCTCGACGCGCTGATGCGCGCCGGCCATTCGGTGACTGGCCTGGTGCGCGACCAGCCACGGGCGCGGCGACTCAAGAAGCGAGGCGTCGAGGCCGTCGTCGGCAACCTGGCCGACTCGGGGTGGCGCGACGCGGCGGTCGGCTTTGACGCGCTGATTCACACGGCCCTGGACTCGCAGCGTGGCGCCCAGGCCGATGCCAAGGCGCTCGAGACCCTGTTCTCGGCGGCACAATCCACGGGCGGGCACCCTCGCCTGGTCTACACCTCTTTCGTGTGGGTGCTGGGCGCGACCTCGGCGCCGGCCGACGAGCGGACCACGTTGTCGCCGGCGGCCCATTCGGCGTGGCGGCCGGCCCACGAGCAACTGGTCTTGCGCGCCACCGGGTTGACGCCAGTGGTCGTGCGGCCCGGCATCGTCTACGGCGGCACGCGCGGCATCGTCGGCGATCTGCTGCGCGACGCCGTCAACGGGCTGATCCGCGTCATCGGCGATGGACGCAACCGGTGGGCGACGATCTACGATCGTGACCTCGCCGATCTCTACGTCCGGCTCGTGACCGCGCCAGACGTGTCGGGTACGTACCACGCCACCGACGAGGCCGACGAGTCCGTCCTCGACATCGTCGAGGCGCTGTCACGGAACACGACGCACAAGCCCGATGTGCGCCTGATGCCTATCGACGAGGCGCGTGCCAAGCTGGGCACGTTCGCCGATGCGCTCGCGATGGATCAAGTGGTGCGCAGCCCACGGGCGCGCGCCCTCGGGTGGATGCCGAGCCTGCGGTCGATCGGCGGCAACATGCCGCGGTTGCTCGAGGAATGGCGGAATGGACAGAAAGACTGACGTCGGGCCTGGTGCTTGGCGCCGGGTGCCCGGTGCTTTGTGCGGTGCCTCGTGCGGGGTGCGACGTGCTTCGTGCGACGTGCCTCGTGCCGGGGTGCTGATGTGCCGATGTTCTGATGTAGCGCGGGCCTTCAGGCCCGCCACCTGTAGCCGCGACAACACGTGACGACGCTTGTCGAGATCGACGCCATCCAGCGGGCGCGCCAGCGCATTGCCGGTGTGGTGCGGGTGACGCCGCTTCTGCCTGCGTCGAGCGACGAGGCGTGGGTGCACCTGTGGCTGAAGTGCGAGAACCTGCAGGCCGGTGGCGCCTTCAAGCTGCGCGGCGCGTTCAACTTCGTCAGCCAGCTCGACCCCGCCATTCGAGCGCGCGGCGTCATCACGTACTCCTCGGGCAATCACGGTCAGGCGATGGCGTTGGCCGCGCGGCGTCTTGGTGCTCCGGCTGTCGTCGTGATGCCGACCACGGCGCCCGCCGTGAAAGTCGAGGGCGCGCGCGCCTTCGGGGCCGAGGTGCGGTTTGCGGGCACCACGTCGATCGACCGCAGGCTGGCCGCCGAAGCGCTCGCCTCCGAACGTGGAGTGACGATCGTGCCGCCCTTCGACCACGCCGACATCATCGCAGGCCAGGGCACCGTGGGCCTCGAGATCGTGGACCAGCGGCCGGACGTGACGACCGTCTATGTGCCCGTGGGTGGCGGCGGGCTGGTCTCCGGCGTCGCCGCGGCCGTCAAGCGGCTCGCGCCGTCGGTGCGAGTCATTGGCGTCGAGCCGGCCGGCGCGCCGAAGATGACGAGGTCTTTGGCGGCTGGCGAGCCGACGACGCTCGATTCCATCGACTCGATTGCCGACGGCCTGCTGGCGGTGCGGCCCGGTGACCTCACCTTCGCACACGTGCAGGCGCTGGTCGACGAGGTCGTCACGGTGAGCGACGACGAGATCCGCGAGGCGATGCGGTTCCTGGTGCGGCAGTCGAAGATCGTGGCCGAGCCCAGTGGCGCGGCGTCTGTGGCGGGCGCGCTGCGGATGGCGCCAGAGGGTTCACGCGGAGTCCACGTCGCCGTCGTCAGCGGCGGCAACCTCGAGATGTCGGTGCTGCGGGCGATACTCGAAGGCGTGAGGCCGAACTGAAGTTCGGCCCTACGTACGTAGGCCGGAACTTTAGTTCCGGCGCTGGATCAGCGCCTGGGCTGCCTCGATCCCTTCATCGATCGTCGTGACCTCGCCGTCGAGCTGTCGCTCGTAGATCTGCTTCAACAACGCGCCCATGCCGGGGCCCGGTGCGACGCCGAGATCGATCAGATGCCGGCCCAGCAGCAGCGGCCTGGGCGGCTGGTGCTCGACGCCGAGGCGCTGCGCCCTGTCGAGGAACCAATCCATCGCGGTGCAGTCGAACGTCCCCGTTCGCCCGAGACAGTCCGACTTGGCGAGGCGCGCCAGCCACTCCATGTTCGCTTTTTGCGCCAGCCGTCTGAAGGCGCCGTCGCCGACCTGGTCGCGGACCTTGTACCACGCACCCGGCTTGAGGTGGTGCGCGGTCATCGCCAGCACCTCGCGGCGCACGTCGATCCCGTCGATGGCGTTGATGTTGAGGCGGTCGAGCAGGGAGGTGGCCGGCCCGAGGCCCCCCTCTTCGTGGCCCAGTGATCTGATGCGGCCGTCGATCACCGCCGTGGTCGCCGGCTTGCCCAGGTCGTGACACAGCGAGCCGAGCATCACCGCGATCTGGCCGGCGCGCGGCAGGTCGTCGATCCGGGAGCGAGCCTGGTCCACGACCATCAGCGTGTGCACCCACACATCGCCTTCGGGATGCCACTCGGGCTCCTGCGGGCAGCCGACCAGCGCGACCAGCTCCGGGAGGAGGCGAGCGATCACCTGGAGGTCGAGCGCGAGGGTCAGCCCCAGCGAGGGGGAGGTCGCGCGCACCAGGAGCTTCTCGATCTCTCCCCAGATGCGCTCGGCGGGCAGGTCGTCGAGCGAAATGCCCGCAAGCAGCGCCCGCGTCTCTGGATCGACCCGGAGACCGAACCGTCCGACCAACTGCACCGCGCGCAGCACGCGAAGGCTGTCGTCGCCGAAGCGTGCCGGATCGACCACCCGCAGGCGTCGGGCCTCGAGATCGGCTCGGCCGCCGAACGGGTCGGCGTGCTCGCCGGTCAACGGGTCGAGGCCGACGGCGTTGATCGTGAAGTCGCGCCTGCGTGCCGCGTCTGCAAACGACATGAACGGGTCGCCTTCAACCGTGAAGCCTCGATGTCCGCGGCCAGTCTTGGACTCGCGCCGTGGCAGCGCGACGTCAACGGCGCCGACCTTGTACACCGGAAAGCTCTGGCCTACTGGGTCGACCCGCCCGAAGCGCGCGAGCAGAGCAGGCAGATCCGCGGCGGCGATGCCGAAGATCTCCAGATCGAGATCCTTAGGGTCGAGCCCGAGCAACCGATCGCGCACGAACCCACCCACGATCCAGGCCCGGCCCCCGGCCTGGGCCACCGCCGCCGCAATGGCGCGCGCCGGTTCGAGGGCCTCGTCGCTGTGTGCCACGCTCAAATGCTACCTGTTCCCATGATAGGGTTGTCGGCTGGAGGGTCGACAGCGAATGAAACTCGGGATCAGTGTGGGAATCGCGGTGGTTGTGACGGGAAGCCTGGTGGCGCAGCAGGGGCCGCCGGCCGCGCCGGCGCCGGCGCCGGAGACCGCCCGGGAGGTGCACCTGTCCAACGTGACGCAGCTCACCTTCGGCGGCGAGAACGCCGAGGCCTACTTCTCGTTTGACGGCCAGGAACTGATCTTCCAGTCCATGCGCGAGGGCGGCGAGTGCGATCAGATCTACGCGATGCGGGTCGATGGCACCAACGTGCGCCGCATCAGCTCGGGCGAAGGTCGGACGACCTGCTCGTTTTTCACTCCAGACAAGCAGCACGTCGTCTACGCCTCCACGTACCTAGGTGGCAAGACGTGTCCTGCGCGGCCGGATTTCAGTCGCGGCTACGTGTGGCCGGTCTACAACACCTACGACATCTTCAAGGCCAGGCCGGATGGCACGGGCATCACGCGGCTGACCTCGACGCCGGGGTACGACGCCGAAGCCACCATCGGCCCCGACGGCCGCATCGTCTTCACCAGCGTGCGCGATGGCGACATGGAGATCTACTCGATGAACGCCGATGGGGGCGACCTCAGGCGGCTGACCCATCGGGTCGGGCCCGACGGCGGTCCGTTCTTCTCGCGCGACGGCAAGCAGATCGTCTTCCGCGGCCGCACCCTTGACCCGGGCCCCGAACTCGACGACTACAGGACGCTGCTCGGCGACGGCCTGTGGCGTCCGACCTCACTCGAGATCTTCGTGATGAACGCCGACGGCAGCAACCTGCGCCAAGTCACCTCGCTTGGGGGCGCCAGCTTCGCGCCGTATTTCGCTCCGGACGGCCAGAAAGTCATCTTCGCGTCGAACCAGCACGACCCGCGCGGGCGCGACTTCGAGCTGTGGCTGGTCAACGTGGACGGCTCGGGTCTGGAGCGCGTGACGTGGAACGCGTCCTTCGACGGCTTCCCGATGTTCTCGCCCGATGGGAAGAAGCTGGTGTTTGCGTCGAACCGATTCCAGAAGATCAGCGGCGAGACCAACGTGTTCATCGCCGACTGGGCCTGGTAGGGATTGCGCAGCGTTTTCATGACAGGAGAACAGGAGGTCAGGAGGTCAGGAGTAATTCTTTCAAGAGCACTAGTCTAGAATCTGCGCCACATCTGTGTAATCTGCGGATAGATCGTCCGCGTAATCCATACCAATCCGCGCAATGGATCCGCTCGCGCTCACTCAACACCTCGTCGCGATCGACTCGGTGAACCCGTCGCTGGTTCCAGGCGCTGCGGGTGAAGGGGCGATTGCCGACTGGCTCGCGGCATACCTGCGCCGGGTCGGTTTCGATGTCGAGGTGCAGGATGTAGCGCCGGGCCGACCCAATGTCGTCGCGGTCGCCGACGGCGCTTCGCCCGGTCCGACTCGGATGTTGTGCGGCCACACGGACACGGTCGGCGTGGACGGCATGACGGCGCCGTTTTCGCCCACGCTGCGCGACGGGCGTCTCTATGGCCGCGGGGCGCAGGACATGAAAGGTGGTCTTGCGGCGATGGTTGCCGCCGCCACGCGATGGCTCCACGGGCCGCGCACCGGTGCGGGACGCGTGATCGTCGCCGCGGTGGCCGACGAGGAGTATGCAAGCCTGGGCGCCGAGGTGCTCGCGCGGCGGTGGGCGGCCGACGAGGCGGTGATTCCCGAGCCGACCGGCATGGCCGTCGCGATCACGCACAAGGGCTTTTCCTGCGTGGACGTGGTCACTCACGGGCGCGCGGCGCACGGCAGCCGGCCGGCCGACGGCATCGACGCGGTGTTGTTGATGGGGCGCGTGCTGGCGCGGCTCGAGTCGCTCGATCGCGACCTCCAATCGCGGCCGCCACATCCGCGGCTCGGCACCGGCTCCCTCCACGCAGGCCGCATCGTCGGCGGCACCGAGTTGAGCGTGTATCCGGCGCGCTGCTCGCTGCAGGTCGAGCGCCGCACGGTGCCCGGCGAGCCGCTGGACATCGCGCTCTCCGAGGTCGGGGCGATTCTCGATCAGCTCGGCCGATCCGATCCGACCTTCCGCGCCGATGTCACGTTGTTGCTCGCGCGGCCGGCCTACGGCATCGACGCCGACCACCCGCTGCCCGTCGCGTTGCGGCGACTGGCTGCGGCATCGGGGCGCGAGGCGCCGACCACCGGCATGAGCTTCTGGACCGATGCGGCACTGCTGGGCGCGGCGGGCATTCCGACGGTGCTGTTTGGCCCGCGCGGCGCCGGCCTCCACGGCCTCGACGAGCACGTCGTCGTCGACGACCTCGACCTGTGTGCTGACGTGTTCACCCGCTGGCTTAGCACTGAAGGCTGAAGGCCGAAGGCTGAAGGCCGTATGTTAGTTTAGCCGGTGACGCGCTCGGTCGCCGCCAAAGCGTGGGCGTGGACCACGGGTGTTGGCTGTCCAGCCCGGTGTCTCGTGGCCGCACGTCGTGCAGCGCAGGAACATGCGCCCGTCTTCCACCTGCAGCAGCGGATCGTGTCCGCCAAGGCCGCACACCGCGCTCGACATGGAGCGGGATGCCCGGGACAACCAGGTGAGAATGCCGCCCAATGGGTGATCGACGCCCACGGCGGGAGAGGCCGCGTCTGCGAGATTGGTCGCCATACCTGCGCGACTCCTCTTGCGCGCATCTACCAACTAAGACGCCGGGCCCCGGGTGACGTTTCTCCTGGCTCGACGCGTCCACCCCTTCTATATCAAACGCCCTGCCATGTACGTTCTGACAGGGCCAACATATTGTAAAAACAGTGGGTTACGGCTGTTTCAGACACTAAGGATGAGCTTCGGATTGTGCGGGAAATTGAACAGAATCCAAGGGCCCGGTTGTCTGGAATCAGTGCACTCGGCCCGGCCCGAGGCTATCGTCCCGGCCTCCGAAGGCTATCCGCGAAGCGCGTGAGGCCTATTGCTCTTTGGCCAGACTCCTCAGAACGAACGCCACGTTGGCGGGGCGTTCGCCCAGGCGCCGCATGAAGTAGGGGAACCACTGGCGGCCGAAGGGGATGTAGACGCGGACGCCGTAACCGTCCTTGGCGAGCGCCGCCTGCAGATCGCGCCGGACGCCGTAGAGCATCTGGAACTCGAATCGATCCTTGGCGATTCCTTCGCCGGCGACATACGCCTTGACCGCGTCGATGATCTCGACGTCGTGGGTGGCCAGCGCGGGAAACGTCCCCTCGCGCAGCAGATACTGCATCTGCATCGCGTACGCCGCATCGACATCGGCTTTGCGCTGGTAGGCCACCTCGGTGGCTTCCTTGTAGGCGCCCTTCACCAGCCGCACGCGCGCGCCGTTCCCCACTACGCGCGGCAGATCCTGCGCCGTGCGAAACAGCGCCGACTGCAACACGACACCCAGATTGGTGAAGCCATCGGCCCACAGCGCCTCGAAGATCTCGAGGGTCGCATCGGTATACGGCGAGTTCTCCATGTCGATGCGCACGAAGAACCCATGCGCCTTCGCGGACTCCAGGATGCGCCGCAGGTTGGTGTGCGCGGCCTCTTGCGACACGTCGAGCCCCAGCTGCGTGAGCTTCAACGAGACATTGCGCCCGACGCCGCTGTCGACGATGCGGTCGAGGATCTGACCGTAGGCGCTGGTGGCACCGTCGGCTTCCTCGAGGGTCGCGACGCTCTCGCCAAGGTAGTCGAGCGTCTGCGACAGGCCACGCGCTTCCAGTCGGCGCGCCGCCTCGATGGCTTCCTCCACGGTTTCACCGGCGATGAAGCGCCGCGCGAAACTGGTCGGGCTGGCCATGCCATAGCGGCTGGCCAGACCCTTGAGGCCCTCGTTGCCCGCCAGGAAATGGAAGAACGCTTTCGAGGCGGCGTCGATCATCAGTGGGTCCTGCTGGCCGGAATCGGCAGCAGGTGCTCGATGGCGCGCGCGTAGTACTTCAGGACCGTCCGCTCGCGCACGCGGAACCGGCCGTCCTCTTCGACCACGATGCCGCGAGCGTCGAAGAGGCGAGACGCCTCCTCGACGATCTGGCGGCGATCGGTGGTGGCCAGATTGGCGCCGGCGGCCACCAGCGTGTCGACCAACGAGGCCACCTCTGACTCCAGATCCGCCCGCGCAATGGACGGCCGCATGGCGGCGGCCATCACCATCGTCGGCAGCACCTTCATCAGCCGGCCGATGGAATCGCGGATGTGGTGCGCCAGTTCCAGCACGTCGCGCCTCGCGTGCGGGTCGATGCCGGTGGCCGCAATCGGCTCGCCGAAGGTCACAAAGGCGCGCGAGCGGTAACCAACGGCGTAGCGGACCATCTCGGCGAGCTCGTGGGTGAACGGCCGCTGACGGCGCTTCACCTTCTGATGGGCGAGGATGAAGTCCTCGAGGACCAGGTCGTAGGCAATCGCGCACGGCACGAAGACCAGATTCGGCAGTTCCGCGCTGAGCGCGGCGTTGATCAGGCCGGTCTTGGGCGCCTTGAGCTCGCCGCTGTAGCTTCTGCCGCCCTCGATGTAGAACACCAGGTCGTGGCGGCCGAGGATCTCGGCGATGTACGCCTTGAGGGTGATCAGGTAGCCAGGGTCCTTGACGTTGCGGCGGATGGGTATCGCGCCGGTGACGTGCTTGTGGATGAATCCCAGCGGCCCACCAAACAGATTGATGCCCGCGGCAATCACCGGCGGACGAATGGCCGAGTCCTCGAGGACCAGCGGTTCGATCAGATAGTCGATGTGGCTGCGATGGTTCGAGACGTAGACCACCCGGTGATTCGCGGTCGCCCGCTCGACGCGATCGATGTGTTCGGGGTGACGGTCGATCTTGCGGAATATCGGGTAGAGCGGGTGCTTGAGCACCCGGTAAATGGCGTGGCGCTGCCGCGTCCGCAGCTCGTCGAGGTACTCGTGGACGCGCTGCTCGGCCTGCTCGCCAGAGGTGCCGTGGCTCCCGTTGAGATACGCCACCACCTCCTCGCGCGCGAGGACGCCCTTGGTGATCTCGTCGGCCACTGTGTCGCGGGACACCTTGGGTCAGACTCCTGCTTCGATGGCGGCACAGACCGCCGAGGTGAACTCCGACGTCGTGGAACTGCCATCCAGATCGCGCGTGCGCACCGCGCCTTTGGCCAGCACCGCCTCGAGCGCTCGCTGGATCCGGTCTGCCGCCGAGGTTTCGCCCAGGTGCCGCAGCATCAACAGCGCCGACAGCAGCAGCGCCGTGGGATTGGCCAGGTTCTTCCCCGCGATATCCGGGGCGCTGCCGTGCACCGCTTCGAACACGGCCGAATCGACGCCGAGATTGGCGCCAGGGACGACGCCGAGTCCGCCGACCAGGCCCGCACACAGGTCCGAGACGATGTCGCCGTACAGATTCGGCATGACCAGCACGTCGAATTGCTCCGGCTTCATCACCAGCAGCATGCATGCCGCGTCGACGATCTTCTCCTCGTAGACGATGTCCGTGTACTGCCGGGCCACGTCGCGCGACGTGCGAATGAACAGCCCGTCGCTGAGCTTCATGATGTTGGCCTTGTGGACGGCCGTCACCTTCTTCCGACCAAGCCGGCGTGCGTGGGCGAAGGCATACTCGCTGATGCGGCGCGACGCCTTCTCGGTGATGATCTTCAGGCTCTCCACGACGCCCGGCACCACTTCGTGCTCGAGGCCGGAATAGAGGTCCTCGGTGTTCTCGCGGACGATGATCAGGTCGATGTTCGTGTAGCGCGTGGGCACGCCGGGCAGCGACCACACGGGCCGCAGGTTGACGAACAGATCGAGCGCCTTGCGCAAGCCGACGTTCACGCTGGTGAAGCCTTCGCCGATGGGCGTGGTCACCGGGCCCTTCAGCGCCACCCGCGTGCGCCTCACAGAGTCGAGCAACTCCACCGGCAGCGCCGTCTTGTACCGCTCGAAGGCGACGACGCCAGCCTCCTGGCGATCCCAGTCGATGGCCACGCCGGCCACGTGCAGGATGCGGACCACGGCCTCGGTGACTTCGGGCCCGATGCCGTCGCCCGGGATCAGCGTGATCGTGTGGCTCATCGTGTCGCGGACCTACTCGCGCGTTTCCCAGTAGCAGAGCATCAGTCCCCCGAGAATCGTCACGGCCATCAACGTCGTGGACAGCCCGTGCAACCGGCCGAACCGGACCCGCCGCGCGTCATCCGGCGCCAGCGTTCTGATGGGCACGCCGACGCTGGCGCGCATGGACGCGATCTGCGGATCGACCCAGAACCCGGTGACCACACTGACGCCGAGCATCGCGCTCACCAGCACGAGGCGCGCGCCAAAGCCGGGCGGCCGCGGCCCGACCACCTTCATCACCAGAAGCGTGGACAGCAGCATGGCGCCGGCCGCGTACCCCATCACGTGGAACCGCCGCAGCACCTCGCCGACCAGCGTGGCGGCCAGCGGCTGCTGGCCCATGCCATCCGGGGCCTCGAGCACCGCGAAGGCCGATGGCGCCACGACGCTGCCGATGGTGATGAGGCCGCCCACCCAGATCGCGAGGGCGATCACATACACGTACCGCAGCGCGATCATGGCAGTTTATTATAGTGGTTTGGCTGCGAGCATGAGTTTGCCGACACCGCCTACCGTTGCCTGGCTGGAGTGGGGCCCGGACGCCTTCAGCCGGGCCCAGGCCGAAGGCAAGCCCATGCTGCTGTCGATCTCGGCGTCGTGGTGTCATGGCTGCGCGGTGATGGACACCGTCAGCTATGGCGACCGCAGGGTCGCCGCGCTCATCGCCGCCGACCTGGTGCCGGTGCGTGTGGACGCCGACCGCCGGCCCGATGTCAACGCCCGCTACAACCTAGACGGGTGGCCGACCACCGTCCTGCTCACGCCGTCGGGCGAGATGCTGTCGGGGACGACGTATCTGCCGCCCGACGGGTTGTTGTCGATGCTCGACGAAGTGACGCGTGCCTACCAGTCGGGTCGCACCGCGCTCGACCAGCGCGCCGATGCCGTGGCCGCGGCGCGACGCGCCCGGCCCCGCGCCCTGCCGTTGGCCGTGGACCCCGACCTGTCGGCGCCTGACTGGCTGGCCGACCTGATCGTGCGAGAGGTCGACGCCGAGTACGGCGGGTTTGGCGCCGACGGCAAGTTCCTGCACATCGCCGCCCTCACCGCCGGCGTGCGGCACCACGCGCGCACGCCGACGCCCGGACTCGGCGACGCACTCGTGCGCACGCTCGACGCGCTGGCCGGCGGCGGCATTCGTGACGGCATCGACGGGGGCTTTTTCCGCTACGTGGCGTCGCGTGAGTGGATGCGGCCGCACACAGAGAAGATGCTCGAGGATCAGGCCGGGATGATCCGGCTGTTTCTCGAGGCGGGCCCTGTCTTCGATCGGCCCGACTGGATCGAAGTCGCGCTCGAGACGATCGCGTTCGTTCACCAGACGTTGGCCGACTCGGCCGAAGGCCGCTTCTTCGCGAGTCAGGCCGCCGACGAGGACTTCTATCGGTTGCCCTCCGCGGCGCTGCGGCGCACGTCCACGCCGCCGCGCGTCGACCGCACGCTCTTCACCGATTGGACCGCGCAGGCCGCGTCGGTGTGGATCGCCGCTGGCGATCGGCTTGGCGACACGGCCCTGTCCGAACTTGGCGGCCGCGCGCTCGACCGCGCCGTCGTCGCGTCGTACCGCCCCGGAGAAGGGCTGGCGCACTGGGTGGACGGGCGCGCCGGTGTCCGCGGACTGCTCACCGACCAGGTGTATGCCGCGCGCGCGCTGCTGGATGTGCACGACGCCACGGCCAACCCGACGTGGTCGATGATGGCCGAAGAGCTGATGCGCACGGCGGTGCGCACCCTGTGGGACGAGCGAGCAGGCGGCTTCTTCGATCGGCCGGCGACCGGGCCCGACGCGTTGGGCATGCTGGCCGACCCGCTCAAGCCGCTGGCGGCCAACTGCGTCGCCGCGACCGTCCTGGCCAGACTGGCGCGCCTCACCGGGGATACCGACCTCCAGCAGCGTGCGCTCGACACGCTGCGGGGACAGACCACCGGCTACCGCGCGCAAGGCCTCTTCGGCGCCCCGTACGTGCTGGCCGTGCTGGAGATGTTTGGGGAGTGATATTCTCGGTGCTTCCGGAGGTTACCCGTGTCGCAGGACCGTGCGCAGCTGATTCCCGTTCTCCACAACATCGCCACGCAGCTGCGCATCGATTCGATTCGCGCGACAACGGCAGCCGGCAGCGGTCACCCGACGACGTGCGCGTCGGCGGCCGATCTGGTGGCGGCGTTGTTCTTCGCGGAGATGCGGTTCGACCCGCTGCATCCACGCCACGCGCACAACGACCGGTTCGTGCTGTCCAAGGGCCACGCCGCGCCGATCCTCTATGCGGCCTGGTCGGCCGTGGGGCTGGTGCCGCCGGCCGAGCTGCTGAAGCTTCGCCAGCTGGGAAACGACCTCGAGGGGCATCCCACGCCGCGCCTGTCGTTTGTCGATGTCGCCACCGGGTCGCTGGGCCAGGGGCTGGCGGCCGGCCTGGGCATCGCGCTCAACGCCACGCGCATCAAGTCCGATTACCGCACCTACGTGCTGATGGGCGACGGAGAGTCAGCGGAAGGGTCGGTGTGGGAGGCGGCCGAGAGCGCCACGCACTTCGGCATCGACAACCTGGTCGGCATCACCGACGTCAACCGGCTGGGGCAGAGCCGCCCGACCATCTGGCAGCACGACCTGGGCGCGCTGGCTCGCCGCTGGGGTGGTTTTGGGTGGCACACGCTTCAGATCGACGGCCACGACTTCACCGAGATCCTCGACGCGCTGGCCGAGGCGCGGGCCACCAGGGGCCGCCCGACGATGATCCTCGCCAAGACGTTCAAGGGACGCGGCGTGTCGTTTGCCGAGGACAAGGAAGGCTGGCACGGCAAGGCCTTCAAGGCCGGCGAGGAAGCCGACCGCGCCGTGCGGGAGCTCGAAGTCACGTTGAAGCCGGTCGCGCCGGATGCCATTGCCGTGCTGCGGGCGTCGATCCCGAAGCCTGCTGCCGCTGACGAGGCCCCGAAGCCGCGTCCCACGATCCCGCCGCCCGAGTACACGCTGGGCGAGATGGTCGCCACGCGCGAGGCCTACGGCACGGCGCTGGCGCGCATCGGGAAGATCGACGACCGCATCGTCGCGCTCGACGCCGACGTGGGCAACTCGACCTTCAGCGATCGGTTCGAGAGAGTCGCGCCCGAGCGCTTCTTCCAGCACTACATCGCCGAACAGGTGATGGTGGGCGCCGCGATGGGCTTTGCCGCGCGGGGCGCGATTCCGTTTCCGTCCACCTTCGCCTGCTTCCTCACGCGCGCGTACGACTTCATCCGCATGGCGGCGATCAGTAACCTGAACATCAAGCTGGCGGGCAGCCACGCGGGCGTCTCGATCGGCGAGGACGGGCCGTCGCAGATGGCGCTGGAAGACCTGGCGATGACGCGCGCCGAGCCCAACTTCACCGTGCTCTATCCGTGTGACGCCGTGAGCGCCGAGCGGTGCGTGGAGCTGGCCGCGTATCAGCCCGGGCCGGTCTACATCCGCACCAGCCGGCCGAAGACGCCGGTGACCTACGACCCGAACGAGGAGTTCACGGTCGGTGGCTCCAAGGTGCTGCGCCACTCGGCCGCCGACGCGGTCACCGTCGTCGGGGTCGGCGTCACGGTGTTCGAGGCGCTCACGGCGTGTGACGTGCTGGCAAGAGACGGCATCGCGATCCGCGTGATCGACGCCTACTCGGTGCAGCCGATCGACGCCGAGACGCTCACCGCGGCCGCGCGTGCGACCGCAGGCCGCGTGGTCACGGTCGAGGATCACTATGCGGCCGGTGGCCTGGGAGATGCGGTCGCCGCGGCGATTGCGCCCGCTGGCTACGTGGTGCACCGGCTGGCCGTACGCGAGATCCCGCGCAGCGGAAAGCCCGAAGAGATGCTGGAGCACTTCGGCATAGGCGCCGCCAACATCGTTGCGGCGGTCAGATCCATGATCAAGTGATCACGTACGCCAACCACAGAGACACAAAGAACACGGAGGACGCACGGAGGGTTTGACTTCGCAGCCAACGCTGCGAACAAGCCTCAGCCCAACAGAGCTCTGTGCGTTCTCTGTGTACTCCGTGTCTCTGTGGTTGGCGTACGTGGACTACTTCACGAACACGCCCGGTTCGCCCCACTGCGCGAGCATCTTGTCGAAGTGCTCGATGATCTTGTCGCGGCGCTTGAGGATCGGCTTGGGCCCGTCGAAGAGCCACTTGCCCAGGCGCTCCTTGATCGTGGCCTCGTCGAGCGCCTTGAGCTTCGTGTAGAACTCCTTGTCGATCTTGGTCATCGGAAACGGCATCGTCATCGACGCCGTGAACGCTCGCGAGTGATCGATCAGGATCAGGTTCCACGCCTGGTCCATCAACAGGTTCCCCTGGTTGCGGTCGATGTTGGCGGTCAGGTTGTCCCACACCCGTTGCCGGTACACCTGCTTGTTCCACGCGCCGGGGTCGGGCGCCTTGGTGGTGTCGTTGTCGCGGAGCAGCGTGCAGTGCTCCACCCACAGCTGCGCCGATCCGGTGACGCCGTCGTACTTGCGCTCCACGGTCGGCGGCACCATCCCCATTCCGAGGATCTTGTCGAGCTCGTAGGCGGCGATCTCTGACTTGTAGCTTTCGAAGAACCCCGACTTGCGGC
>JAENWD010000179.1 GCA_016650245.1 Vicinamibacteria bacterium
GAACACGTTGAAGGACTGGTCCACCGACATCGCGAGGCTGACGGCCGAGAGCGACGCTGCCTGCAGCTGGCCAGACGTGCGCATCTTGCGGATGATGGCGTCTTCGTCGCCCTGCGTGCCCGCCATCACCACCAGCCGCACTCGGCCGGCGGTGAGACGCGACCATTCGGCCGACTGTTCCTTGAGGATGTTGTTCCAGATGGTGCCGGCAGGAATGACGGTGCCCAGACGCACCAGCGTCGCCCCCTGCGCCCGGGGATATCCGGCGGCCAGCACGACGATCGACAGTAACAGCGCCAACGCTCTCATCGCATGACTCCCAGTGCCCGATGTGCCAGCGAGCCCAACCCGTTCAATCCGACGACGGCCGGCGGCGGCCCCGCAGACCCGTCTGGCGTGAAGAGCTCATCCGCGCGGGCCAGCAGCGCGCGCGCCTTGCGTTGATAGATGACATTTGACAGCCGCAGGCGCGGCACCCGATCGACGTCGATGGCCAGGGCCTTCGCCAGCAGGTCGTCGAACTCCTTGCGATTCTGCTCGGCCACGCTGATCCCGGACGCCAGCGAGACGTAGGGGCTTGCCGACTGTCCGCTGGACAGTTCCACCGAGCGCGCGAAGTGCCGGCGCGCGTTCTGGACCGATCCGCCCATCGCCTCCGGCAGCGAGTCCAGCGAGATCAGCACGTCGTGGATGCCGCCTTGTTCGTACGCTTCGTCGAGCTCCAGGGCGCGGGCCATGATGGCGCGCACGATCGGCAGCTGATTCAGCAGCTCCGGCTGCTCCGATCCGGCCGAGACGGCCGCCCCCCAGGCAGCGCCGGTCCAATAGAGCACCGGCACTTCGTCTTTCGAGAACGTCTGCACGGCGCCGGCCGGGTCCTTCTCGACCGCAGCGCGGAATCCCTTGTGTGTCAGTTCCACCCGCCGGAGGCAGTAGCCAAGCGCGCGCTGATACATTCTGAGCGCCCTCTCGCGGCCAGCCACCGATGCCTCGTAGTCTCGTGTCTCGATGAGCTCCGCGTCGGTCTGGACAAACGCGTAGGCATACTGCGTGAATCCGCTACAGGCGGTCAGGAGCAGGCCCTTGTGTTCCGGCACTTCCACCAGCAGCGATTCGATCGTCTTGAGCGAGAACGGCACCGCGTCGCGAATGAGGTCCGGGTCCTCGTCTGAGGCAAAGCTGTCGCCACTGGCGGCCAGGGTGTCGGCCAGCCCGTTGATGGCCAGTTTCTTGATCGAGCATCCGGCGCCGACCGAGGCGGCGAGCACCAGCACGAGCAGGCGAACAGTCTGCGGGGACATGCAGCCAATGATTCTACGGCGGAGCGAGCCCTGAACGCGAGCCGCACCCGAAGCGCCACCCACCCGGGCGGCCGCTCGTAGCTACCCGAACAGGTTCTTCGCCACGAACCACACGTTCGCGGGGCGCTCGGCGAGACGCCGCATGTACCACGGGAACCAGTACGCCCCGTACGCGATGAGCACGCGGACCCTGGCGCCGCCCTCCCGCGCGAGGGCCAACTGCGCGTCGCGCTGGATGCCGTAAAGCAGGTGGAACTCGCAATCCGCGGCCGGCGCGCCGACCGTGCCGGCGTGCGCACGGATGCGGCTGATGAGCCCGGTGTCGTGCGTCCCGAAGACCGCGCGGAAGTTCACGCGTCGCGCCTCGTCGCTGACCATGTCCTGCGCGAGGCGGAAGAACTGCGCGTCGACGTCCGCTTTGCTCGGCAGCGCGACGTCCGCAGGCTCGGCGTAGGCGCCCTTGACCAGCCGCACGCCGATGCCTTCCCGGATCATCGCGCGCAGGTCGGCCGGCGTCCGATGCAGATACGCCTGCAGGCACACGCCGACACGTGGCACCGCGGCGCGCGCGCGCCCAACGATGGCCAATGTGCGATCGACGTAGGCGCTCTGCTCCATGTCGACCCACAGGTAGGTGCCGCGCGCGTGGGCTTGGACGGCGAGCGCGACGACATGGGCGGCGCACCGCTCCACGTCGAGGTCGAGCCCGAGCTGGGTCAGCTTCACGGACGGCTCGCAGTCGGCGCCCTGGGCGTGGACGCGATCGATGGCATCGTGATAGTGCGTTGCGACCGCGTCGGCCTCTGCCGGGTCGGTGACATTCTCTCCGAGGCGCGTGTAGACGGCCGGGATGCCCTGCGCGCGCAGGGTGGCCGCCGCCCGCAGCATGTCGTCGAGCTGCTCGCCCGGCATGAACCGCGTCACGGCGCGGCGGACAAACGGGAGCTTCGGCGCCCGCTCCCGCAGCCAGGCGTTCTGGGATCCCGCGAGCAAGACCGATCGCATCACGCTCATTCGGAGGTCTCCTGCAGGCCCGACGCTAGTCCGAGTGGCGGGGATTCGTCAAATGCGCGGGGCGACGGGTGACGAGCCGCAGCGTCGATGCTGTATCGTGTTGCGAGAGGACTTATGACCGAGCGGCGGACGATGACGGTGGACGGCAACGAAGCGGCGGCGTCTGTCGCGCACCGCGTGAGCGAAGTGATCGCGATTTACCCCATCACGCCCTCGTCCGCGATGGGCGAGCTCTCCGACGAATGGTCGAACCAAGGCCGAAAGAACCTCTGGGGCAACGTCCCGGACGTCGTCGAGATGCAGTCGGAGGCGGGTGCCGCGGGAGCGGTCCACGGCGCGCTGCAGGCCGGCGCCCTGTCGACGACCTTCACGGCGTCGCAGGGGCTGCTGCTGATGATCCCCAACATGTTCAAGATCGCGGGAGAGCTGACGCCC
>JAENWD010000180.1 GCA_016650245.1 Vicinamibacteria bacterium
ATCCCGCTGGCCGCAACGTTCACGCACGGGGGATCGCGGCGGCGGCCGCGAGGTAGCACATTGGTCGCGAGATCGAACACGTCATGCGAACCGGCTGCACGCCGGGCGTTTGCGGCCCGAATCCATGGCGAGGACAACCGACCAACGCCGCGAAGCCCGCAACGTTGTGCGGTCCCGGATCACGTCGCCGTGTTCCAGCGATGTCCGAAATTGCCCCGACTCGTGCTCATGCGGTAGCCACGACTTTCGCGGGTGGCCAGGGGTCGCACTTTCTGATCTTCGCCTTCCAGGTGATGTGGCGGAAACAGCAACCAGACGTCGCCACCACCCCCTCTTCAGGCGAAAATCGGCCTGAGGCTGTCGCGTGGCGCTGGCACGCCATTGGCTATCTGTGAGGGTGCAATCACAGGAACCGTGTTCTTTCCCGTTTATTACACCGCGCTGTCGTTCACCCTGAACGCCCGCCGCACGTCTCGCCAGTGATTCGCCGCCTCACGATCCCGACGGGGCTGCGCGATCGGATCGCCGCGGTCATCTTCGGCACGCTCGTCGTGCTCACCGCCCTGGCGCTGACGTGGGCGCTCCGCGAGGCCTGGGCGGTCTACAAGCTCCGCCGCGGCGTCGGCGCACGTGGTTCCTCGCGGCCGACGGCAGCCGCTGGTTCCGCCTTCAGCGTTCGAACTTTCTCTGGCAGCCGCGCATCGTACACGGACGCGCGGACGGAGGACTAGCGGCGTGCCCTCACGATCGGGTACACCTTCGAGATTCCGATCGCGTCGTCGAGCAGATTCCAGTCGACGAGCCCGTCGTCCGACCTCGGCTCGATGAGGTAGAACGCCAGCCGGGCCAGCGGCTGCGTCATGTCAACGCGAAGCGTGCCGGCGGGGAGCTGGCGCTCGGCCGCGACCCATTTGCCCGTGAGCGTGCGCTCCCTGTGCCCCTGGAACTCGCGTTCGGCGGCTTCGCTGCCGGCGATCTGGAACTCTTCGACCTGGACGGTCTCGGGCGCGGTGAGCGCCGTCATCCTGACGCCGTGCGCCGACAGGCGTTCGAGCGCGACGGCCAGCGCCGGCGGCAGATAGTAGGTGGACGGGACGCGCTCGGTTTCGGTCGCCTTGAACTGGCTGTAGTCCGCCACGCGTTCCGGTTTCCGGACGTCCACCCGCTTCTCCATCGCGTGCCCGTCGACCGGGTGCTTCTCGGTCGTCACTTCCCCGAGCAGCACTTCGATGAGCTCCGGCGCGCGAAACATGTCGGCCCTGAGCGAGACCTGGGTCCCGACAATCTTCCTGCTGTCGGCCGCCTCGGTGATCTGCTTGATCCGGGCCGCGTGCTTGTGCGCGTACGACACGACCTCGGCGATGAACCGGCTGGTGGCCGTGATGCGCTCCTGGAACGTCGAGTAGGCGTAGGCCTCGCTGAGGATGGCGATCCGGTTGCGCAGGCCGACGTAGTTGTTGTTGAAGCGCGGGCGATGGTCGAACGACCGCCACGCCCGCTCGTCCCGCGCCCCGGGCGTGTTCGACTGTCCCGTGAGGTTGCTGTAGTAGTAGTAATCCCAGCCGTACTTCGACTTGACCGTCTTCGTGACGGCCGGCAGCCACTCGTTCCGCAGGAAGTCGAGAATCGCGGGATCCGTCGCCGGGTTCAGCGGCGGCGAGTAGGTGAGGTGATACGCGTGGCGTGTCCCGTTGGTCGTGTGCAGATCCATCGAGACATGCGGGTCGTAGTCGGTCAGGAGCCGCGCGAACGACCGCGCCTCCGGCGAATCGAGCTTCATGTGATCGCGGTTGAGATCGAAGCCCTGCGCGTTCGGGCGCTGCCCCTGGCCGCCAATCGGGCCGTGCTGCCGTCCACGGTTCGTGAGGCTGAACCGCTCGTTGCCGTCGGCGTTGTAGATCGGCGCGATGATGAGCACCATCGACTGCAGCCAGTCGGCGTGCTTGCCCTGGGCCAGCTCGCGCAGGAGGATCTGCGCCGATTCCTTGCCTTCGACCTCGCCGCCGTGGATGTTGCCCTGGATGTGCACGCGAAGCTTGCCGGTGGCGCGCACCGCCTCGGGCGTCGCGGCCGGCGCGCCGATAACCGCGAGCGGCAGCGGCCGCCCCTCGGTGGTGTAGCCAAAGGTCGTCAGGTGGATCTTCGGCGACGCCTTCGCCGCGGCCTGCATGAACGCCACGACGTCCTCGTAGGTGCTGGTGTTGTCAAAGTTCGTGCGCTCCGGCCTGGTCTGCAGGGCGCCGGCGCGCGCGGCCGCCTTCGGCGCGGGCTGTGGCGCCTGCGCCAGCGCCACGCCCGTCATTACCACCACGCCCGCCACGACCATCGCCACGACGACTGCGCCAACATGTCTCACGTTTCTGATCCTTTCACCGCGCCTGGCTGGCCTGAAGGCCAGCGCTACATGTAGCGTCCGCCTTTAGGCGGACCGTCCAGGGTCCGGCTGAAGCCGGACACTACGTCGATGCCCAGGGCCTTGAAGATAAACGCGTAGATATCCGCGTCTTCCTCGATCATCTTCGACACGGGCTTACCGGCC
>JAENWD010000181.1 GCA_016650245.1 Vicinamibacteria bacterium
AGCCCCAGTTTCGGCACCGGCACTTCCGGACGCACCAGCTCGGGTCCGGCGGCAGCCTCACGCTGGACCGCATCCCGCTGCTCTTCAACGCGGATGTGGCGATGTCGTTTGTGCAGCCAACGCGCGCCGACGAGTTCTTCTATAGAAACGCGCAGGGCGACGAGGTCGTGTATGCCAGCCAGGGCAGCGGCGTGCTGGAGACGCCGCAAGGCGAGATCGCCTTCAAGGACGGTGACTACCTGGTGATCCCGCGCGGCATCCTGCACCGCTATCGCTTCAATCCGGGGCCCCTGAAGTTCCTGGTGATCGAAAGCACCGGGTACGTGCGGACGCCGAAGCGGTATCGCAACGAGCACGGGCAGCTCACCGAGATGTCGCCGTACTCCGAGCGCGACATCCGCAGGCCCGGGAGCCTGCCAACGGTGGATGAGAAGGGTGAGTTCCGGCTGGTGGTGAAGAAGGAGAACCGCCTGTTCGAGATGTCGCTGGTCTATCACCCGTTCGATCTGGTCGGGTGGGACGGCTTCTACTATCCGTGGGCGCTCAGCATCCACGACTTCGAGCCGCGCGTGGGCCGCATCCACCTGCCGCCGCCCGTGCACCAGACCTTCGAGGGCGACGGTTTCGTGGTCTGCTCGTTCTGTCCGAGGCCGTACGACTTCGACCCCAACGCGGTGCCGGTGCCGTACAACCACTCGAACGTGATGTCCGACGAGGTCATCTACTATGCGAGCTCGGAGTTCATGAGCCGCAAGGGCATCGAGTACGGATCGGTCACGCTGCACCCCGACGGCATTCCTCACGGGCCGCACCCGGGCCGTACGGAAGCGTCACTTGGCGCCGCGAGGACCGACGAGCTGGCGGTGATGGTCGATACCTTCAAGCCGTTCCACGTGAGCCGCCAGGCGATCGAGATCGAGGACGCCGAGTACTACCACTCCTGGCTGTCGTAGAACGCGATGCTCGCCGTGAACGAGACGCACGACCCCGAGTTGCGCAGCTGGGTCGAGTCGGCCAACGTGGCCGGCTCGGACTTTCCAATTCAGAACCTGCCGTTTGGCGTGTTCCACCGCGCGCTCACGCCCGAGCCTGCGCGCGTGGGCGTGGCCATTGGCGATCGCATTCTCGACCTGCGGCTGTGTCACCGTGCCGGGCTGTTTGAAGGCGAGCTCGCGCAGGTGGGCGAGGCGTGTCTGTCGGCGTCGCTGAACCGGTTGATGGCGCTCGGGCAGACCAGTTGGTCGGCGTTGCGCCGCCGGGTCGGGGAACTGCTGCGCGACGATCGCCGCCGCGCGCTGCAGAAGAAGGTGGAGCCATGCCTGGTACACATGGCCGAGGCCATCATGCACGTGCCCTCGGAGATCGGCGACTACACGGACTTCTACGCGTCGATCTTCCACGCCACAAACGTCGGCAGCATGATGCGGCCCGACAACCCTCTGCTGCCCAACTACAAGTACGTGCCCATCGGTTACCACGGCCGGGCATCGTCGATCGTGGCCAGTGGGACGCCGGTGCGGCGGCCGTGTGGGCAGGCGAGGCCCGACTCGACGATGGAGCCGATCGTCGGGCCGTCGCGCCGCCTGGACTACGAGCTCGAGGTGGGGTTCTTCGTGGGTCCGGGCAATGTTCTCGGTACCGCCATTCCCGTCGCCGACATCGAGTCCCATCTGTTTGGCGCGTGCCTGGTCAACGACTGGTCGGCACGCGACATCCAGGCGTGGGAGTACCAGCCGCTGGGTCCGTTCCTGGCCAAGAGCTTCGCGACGTCGGTGTCGCCGTGGGTTGTGACTCTCGAGGCGCTGGAGCCGTTTCGCGTGCCGGCCCTCATCCGGCCCGACGGCGATCCCGAGCCGCTGCCCTATCTCGACGACGCGCGTCAGCGCGAGCGCGGCGGTGTTGATCTGCGTCTCGAGGCGAGCCTGTCCAGCGAGCGCATGCGGGCGGCGAAGGTCGCGCCGTTTGTGGTCTCGCGCAACAGCCTCCGCCACCTGTACTGGACACCGGGGCAGTTGCTGACGCATCACGCCAGCAACGGCTGCAACCTGCGCCCGGGCGACCTGATTGCCAGCGGTACCGTCTCGGGCCCGACGCGCGAGTCGCGCGGGTGCCTGCTGGAGCTGGCGTGGCGCGGCGAGCAGCCTGTCACGCTGCCGACCGGCGAGACACGCACGTTCCTGGAAGACGGCGACGAGGTGATCTTCCGCGGCTGGTGCGAGCGCGAAGGCTGGGTGCGGATCGGCGTGGGCGAGTGCCGGGGCGTCGTCCTGCCGGCGTGATCACCGGGTGCCGATGGCTTCGCCCAGCCGCGCGGGCATGTCCGCCACGACGTAAGTCATTGCGGCCAGGGCGGCGACGTGCCTGGCCATGCCGGTCGGGTCGATCCGGTCGACCGTGTCGGCCTCGGTGTGGTGGACGACGAAGTACTTCGACGAGTCCACTTCGGGCGACATCGAGGGGATGCGGGCCGCCGCGACGCTGGGCCCGATGTCGGCGCCGCCGCCGGACGGACCGATGTGCGTCGCGCCAATGGGCCCCAGCAGCGAGGCGATGGCGGCCACCTGCGCGCGTGCCGTGTCGTTGCCGCTGAAGCCGAAGCCGGAGGGCGCTGCCACGCCCAGGTCCGATTCAATCATCAGCACGTGCCGGTCAAGCGAGGCCTGATGCCGCGACCTGTAGTCGAGTCCGCCGCGCAGGCCGTTTTCTTCATTGGTGTAGAGCACGACCCGCACGGTCCGTCGCGGACGAAGGTTCAGTTGCTTCAACAGACGGGCCGCTTCCCACGCGGCGATGCATCCGCCGGCGTCGTCGCTGGCGCCGGTGCCCACATCCCACGAGTCGAAGTGGCACGCCACGACGACGATCTCGTCGGGTCGCTCGCGTCCGCGCAGCTCGGCGATGACGTTGGCCGAGTCGGCGTCCGGCTCGAAATGCGCCTCCATCTTCAGGCGCACGCGAAGACGCTGGCCGCCGGTTGCCTGGCGCGCGAGTCGCTGCGCGTCTTCAGCCGAGATCGCCGCCGCCGGAATCTGCGGCACGCCCGCGCGGTAGATGAGCATGCCGGTGTGTGGCGTCCGCAGGCCGTCGGGGCCGAGCGAGCGCACCAGCATCGCGACCGCGCCGTACTGTGCGGCCTGCGACGCGCCGTTGGTGCGGTACGCGACGGTCTGCCCGTAGCCGCGGTACGGCGCGTTGAACAACACGATGCGCCCACGAGCCTCGACGCTGCGGCGCTCGAGCTCGGCGAAGCTGCTGACGACGAGCAGGTCCGCCTCGATGCCCTCGCGTGGAGTGCCGGCACTCAGCCCAAGGCCGAGCAACGGGATGCGGTGCGGGCGCGGGGCGACCAGGTCGAGGGACTCGGCGCCGCGGACCCACTTCGGGACCTTCACGGGATCGGTCCACACCTGGTCGAACCCGTCCGCCTTCATCGTCGCGACCGACCACGCGATGGCGTCTTCGAGCGCCTTCGAGCCGCTGAGGCGATGGCCAAAGGTGTCGGTCAGAAGGGCCAGACGATTCCACGCGGAATGATCGGATGTCGCCGCGGCAATGACGCGCGCGACTGGCTCGCGATACGCATCGATGAACGACGGGGACTGCGCCCCAAGCGGCGACGCGCCCAGAACAACCGTGACGAGCACGATCAACCGACTCATCCGCATGTGACCGAGCATACCTGACGTAGGGGTAGGATTGGGACATGGGCCCGCGACGACTGGCTCACCCGTGCGCGTTGCTGTTGTTGGGCCTGCTGCTTGGCTGCGGCGGATCGCCGAGCCCGGCGCCGAATCCAGGGACCGATCCCCCTGTCGGCGGTGGCAGCCCGCCGGGTGGGTTGCCGACGACGACGTTGGTCGCAGCTGACGGCACCCGCTTCGGTGTCCAGACGCTGGCGACCGGGTTGCAGATCCCGTGGAGTCTCGCCTTCACGCCCGACGGGCGACTGCTGATCAGCGAGCGACCCGGCCGCGTGCGTGTCTACCAGAACGGCACGCTGCTCGCCGAGCCGGCGCTCACCCTCAGCGACGCCTTCACGACCGGCGAAAGCGGAATCCTCGGCCTTGCCGTACACCCGGACTTCGCGACGAACCACTTCGTCTATCTCACCTACACGGCCAATGGCCTACGTGGTCCCATCGCGCGGCTCATGCGATTCCGCGAGGTGGACAACCGGCTGGCCGAGGGCGTCGTCCTGCTCGACGACGTGCCGGCGGCCAACATCCACAACGGCTCGCGCGTGAGGTTCGGACCAGATCGGCGGCTGTACGTCACCTTCGGCGACGTCGCCACTCCCTCGATCGCACAGGACGTCGCGTCGCTCAACGGCAAGGTCCTGCGTCTCAACGAGGACGGCACCAGTGCGGCCGGCAATCGCTTCAGCTCGCCCGTCTTCTCCTTCGGTCACCGCAACCCGCAGGGGATCGACTGGCACCCGGTCACCGGCGACCTCTGGGAGACCGAGCACGGCCAGACCAACAACGACGAGATCAACGTCATCGACAGCGGCGTGAACTACGGCTGGCCCGTCATCGAAGCTGACGAGATGCGGCCCGACATGGCCACGCCGATCACCTTCTTCGTGCCGGCCGTCGCGCCGTCGGGCGCCTCGTTCTATCGCGGCACCGCAATCCCGGCGTTCCGGAATCAACTGTTTGTCGCGACGTTGCGGGGGATGGCTTTGCTGCGCGTGACCGTGGACGGCCGCCGCATCACCGCACAGGAGCGGCTGCTGGAGAATCGCTACGGACGCCTGCGGGACGTGGTGTCGGGGCTTGACGGCTATCTGTACTTCTGCACGAGCAACCGGGATGGCAGGACGACGCCGGTTGCGGATGACGATCGGTTGCTGCGGATCGTGCCTGTGAATTGATCACGTACGCCAACCACAGAGCCACGGAGGTCACAGAGACCACACAGAGCGATCGACTTGGCGGGCAACCCCACCAAAAGGTCTCCGTGCGCCCTCTGTGTTCTCCGTGTCTCCGTGGTTGGCGTACGTGGACTAGGCGCCTTGGCCGTCCGGTCTGACAGTCACCGGCTGGATGAAGGGCATCAGCGCGCGCAGTCTGGAGCCGACGTCCTCGAGGATCTGCGTCTGCTCGGCCGCGCGGTGCGGGCCGAACCACGGACGGCCGTCCTCGTTCTCCTTGACCCACCGCTTGGCGAACGTGCCGTCCTGGATCTCGGCCAGCAGCTTCAGCATCTCGGCCCGTGATTCCTGGCCGATTACCCGCGGGCCGGCCGTGTAGTCGCCGTACTCGGCCGTGTCACTCACCGAGTAGCGCATGTAGTTCAGGCCACCGCGATACATCAGGTCGACGATCAGCTTCAGCTCGTGGAGGCACTCGAAGTAAGCGACTTCGGGCTGATAGCCGGCGTCCACCAGCGTCTGGAACCCGGCCTTCACCAGCTCGCTCACACCACCGCACAGCACGGCCTGCTCGCCGAACAGGTCCGTCTCGGTCTCTTCGGTGAACGTCGTCACCAGCACACCGGCGCGCGTGGTGCCGATGCCCTTGCCGTAGGAGAGCGCCTGCGCCAGCGCGTTTCCGCTGGCGTCCTGCTCGACGGCCACCAGGGCCGGCGTGCCGCCGCCTTCGACAAAGAGCTCGCGGACGCGGTGTCCCGGCGACTTGGGCGCGATCATCGAGACGTCCACGTCCCTGGGCGGCGTGATCGTGCCGTAGCGGATGTTGAAGCCGTGCGCGAACATCAACGTCTTGCCGGCCGTGAGGTGCGGCGCGATCGACTCGCGATACAGCTTCGGCGCCGTCGTGTCGGGCACCAGGATCATGATGACGTCGGCCCACGTGGCGGCCTCGGCGACGGTCTTGACGTCAAGACCCGCCGCGCGTGCCTTGGCGGCCGACTTGCTGCCATCGGCCAGGCCGATGGCGACGTTCACGCCGCTGTCCTTGAGGTTCAACGCGTGGGCGTGGCCCTGTGATCCGTAGCCGATGATGGCGACCTTCTTCGATTGGATGAGCGAGAGGTCGGCGTCTTTGTCGTAGTAGATGGTGGCCATGTGAATATCGGGAATTGACGATTGACGATTGCAGATTGACGACTGCAGATTGACGATTGGGGGGCTAGACGGAGTACGACACTCCAGGCTCTTCGTGCGCGTCTTCGCCGGCGAAGCGGTCTTCGAGCTTGCTGGCCGGGCGCGGCCCGCGTGCCATGGCGACGCGGCCTGTCCGGACCATCTCGAGCACGCCGAACGGCTTGAGCACGTCGAGCAGACGTTCGATCTTATCGCCGCTGCCGGTGATCTCGACGATCAGCGAGTCGTTCGAGACATCCACGGTCCGCGCGCGGAATACGTCGGCCAACTGGATGATCTGGCCGCGCGTCTCGTGACTGGCCGCGACCTTGATCATCGCCAGCTCGCGTTCCACTGCCGGCTGGTCCGTGATGTCATCGACCCGCAGCACGTCCACCAGCTTGTAGATGTTGGCTTCGACACGCCGCGCGGCGGCCGGGTCGGCGTCGCAGACGATGGTCATGCGCGAGACGCCAGGCGTTTCGGTGTGACCCACCGTGAGCGAGTCGATATTGAACGCACGGCGCCGGAACAGCGACGCCACGCGGTTCAGGACGCCGGGTTTGTCTTCGACGTAAACGACAAGGGTGTGCAGCATGGTGCTCTCAGGTGCTACAGGGTGCTAGGCGTCCGCGGCCGTCTCCACAATGGGACTCGGGCGCCGGATCATCGCGTGCAGGTCTGCGCCGGCCGGCACCATCGGGTAGACCGAGTCTTCCTGTTCCACCTGGAAGTCGATGACGACGCCGCCCTTGTGATTGCGCGCGGCGCGCACGGCCGGGACGACCTCGCCGCGCTTGGTCACCGTGATGCCGGTCAGCCCGAAGGCCTCGGCCAGCTTGGTGAAGTTCGGGTTCACCAGCGGCGTGGCGGCGTAGCGCTTCTCGTAGAAGAACTCCTGCCACTGCCGGACCATGCCCAGGAAGCCGTTGTTGATGATGGCGACGTTGATGTCGATGTTCTCCTGCATCACCGTCGCCAGCTCGCACATCGTCATCTGGAAGCCGCCGTCGCCGACCACCACCCACACCTCGGCGTCGGGCTTGGCGATCTTCGCGCCGATCGCGGCCGGCAGCGCAAAGCCCATCGTGCCGAGGCCGCCGCTGGTGATGAGAGAGCGCGGCGTGTTGTGCTTGTAGTACTGCGCTTCCCACATCTGGTGCTGGCCGACGTCGGTGACGACAATCGCGTTGCCGTCTGTCTCGCGCCAGATGTCATTGATGACGTGCGCGGCGTACAGGTGCCCGTTGTCGGGGAGGTTCTGAATGTCGCGCACCGCCGAATCGCCCTTGAGCTCGTTGATCCGCGCCAGCCACTCCACGTGCTCGGCAACCGGCACGTGCGGCAGCAGTTCCACCAGCACCTCGCGCAGGTCGCCGACCAGCGCCACGTCCACGGGCACGTTCTTGTTGATCTCGGCCGGGTCGATGTCGATGTGAATCTTCTTCGCGTGTGGCGCGTAGGTCTTCAGATTGCCGGTCACGCGGTCGTCGAACCGCATCCCGAAAGCCAGCAGCAGGTCCGCTTCCTGAATGGCCGTGTTGACCCACGCCTCGCCGTGCATCCCCATCATGCCGAGGTTCAGCTCGTGGCTGGCCGCAACGCCCCCCAGGCCCAGCAGCGTCATCGCGATCGGTGTCTGCGTGCGTTCCGCAAACGCGACGACCTGCTGCCCGGCCTCCGACTGGATGATGCCGCGGCCGGCGAGGATCACCGGACGCCTGGCGTTCTTGATCAGGGCGATCGCCTTCTGGTAATCAACCGGCGCCGGGCGGCGGTCCGGCCGATAGCCGCGCAGCTTCGGCTCGGCGGCATCCCAGTCGAACTCTGCGCTGCTTTGCTGCGCGTCCTTTGTGATGTCGATCAGCACCGGGCCAGGACGGCCTGACGCGGCCACGTGAAACGCCTCGCGAATCGTCGGCGCCACGTCGTCGGCCCGCGTCACCAGGTAGTTGTGCTTGGTGATGGGCAGTGTGACGCCCGTGATGTCGGTCTCCTGGAATGCGTCGCTGCCGATCAGCTTGCTGCCGACCTGCCCGGTGATGCAGACGATGGGGGAGGAGTCGAGCATGGCGGTGGCGATGCCGGTGACCATGTTGGTGGCGCCGGGCCCCGAGGTCGCAATGGCGACGCCGACCTGTCCGGTCGCCCGCGCGAACCCGTCGGCCATGTGCGTCGCGCCCTGTTCGTGGCGGACCAGGATGTGCCGCATCGGGTACTGCGTCATGGCGTCGTAGGCCGGCAGAATCGCGCCGCCCGGATAGCCAAACACCGTGCTGACCCCCTGCCGAAGCAGGGATTCCCAGATGATTTGAGCGCCCGTTCTCTTCATAGAATTCGTCATCCCGTAATCGCGCCTTCACTCGCCGACGACACCAACTTCGCGTACTTGGCCATGACGCCGCTGGTGTACCTCGGCGCCGGAGGCGTCCACGCCTTCAGCCGCGCCGCGATCTCCTGGTCACTCAACTCCACGTCGAGCCGCCGGTTCGGGATGTCGAACACGATCGTGTCGCCTTCGCGCAGCGCCGCAATCGGTCCTCCCGCCACCGCCTCGGGCGCGACGTGCCCGGCCATCAGGCCGCGCGTGGCGCCAGAGAAACGTCCATCGGTCAGCAGCACCACCGACTCGCCGAGCCCCGCACCCACGATGGCGGCCGTGACGGCCAGCATCTCGGGCATCCCGGGGCCGCCTCTGGGCCCCTCGCCCCTGATGACGACGACGTCGCCGGCCTTGATCTGGTTGTGCAGCACGGCGTCGAGCGCTGGTTGCTCGCCTTCAAACACCCGCGCCGGGCCCCGGTGATTCTGCAGGGCCGAGCCGGCCACCTTCACGACGGCGCCTTCAGGCGCCAGGTTGCCCTTGAGGATGGCCAGGCCCCCCGTGGACTTTATCGGCCGATCGAGCGGCCGGACGACCTCCTGGCCTGGCGTTTCGACGGCCGTTGCCGCCTCTTCGCCGATCGTCCTGCCTGTCACCGTCGGCTGCCCCGCGTGCAGCAGCCCGGCCTCGAGCAGCCGCCTGGCGACCAGCCGGATGCCCCCGGCGCGATGCAGGTCGGTGGCCACGAACCGTCCGCTCGGCTTGAGATCGGCCAGCGTCGGCACCCTGCGGCTCATCGCGTCGAAGTCATCGATTGTCAGCGGCAGGCCCGACTCCCGCGCGATCGCCAGCAGGTGCAGCACGGCGTTGGTCGAGCCGCCGCTGGTGAGCACCGCCGTGATCGCGTTCTCCAGCGACTTGCGGGTGATGATGGACTTCGGCGTCAGGTTGGTTTTCACCAACTCCATCACGAGGCGGCCGGCCTGCCGGCCCACCTCGGCCTTGGCCGGGTCGGTCGCCGGGACCGACCCGCTCCCCATCGGCGCGATGCCGAGGAACTCGATCGCCATCGCCATCGTGTTGGCGGTGAACTGCCCGCCGCAGGCGCCTGCGCCCGGGCACGCGTGGTCTTCGAGGTCCTTGAGTTCCGCGTCGGTCATCTTGCCGGCCGCGTGTGCGCCGATGCCCTCGTAGACGTCCTGAATCGTGACGTCGTGCCCCTGGAACGAGCCCGGAGCGATCGCCCCCCCGTAGAGCACCAGCCCAGGCACGCCCAGACGTGCGACCGCCATCGTCGTGCCCGGGATCGTCTTGTCGCAGCCGCAGAGGGCCACGACCGCGTCAAAGCAGTTGCCGCGCCCGACCAGCTCGATCGAATCCGCGATGACCTCGCGGCTGATCAGGCTGGCCCGCATGCCCGGGCTGCCCATCGTGATGCCGTCGGAGATGGAGATGGTGTTGAACTCCATCGGCGTGCCGCCGGCCTCGCGAATTCCCTGTTTGACGTGCTCGGCCAGCGTGCGCAGGTGGTAGTTGCACGGGCCGATCTCGATCCACGTGTTGGCCACGCCCACGATCGGCTTCTGGAGCGCCGCATCGTCGAAGCCGACCGCCTTCAGCATGGCGCGGGCGCCGGCGCGGTGCGGACCTTCGGTGATGGCCGCGCTGTTTCTGCGATAGACCGGAACAAAGCTCATGACGGATCAGACCTGCGAGGGAGTGGCCGATTCGCGGCTCTTCCAGCTCTTGTAGGAACCAAGCGTGCGCATCGAGCGCGCGAACTCGGCCAGGTGGACCAGCGCGCGCGAGCACCGCAAGTCGTGGCGCCCGAGCGGCAGATCGACGTAGAACAGGTACTCCCAGGGACGCCCCCGGATCGGCCGCGACTCGATCTTGGTCAGGTCGATGTCGCGCAGCGCGAACACCGACAGCGCCTTGAACAACGCGCCCGGCTCGTTGGGCAACGAGAAGACAACGGTCGTCTTGTCCACCAGCGGATCGGGGTCGGCCACGCGGCTGACCACCAGGAACCGGGTGATGTTGTCGGAGAAGTCCTGGATCTCGGACTGCAGGATCTCGAGGCCGAACACCTGCGCCGCGCGCTCCGAGGCGATGGCGCCGGCGCCCACGAGGTGCTTCTCCTTGACCAGCTTCGCGCTGCCCGCCGTGTCGTAGGTGGCCTCGACGGCCACGTGCGGCAGCGCACGCAGGAAGCGTTCACACTGCGCCAGCGCCTGCGGGTGTGAGTAGATGCGCGTGAGCTGGTCGATCCGGGTGCCCGGCAGCGCCATCAGGTTGTGCGTGATGACCAGCTGCACCTCGCCGACGATGGGGAGGTCGTGTTCGAGCAGCAGGTCGTAGTTGCGATGGATGCTGCCGCCGATGGAGTTCTCCACGGGCAGGACGCCATGGGTCGCCTTGCCCTGGTCCACGGCCTCGAAGACCTGCTCGAAGCTCTCGCAAGCGAGCAGGTCGGCGTGGTCGGTGAAGCGAAGCGCGGCGGCCTCGCTGTAGGCCCCCGGCTCGCCCTGATAGGCGAAGCGCACGGTCCAGACAGGTTACACCACAGCTTATCGACGTGGCAAAATAAATAAACAATATTTATGACTGGATACGGGCCCGACTGTCCGGAGCGGAGCGCGACGCGCGTCAGCGGCGCGCCTCGGCCCAGACATCCCGCATCGACTGAGGATGATCCGCCAGATCGGCGCTGACGTCAGCGATCAGGCGGTCGGTGCCCACAAGGCGGAGCAGTTCGCGCACATCCCAGAGGTCCTGCGTGCCGCCCGCGTAGAGCTTCAGCACGATCAGGTCTTGGGGTGTGACAATAGGCGGTCCGTCGGGCAGCCGCTCGGCGCGCTCCACCGCACGCGCCTGCCAGGCGTGTTTGCCCAGGACGATGTCCACCGGACGCTCGAGCGGCGACTCCGCGCGAACGACCCCTCCGAGGGGATCGTCCTGGTCGCCTCGCCGAATGTCGACTGTTGCGCCTTCGGCACCAAGCACGGCCCACATGTCGGCCCTGAGCACGCGCTGATCGGTGGTGAGCAGGTCGATGTCGTAGGTGGAGCGGGCGATGCCCCTGGCCGCCAGCGCCGCGGCGCCGATCAGTGCGTGTGGCACCTGATGGGCGTTGAGGAGCTCCAGCACCCGGACAAGGAGCGTCATCGTCGGTCGGCGGCCGCCGCGCCGCTGGGGACGCGGCGACCGTGGGCCCGGCGCGCGCGGAGGCGGCCAAGCGCGTCGACGCGGTCGAGTCCGCTGGACCGGACGAACAGGTCGAGATCGTCATCGCCAAGCGACAACGCCAGCCGAATGCGCGCGGCGACCGGCATCTCGAGCACACGCGCGAGAGTCCGCACGCGCAGGTCGTCGGCCACGGAACGCACGACATCAGTATAGCGAAGACCCCAGCAGGCGACCCTTGCGCACGGTACTGGGGCCGGTCGATTCGCGGTCTCGCCGGTTCCCCGCCTATAATTCCCCCGAACTTCCCATTGGAGGCAAATCGAATGCGCAGGCTCTGGCTGGTTGTCGCGATGGTGATCTGGGCGGGTCTTGGCGTATTGGCGCAGGCCCCGGCGCCGTCGGCCGAGGCGACCAAGACGACGTGGTATTTCTACACGGTGAAATGGGGCTATCAGAACGAGTTCCTGGACCTCTTCCAGCGCAACCACTACCCGATTCTGAAAGCGCAACTCGACGCTGGCGTCTACACGCGGGTGCGGACGCTGGTGCCCGAGAACCACGGCGACGGCCGGGCCGACTGGACGTTTGCGGTCGAGTTGGTCAGGGCCGCCACGCCGCCCGCATTCGACGAGGCCGCTGCACTCGCCAGGCTTTTCCCCGACAAGGGCAAGTTCGCGCGGGAAGAGCAGCGGCGCTTCGAGCTGCTCGTCGCGCACTGGGATGTGCCGTTGAACGCGGTGGACATGGGGACGAGGAAACTGACGCAGTAATGCAAAATGCGACGTGCCAAATGCAAAGTACGAAAGGGACCTTGCTGACGTACGGAGCCGGTTGTAGAGGAGCTGCGTACTTTGCATTTTGCATTTCGCACTTTGCACTACGAACACGGGTCTCAATGCACACCAGACCCGAGCTGGAGGCTACCCGGTTCGGCGCCCAGGCGTCTGATCGCGCGCTCCCACATCTCCTGGGCCGGCGTCTGAAACACGATGTCGAGATCGATGTCGCCCGTGAGCCAGGCCGAGGCCGCGACCTCTTCGTCAAGCTGACCGGGACCCCATCCGGCGTAGCCGGCAATGAGGCGCGCGCGTGACTGGTCGGGTGTCTGCAGCACGCCTTCGAGCACGCGCGCGGACGTGGAGAGGTAGATG
>JAENWD010000182.1 GCA_016650245.1 Vicinamibacteria bacterium
ATCGCGATCATCGTGAACGTCGGGATGTGGCTCGAGCGCTACGTCATCATCGTCACCAGCCTGGCCCGCGACTTCCTGCCGTCGTCCTGGGGCATGTATGCCGGAACGATGTATGACTGGATGACCTTTATCGGCACGCTGGGCCTGTTCACGTGGCTGCTGTTCATCTTCCTGCGGTTGGTGCCGATGATCTCGATGTTCGAGATGCGGACGATCATTCCGGCGGCGAAAGTGAAGTCGGAGGACGCCCACTAGGGCGGCGTGAGCATGCACCACGACGACACGACTCCGAAGCTGTTCGGCCTGCTCGCCGAGTTCGACTCGGCGACCGCCATCGTCAACGCGGCCCGGCGGACGCGCGAAGCGGGCTACACGAAGATCGACGCGTACTCGCCGTTTCCGATCCACGAAATGGACGAGGCGCTGAAGCTGAAACGGACGAAGCTGCCGTGGCTCGTCCTGGGCGGCGGCCTCACCGGCATGCTCGGCGGCTTCGGGTTGCAGTACTGGGCGGCGGTCATCCAGTACCCGCTCAACATCGGCGGACGCCCGATGGCGAGCTGGCCGTCGTTCATCATTCCGGCTTTTGAGACGACGATCCTGCTGGCGTCGCTCACAGCCGTCATCGGGATGATCGCGCTCAACGGACTGCCGATGCCGTATCACCCGGTGTTCAACGTGCCGCAGTTCGGCAACGCGTCGGGCGATCGCTTCTTCTTGAGCATCGAGACGACGGATGCGAAGTTCGATCTCGCCGCGACGCGCGCGTTTCTCGACGGGCTCAATCCGCTGGGAGTCTCCGACATTGCCGCGTAAGGCCGGCCTCCCTCTGTTGTGGCGGCGGGGCTTTGGCCCCGCATTCAGCACCGCGTTGCTGCTGCCCGTGGTGCTGCTCGGCGGTGTGTCCTCGGCATGCCGCCAGGACATGCACGACGCGCCGCGCGTCGAGGCCAACGAAGCCACCGATGCATTCGAGGACGGGCGTGGCAATCGTCCGCTGGTTGAAGGCACCGTCCCGCGCGGCTGGCTCAACGACGACGAGCAGTTGACGACGGGGAAGGTGAACGGGCAATCGGTGGACGAGTTCCCGTTCCCGGTGACCCGCGACGTGCTCGAGCGCGGCCAGCAGCGTTTCAACGCGTATTGCAGCCCGTGCCACGGCCGGACCGGTATGGGCAACGGCATGATCGTCCAGCGCGGGCTCAAGCCGCCGCCGTCGTTCCACGACGACCGGCTGCGCACCTCGCCGGTGGGCTACTACTTCGACGTCATGACCAACGGCTTTGGCGTCATGCAGGACTATCGCGCGCAGGTGGACGTGAAGGATCGCTGGGCGATTGCCGCCTACATCCGCGCGTTGCAGTTGAGCCAGCGCGCCACCGTCGCCGACGTGCCGGCCGACAAGGTGCCTGATCTCGACAAGCCCGACACCGAGGAGACGACCAAGCCGGCACCGTCGCATGGCTCCGGTCACTGATGACTGACACCACCTATTCCGTGCCCGCCGGCGCTGCCGGCGTCCAACGCATCGCGCTGGGCGTCGGTGTCGTGGGGATGGGGCTGCTCGCCCTGGGGTACAGCTCGAGCCACGAGCACTTCTTCCGGTCGTACCTGATCGCGTTTGTCTTCTGGACCGGCGTGGCGCTGGGCTCGCTGGCCTGGTCGATGATCCACCACCTGTCGGGCGGCGCCTGGGGCGTGGTGACGCGGCGGGTGTTCGAGGCGTCGAGCCGCACGGTGCCGTTCATGGCGCTGCTGTTCCTGCCGGTGGCCTTCGGGATGCAGGATCTCTACATCTGGGCGCGGCCCGAGGTCGTCGCAGTCGACAAGATTCTGCAGTTCAAGCAGCCGTACCTGAACGTGTCGTTCTTCTACATCCGCGCGGTGATCTACTTCGTCATCTGGACCGTGCTGGCCTACACGCTGTCGGCCTGGTCGCTGCAGCAGGACCGCGGCTACGACGACAAGCGCGCCGTGCGGATGCAGCGGCTCAGCGGCGGCGGGCTGGTGATCTACGCGCTGACGGTCTTCTTCATGTCGGTCGACTGGATGATGTCGGTCGACCCGTACTGGTACTCGACCATCTACGGCATCCTCTTCATGGGCGGTCAGGGCCTGTCGGCCATGGCCTTCACCATCGCCGTGGTCGTCCTGCTGGCGCGTACCGCGCCGATGTCGAAAGTCATCGGCCCCAATCACCTGCACGACATGGGCAAGCTACTGCTGGCCTTCGTCATGCTGTGGGCCTACTTCCAGTTCTCGCAGTTCCTGATCATCTGGTCGGGCAACCTGCCTGAAGAGATTCCCTGGTACCTCATTCGGATGAAGGGCGCCTGGGGGTGGGTGAGCGTCCTGCTGATCGTCGGCCACTTCGGCCTGCCGTACCTGCTGCTGCTCAACCGCGACCTGAAGCGCACGGGCGGGACCGTGGCGGCCATTGCTGTCATCATCATCGCGATGCGTTTCGTGGATCTGTTCTGGCTGCTCGGACCCGAGCACGGTCAAGAGCTGCTGTCCGTGCACTGGCTCGACTTTGTTGCACCGGTTGCGGTCGGTGGCATCTGGGTGGCCCTGTTCCTGTGGCAGCTCGGCACGCGGTCGTTGATTCCGATCAACGAACCGACGCTGCAGGAAGCCATCGAGGCCGGGGCGGCGCATTGACGATTGGCGATTACGAAATTATTCCGATGAGCGACCACAACACACACGACATCGTGGGGCACGAGGAGACCGACGCCGAAGTCGGGCCGCTGGTGCGGTTCGCGATCTTCCTGACCGTGGTCACGCTGGTCGCCGCGGCACTGACGGTCGGCTTCTACAAGTATCTCGACGGCCGCGAGCGGAGCGAGAAGGCGCCGCGCTATCCGCTCACGGCGGGTGTGGAGCGGCCGCGGCCGCCGACGCCGCGCCTGCAGACCTTCCCGTTTGACGACATCAAGGGGCTGCGCCGCGAGGAGGCCAAGCTGCTCGATCACTACACGTGGGTGGACAAGAACGCGGGCACCGTGCGGATTCCGGTGGACCGCGCCATCGAGCTGCTGGCCGAGCAGGGTCTGCCTCACCGAGCGGCGCCGCCTGCTGAGACGCCCGCACATTGACAGTGACGAACTACGAGTTACGAGTGACGAGTACGAAATGCGCAACCGATTGCTCCTGATGGCGGTGATTCTTGCGGCGCTGCCCATGGCGGCGGTCGCCCAGGACCCCGTCCGCCTGCCGACCCAGCGGATCACCGAGGCGGCACCGCCGGCCGGGGCGATGCCCGCCCTGTTGCAGGACATCGGGCTGGACCAGAAGCTGAACGAGATGCTGCCGTTGACGCTCAAGTTCCGAGACGAGCAAGGGCGTGACGTCCTGCTCGGCGACTACTTCGGCAAGCGCCCGGTGATTCTCGTGCTGGCGTACTACGAGTGCCCGATGCTCTGCACCGAGGTGCTCAATGGCCTGGTGAGCTCGATCGGCGTGCTGAACTTCTCGGTGGGCAAGGAGTTCGAGATTGTCACGGTGAGCTTCGATCCGGGCGAGACCCCGGAGCTGGCGCGGGGCAAGAAGGCCACCTACATCGAGCGCTACAAGCGCGAGGGCGCCGAGGGCGGCTGGCATTTCCTGACCGGCAGCCAGCACTCGATCACGCAACTGACGCGCGCGGTCGGGTTCCGCTACGCGTACAACGCCGAGGTGGACCAGTACGCGCACCCGAGCGGAGTCATGGTCGCCACCCCCGACGGCCGGCTGTCGCATTACTTCTACGGCATCGAGTACGGGCCGCGCGATCTGCGTCTGGCGCTCATCGACGCCGCCGACGGGAAAATCGGCAGCCCGGTGGACCAGCTGCTCCTGGC
>JAENWD010000183.1 GCA_016650245.1 Vicinamibacteria bacterium
CCCGCTGCCGTTCGAGATGGACGGCGAGCGCCTCGGCATAGGTCTCGAGCTGCAGCTGCTTTTCCGGTGACGTGAGCCGGGCATCGGACGACGCTAGACCGCCTTCTTCGTCGGCCAGCTCCGCCATGACACGCTCGTGGTCCGTGCCCGATATGCCCATCTGACTGCGCAGCGACTCGAGCCGGTGCACCTCGCCGCGTGAGACCACCCCGCTTTGCAGGCTGTCGCGGACCGACTGCTTGTACAGCTCGAGCAGGCGCTTGCGCCCCTCCTCGTGCGACTGCGAGCGCACGGTGTGGATGAGAAACGCCTCCCGCAGGTTCTTGGGCGGCGGGATGTCGTCCCACTTCCAGTTGGCGATGATCTTTCGCGCCAGTGTCTCTTCGGTGAACGCCCCTTGCCGCCTGCCGATACGGCGCACGAGAAACAGTGTGGCGGTGGCCACGACGAGCAATTGGAAGACGTGGGGCAGCCCGGGCACCAGCCGCAGCGTCGGCGCGCCGGCAAACGAGTAGAACGAGACAAAGGCCAGAAACGCCGCGATCGTGAACATCGTGCTGCGAAGACCCGCGGCGTCTATCGTCACGCCGTGTCTGCGCAGCAGGGAACCAAGCCGTGGCTCGACGGCTGACAGCGTGAGCAGGCTGATCGCACCGCCGCCTGCCAGCGTCGCGGCGGCGGCCAGCGCCCGCGGCACGGCCGGCAGAAAGAAGAAGCCCGCGGTCATGGCGTCGTGGCCGGGGAGGAAGGCCGTGCGGACAAGGCCCGCCTGGTTGGTCCACGAGCCATCGAAGTAGTAGGCCCAGGTCCCCGCCTGCAGCAAGTAGTACGTGTAGAAGGCCAGCACCACACCCGGAAATGCGTAGTAGGCGCGCGCCTTGGCCGGCGCAAGGATCTCCTTCCAGTAGCTGTTCTCCTCGTTGATGTCGGGACAGGCGGGCTTGCAGGCCGTGCAGGCGGCGCATTGCGAGTTTGGCGTGTCGCGGAGCCCTCGCGGTTCGGTGTAGAGCTTCTCCACGAAAGACACCGGACAGACGTAGTTGCACCACGTCTTGCCGGTGAATGCGAAGCCGACGGCCACGGCGGAGGCCGAGAGGCCGACCAGAAACGCCGCGAGCATGCGACCGTCGCCGTTGGTCGCCACCAACCGAAGCCACAGCGAGACGGCCAGGCACGCGAGCGCGACGTCGTAGCCGTGCGCCTGCAGCCACGGGCTGGCGCGGCGATGGCCCGCGCGTCCGAGTCGGGTTGGAATCTGCGCGATCCACGCCAGCGGGCAGATGCGACGCCAGCGGTGGTAGCCGGCGATCACGAACACCAGGGGCAGCGATGCCACCGCGACGGTCCAGAACACGCGGCCCGCCACCTGAGGCACGACGGCGCCCAGCACGATGAGGCCGACAAACACGAGCACGGCCGCGCGGGCGACCGGCTCAACCCACCAGGCGTCTGACGGGCGCACGGGTAGCGCGGCAGCGGATCGTGCGGTGCGTGTGGGCCGATTCTGGAGCTGGGACACTGCCGTGGGCGAGGCGGAAGATAGCACGGAAGAGCGTCGCGTTGATGTCATGATGGGGGGATGAAAGAACAGCCGCCGACGGGCGACGCTGAGGGATTCGGCGCCCTCGGGCTCCAGCCCTCGCTGGTGGCAGCCGTCACCGCCCTGGGCTATGAAGAGCCCACACCCATCCAGCGCGAGGCCATTCCGCTGCTCCTCGAAGGCCGCGACCTGGTCGGCCAGGCCGGCACCGGCACCGGCAAGACGGCAGCCTTCACGCTGCCGATCCTCGATCGGCTGGCCAGGGCCGGTTCCACCAAGACACGTGCGGCCCGCGCGCTCGTGCTCGTGCCGACGCGCGAGCTGGCGATGCAGGTGGCAGAAGCCACCCACAAGTACGCCCGCGGATCGCGCCTGACCGTCGTGCCGCTGTACGGCGGCGCGCCGATGGACCAGCAGATTCGCGCGCTCAGCCGGGGCGCCGACATCATCGTCGCCACACCGGGCCGCGCGCTGGACCATCTGCGGCGTCGCACGCTCGACCTCGGCGCCCTCGAGGTCCTGGTCCTGGACGAAGCCGACGAGATGCTCGACATGGGCTTTGCCGAAGACATCGACGCCATCGTCGCCGCCACGCCCAGGACGCGCCAGACGGCGCTGTTTGCGGCGACCCTGGCGCCGCGCATCGCGGCGATCGCCGGGCGCCACCTGCGCAACCCGGCGCGGGTGACCATCGCGCGCGAGAAGCTGTCGACCGGCAAGCTCCCGCGGGTGCGACAGGTCGCCTACCTGGTGGCGCGGCCCCACAAGAACGCCGCGCTTGGACGCGTGCTCGATTTTGAAGGTCCCAAGTCCGCGATCGTGTTCTGCCGGACGCGGATCGAAGTCGACGAGCTCACCGAGATCCTCCGCGCGCACGGCTACGGCGCCCAGGCCCTGCACGGCGGGATGGTGCAGAAACAGCGCGACCGGGTGATGCAGTTGTTCCGGAGCGAGAAGGCGGAGATCCTGGTGGCCACCGACGTGGCCGCGCGCGGCCTCGACATCAGACACGTCTCTCACGTGATCAACTACGACGTGCCGACCTCACCCGAAGTGTACGTGCATCGGATCGGGCGAACGGGCCGCATCGGGGGCGAGGGCGTGGCCATTACCCTGGCTGGTCCGCGCGAACACCGGTTCCTGCGCAGCGTCGAAGGCTTGACCCGGCAGAAGATCGAGATCCTCAACCTGCCGTCGGTGGATGACCTGCGGGCCCGGCGGCTGGAAGCCACGCGCGAGGCGGTCCGGGCCCAGCTCGAGGCGGGTGGTTTCGAGCAGCTGCGGGGGGTGGTCGAGTCGCTCGTGCAGGACTTCGACGCGCTCGACGTCGCGGCCGCGGCCATCCACCTGGTCCATGAGGCGAGCGAAAAGGGCCTCCCACAGGAGGCAATCCCGGCCCGGGCGGCCTCAGAAGCCCCCGTAGAGGGCCGCCAGCGGACGTTCGGTCCCCGGCCTTCAGGAGGGCCCCGGCGAGGGCAGTCGGGACCGCCCCGGCCGCGCTATTGACCTTCGGCGCGTGTTATGATCCCCGCCGCGCTTTCCTGGGCCCTGTCGCACGGCCGGCTTCCTGCCGGCTGACCGCTCCAGCAACTCATCAAAGCCAGCGACCGTGCATTCGAGCGCGGTCGATCGTCTCGATTCACACGAGGAGTTACCCATGGGTTCGGTGAACGGCAAGATCAAGCGTCTGGTCAGCGACAAGGGTTTCGGGTTCGTGGCGGCGCAGGACGGCACGGAGTACTTCTTCCACCAGTCGGCGTGCGTCGGCGTAGCATTTGACTCGCTGCGCGAAGGTCAGTCGGTCACGTTCGACAAAGGCCAGGGCCCCAAGGGCCCCCGCGCCGAAAACGTCGCACTCGCCTAACGACCACCACACCAACAACCGACCCGACCGCGTGTTGCCGCTCGCGAGCTGTTGAAGGCCGCGCGCTGGCTACCGGTCTGTCCCGGCGGTCGTCGATGTCGAGGGTCGTCAGGTCTACCCGCGACCCTTCCGCCGCTTGTAGCTTGCCGTGATCGTCTGATTCGACGTCGGCGTCGTGATCGTGTGCGTCTGCGCGCCGCCGTCGGACCACCCTGTGAAGTCGTAGATCTTGTTGCCCACCGTGATGGTCGAGGGCGCGCCGATCACGCGCTGCACGCCGACCACGCCCGCGAACGTGTAGGGTGCGATGACCGTTGGGCCGTCGAGTGTGAGGGTGGCGCCAGGGGGATTCGAGGCCAGGGTCACGTTCACCTTGCGCGGCTGGACGTCCCTGAACGTCGTGGCTGTCTGCCCCGCCGAGTCGGCGACCGTCAGATAGACGCGATACCAGACACTGGCCTCGGTGTGACCCACCGCCGGAATCGCGACGCTTCCACTGGTGGCCCCCGTGACCGGTCCGTAGAACGGATGCGTGTGCGCGTCGTGGTGGAAGTCAATCCTCCACGTGAAGCGTGCGGCGGGCACCGTCGTGTCCTCGGGGTCGGTGGCCGACCCGGAGTAGCTCAAGGTCGTGCCGGCCGTGTACAGCGCGCCGGAGGCCGGCGTGATGATCGTCGGCACGGGCGGCTGGTTCGCGACGAC
>JAENWD010000184.1 GCA_016650245.1 Vicinamibacteria bacterium
GCCTCGGGCCTCAATCTGCAATCTGCAATCGTCAATCTGCAATCTACAATTAGCTCCCATGATTCCCCTGCGCGACGTCATCCCGTCGCGTACCACCCCGGTTGTCACCGTCACGATCCTCGTCGTGAACGTCCTGGCGTTTCTCTATGAGCTGTCGCTCGGACCGCGCACGCTCGACGCGTTCCTGACGACGCACGGGATCGTGCCCGCTGCCTTCGCGTGGCACGACGTGCTCACCTCGATGTTCCTCCACGGCGGCTGGATCCACGTAATCGGCAACATGCTGTCGCTGTGGATCTTCGGCGACAACGTCGAGGACAGACTGGGCCACGGTCGCTTCTTCCTGTTCTACCTGCTCTGCGGCACCCTGGCGGCCCTCGCGCACGTCTGGGCCGACCCGCTGTCGCAGGTGCCAACCATCGGCGCCAGCGGCGCCATCGCCGGCGTGATGGGCGGCTACTTCGTGCTCTATCCGCATTCGCGGATCATCACGCTGCTGCCGATCTTCATCTTCATCCAGATCGTCGAGGTGCCGGCGGTGGTGTTCCTCGGTCTATGGTTCCTGCTGCAGCTGGTGAGCGGTGTGGGATCGCAACTGGCGGCGACGCCTGGCGAGGCGGCCGGCGGCATCGCCTTCTGGGCGCATGTCGGCGGCTTTGCGGTGGGCGCCGTGCTCGTGAAGCTGATGGCACGCCCCGAACGCGCGCGGATGGATTGGTACGATCCGCCGCGGCGGTGATTGCTCGTCAATCACAGAGACACGAAGACACAAAGACGCAGAGAGGATCTTGTTCCACGGCGCCCAGGCATTCAATTTGGCGGCTCTCGAAGAGGCCTTGACTACATTGGACTCCACAGAACCTGAACGCGCATTTACCGCCTCCTGCCCGAAGTGCTCTGCGCAGGTGTATGCCGGCGACAAACGATGCCGGTCATGTAAGAAGACTCTTCCGCCTGGACTCGAGGCTGAACTTGCCCTCGCCGTTGATGCGTTCATCATCGACGCGATAAGAGGCAAACTGCCCGACTGGGAGATCACGTCTCGCCTCAAAGCAAGGGGGGTGGAGCCTCGCGAAGGGGGCCTGGAGTATTGGCGCGACGAGGTGAAGGAGAACGTCGAGGCGCTGTGCTTCGAGCTTGTCTAGGCACAATTTCAAACAACAATCGGCCGGCAGAGCGCCGGCTCGAAGGGCCATCCTCCTGTGTTGGTTGTCGCTTCACGAGTCGTGCCCACCCTTGTGGGCGAAGGTGCGGAGGCAGCGGAAGCGAACGCGATCGTGGAGCGGGTCTACGCAAAGGTCGTCGAACAGGTCGATAGGGAAGCGTCGCGCTCCGTTTCGTTGACCTTGGTCGGCGGGCTATTGGCTGCGGTCGTCGGTGGACTCCTCGCACGCGTTGCGGGCGATCTCCTGCCTGACATTTCCGGGCTTTATCCAGGGTTTGTGATGCTCGAAGCAGCCTTCCTCTTTTCTCCTTGGGGGGGCCTCATCGGGGCAACAGTTGTGTGGTTCGCGCGCGGCCGAACCGGAACATTCGTTGTTTCCGTTGCGGCCTGCTCGCCCCTCCTTGGCATTACGATATGCAAGTTCCTTGGTTCTGGGGATGGTTCTGGGCACTGGCCCTCGTGGGATCACTTCGAGGGTTTCCTGACTCACCTGCCGTCTCGTATCGGGTTAAGGGACATTGTGTGGGCCGTCACTTCCTCAGTCGTGGCTGCTGTCATGGTAGAACAGATCAGACCACGTGCATGGCGTCGCCTGAGCGCGTACCCGGATTAGCTCGCGGCGGTCCTACGCGCTCGGGACGTTGTCGGCGCCTCTTGTGGCTAGCGCCGTTGTTCCGTGGGTTGCCGCTAGTCAAGCTACGTCCGACTACGTGGATCGCGTCTTGCCAGCCGTCAGAGGCATGGACCTCACCTCGCGGCCAGTCGGCATCACTCCCGTCCCGATATCAGACGCCCTCAACCAGTTGTCTGCGCAGGTGATCGGATGCGCGATCGCGGTCCACCGAGAGCTTGGGCCCGGACTGCTCGAGAGCGCGTACGATGGCGCTTTCTGCATCGAGCTAGCCCAGCAGCGATTGCAGTTTCTGCGACAGCTCGAGAGCCCAGTCACCTACCGGGGACAACCCGTCGGCGCGTATCGTCTCGATTTCCTGGTGGAGGACGCGCTCGTGGTGGAACTGAAGAGCGTCGAGCGTCTCGAGTATGTCTACGTCTCGCAGATGCTGACGTACCTGAAAGCGACCGGCAAGCGGCTGGGGTTGATTCTCAATTTCAATGTCCCGGTGATGAAGGCAGGAGTGAGACAAGTTGCCCTGTAGCACGGTAGTCAATCACAGAGACGAAGGCACCAAGACACACGGAGATCTTGTTCTTGGTACTCCCCAAGAATACGTCTCTGTGCGTCTTCGTGTCTTCGTGTCTCTGTGGTTGACGTGTCTGTGATTGACGAGTCACGAGCGAGAGCGGATACGTCGCGACACACGGGCCAGGTCGATCATCAGCGCCTCGAATTCGCGCTCCCACGCCTCGATTGGCATCGTCGCCTTGCGCTGCTTCAGCCGCTCGGCCTGTTCCTCGAGCGCCCGGCGGCGGCCCAGCAGCTCCATCAGCTCCGGATCGGCGTCCACGGCCGCTGCGTCGCGTTCCAGATAGGTCGCCCGGGCCAGCGCGCCGTCCTCGCCCGTCCCCGCGGCCTCGATACCCGTGCCATCGCCCGTGTCGTCGAGCAGCGCGCGCTCGGTGGCCAACAAACCCTGCCGTTCAAAGTGCGCGGCGACGCCCCTGGTCGCGCGTACGAACAGCTCCCACACCGACACGCGCCCGTCCTTGTCCAGATCGGCCGCCGGGTCGCGCAACGCGGCAATCAGATGCTCGGGGAACACGGTGTCGTAGCGCTGCGCCGTGGACTCGGTCGCCGTCACCACGATGCGGCCCCGCGCGGCGAGGTCTCGAAGAAATGGGAAACTGCCCCCTGCGGTGTTGACGACGACGACGCGGCCCGGCAAGTCTGCCAGCAGGCCCCCCCACTCCTCTGACGTCAAGTCGGGCCCCACCAGATTGAACTTCGCCGACACATCGTCCACCGTCCCGTGGCCGACCAGCAGGATGACCAGCAGGTCATCTTTCTGCATTCGGCGCCGCAGGCTCGCGATCGCCGTGCGGACATTCTGCTGCGTGCTCTGCTGAGTCTCATCCTTTGACGTGCCCGACAGGACGATGACGTGGTCGGCCGACAGGCCGAGCTCCTCGGTGAACGCCGACGACAACTGCTGCGCCCACGCAGAGTACGTGCTGATGAACGCCTCGCCGCCGGGCGCACCCGTGACAACCAGCGCGTAGCGGTTCTCGGCCAGGAGCGGTGTGGCCCACAGCAGCGCGACGATGGCGCACACGACGCGGAGGCGGCTCATCGCAATCCCCAACGGCGCCGAAGCGCCCACTCCGACGAGACCAGCAGCGCGATCGCCAGGAACATCCATCCCGTGTGCCAGGCGTCGCGCCACTCGGGCGGCCGGCTCGCCACGGCCGCCGCCTGGATGGCCCAGCCGGCCACTGCGGCGCCGTCCTCGGCGGTGCCGTAGCGTCCGCCCGAGGCGTCGGCCAGGCGGCGCAGGCCAGCGTCGTTGAGGCGCGGATCGGCCAGCTCGCGGTCGAGCCCGCCGACCAGCCATCGCAGTTCCGTGCGTGCAAAGGCCCGTGTGCCGGAGGTGCGCAGGACCTCGGCCCGGTAGATGCCGCGTTCGGCCGCGGGCACGCGCGCCGTGAACAGCCCGCGCGCGGGATCGGTGAGCGACGGGAGGATGTCGATGGTCTCGCCGCCCGGCACCTCCACGCGGACGCGCAGCTCGTCCTGCGGGGAGGGCGAATACTCCGGTGTCCGCACGACGATGGGCAGTTCCACCGGGTCGCCAGGCAGCACCGAGCCGGGCGGCGTCGCCGTGACCAGCTCGAGCGCGTCGGCCGTGAGCCACCGCGCCGTCTGCCGCCAGAACCGGTCGTAGCTGGCGTCGGAGGCTGGGCGCAGCATCTTCCAGCGCCAACTGGCCTGCCCGGCAAACAGCGCCGTGCGACCGGCCCCGAAGCGCTGCACGGCCACCACAGGCGAATTGCTGCCCAGTTCATCCATGACTGCCAGCACAGACGCGCCGGGCCGCGCGCCGCCCAGTTGCACGACACCAGCCAATGACGGCAGGCTCGCCCATCGGCTTCGGGCCTCCTGGTCGGTGGCGGCAATGCGCATCACCGGATGGCGCGTGCCTTCGACCGTCGGCCGCACCCGGTACCGGTCCTGCGCGCTGGCCGACGCGGCCCGCACCACCCCACCGCCGTCACCAATCCGCAGCGGCAGCAGTTCCTCCAGTGGCGAGCCGGTCAGCCCCTGCGGCTCGAACGTCCTGGCACCGGCAAACAGCAGCCCGCCTCCGCGCTCCGAGACAAACGCGCGCAGCCACTCCTGCGACTCGCGCGACAGCAGATGCAGGTCGTAGTCGGCGAGCACCACCGCGTCGTACGCAAACAGCGCCTCGCGTGTGGACGGAAACCCGGTGACCAGCGTCGAGCTGCGAGCGCCCCCCGCCTGGACGAAGAACGTATCGGCGCCCTGCTCGTTGCGGCCCTTGCGGACCGCCGCGTCGACCTCTAGTGACGGGTCGTCCGACCAGGCGCGCTTGAGAAACGTCTGCTCGAAGCCGGGCGCACCCTCGAGCGACAACACCAGCCGGCGGCGGCCCGGCGGCGGCACGAGCACGCGGGCCTGATTGTTGGCCGGTGTCAGCTCGGCGGCGGCAGCCGGCACGTCGATCGTGTACACCGTCGGCGCGTTGCGGTCGGGGGCGACCGTGAAGCAGACGCGTATCGGCGCGCCGTCGGAGGCCGGCGTCACCAGGCGCCGCTCAACCACCTGGCCATTCTGCAAGAGCCGCACGTCGAAGCTGCCAGGCAGATGGCGTGCCGCAAGCGTCGCCGTCAGATCCACGAGGCTGGCGTCCAGGCTCGACTGCCCGGTCGCCAGCGCCACGACCTCGCGGTCGGCGCCATCGGTGCGCCCAAGGCCGACGGCGACGATGGGCACGCCTGCCGACCAACCGGCGGCCTCCAGATCCGCGCCACTTGTGTCGTTGCCGTCCGAGAGCACGACGATGGCAGCCAGCCCCTGTCCGCGATGCCGTTCGACGACCCCGCGCACGGCATCGGCCAGGTCGGTGCGATCGCCGGTTGCCGCAAGGGCGGCGTCACCGGCTGGTGTGAGCCGGTCGGCGAAGACAAACGCCTCGACGCGGAACCGTGACGACAGCGGCGGCACGATGTCGCGCGTCAGCAGCATGCCGGCGCGCTCGATCCGCGTGAGGCCGTCGGCGTCGCGCAGGCCCATGCTGCGCGAGGCGTCCACCAGGACCGCCACCACGCCGTCCTGCCGATCGGGCGGCGGCACGAGCACCATGGGGCGCAGCAGGCACACGACGATCAGCGCGAGTGCTGTGGCGCGCAGGCCGATCAGCAGCCACCGCTGGCCCGAGCGCAGCCCCGCCGCGTGGCGATACGCCTGTACCGCCAGGCCCACGACACCCAGCGCGACCAGCACAATCGCCCACGACGGAAGCGGCGTCGCCAACTGCACGTGCTAACGCGGCTCCTGTGCAAGCGCGCGGTAGTAGCGGTCCACGGTGGACCGGTACGTGTCGGGCACCCGGTCGGTCGCCCCGGTGCGCAGCCGCTCGCGCGCGGCGCGCTCGACGACACGCTGCGACAAGGCGACCTCGAGGCGCTCGAGGCCCAGCGCGATGTCCTTGTGCAGGGTCTCCCACTTCGAGAAATCCTGCTTGAAGGCCTGGGTGCCCGGCGCCGAGGTCACCATCTGCTGATCGATCGGCGTGCTCATGGCACGGCCGGTACCCGGCGAGGCTTGCTCGAGTCGCTCAGCGAGTTCCCCCGCGTTGCGCAACTGCTCCAGATACTCGCGCTGCAGCTCGGCGAGCCGGCGCTGCCCCCCCTCGCCCGACCCGCCTTGCCCGCCTGGTCCGCCCGACTTGCCCGACGCCCCCTGCTGGCCCCGCTCGCCCTGCTTACCCGACTCGCCCCGCTTGCCCGACTCGCCCGACTCGCCTTGCTTGCCCGCCGCCTCGATCTGTCGCTGCAGATCGGCCAGGCGGTCGCGAAGCTCCCGCGCCTTGGACAGATCGTCGGCCAGCTGTTTCCCTTCGCGATCGCCGCCGGGCGCACTTGTGCCGCCCACTTTGTCGGCGAGCCGATCGAGCTCGCGTGCGACGGCCCGCTGTGGCTCTCCGCCGGCCACCTTCGCGTCGCCCTTTCGGACGCCCTCGGCGATCTCGCGCATCTGCTGGCCGAGCTTCCCGCGCTGGGCTGCGCGTGCGGCCTCGGCCATCCGCTCGCGCGCCCGCCGGTCGTTTGTCTCTCCCTGCTCCAGTCGCTGGACGCGCTCGTTGAGCGCGTCCGCGCGTTCGGCCAGCCGCTGCTGCTCGTCAGCCAGGCGACGCCTGGCGTCGTCGGGCGCTGCGGCACCGGCCTTGGCGGTGTCGTCGGCCAGTTGACGCTGGCGGTCCGCCAGCTCACGCGCTTCGAGCTGGGCATCGCCCGCGGCTCGACGCTGCTGGTCGGGCCCCGCCTCGCGAAGGCCCCTCTCCACGGACTGCAGGCGATCGAGCGCACGTTGACTGCGCTGGCGCGCGGCATCGGGCGCCTCGCGTCGAAGGTCGCTGGCCGCGGCTCGCATGTCTTCCGACGCCTCGCGTAGCGCCTGCGCACCAGCCTGCGCGCCGCTTTGTCCGGAGGACTGCCCCTGCGCCTGCTTGCCCTGCTCGCCCTGCTTGCCCGACTCGCCCCGCTCGCCCGACTTGCCCGACTCGCCCTGCTTGCCCATCTGGCGCGCCTGCTGCTGCATTCGCTGCGCGAGCTGTTCGGCCTGCCGGCGCAGCTCGGACTGGTCACGTGTGAGCCGCTCGAGCCGGCGCCGCACTTCGTCCTGGTTCATCTGCTGGCGGTCGCGCGCCAGGTCGTCTTGCTGCCGGGCCAGGGCTTCCTGCCGACGGGCCAGCGCGCGCACCTTCTCGAGCAGCTCGTCGCGTGCGTCGGCCTTGCGCTCCTCCACGCTCTGCGGCGTCTCGTAGTTGGTCTCCTGCTGGCGCTGCAGCTCGCGGTCGAACAGCGACGAGATATCCTGTTGATTGCGGTTGGACCCGCCGCCGTTGCTGTTGGCCTGCTGGCGCGCGATCTCGCGGCGCTGAATCTCGGCCTCGGCGCGCAGCAGATGGTTGAGCGCCTCCATCTCCGAGGGCAGCGCGTCGTTGGGCCTCACTGCGTCGAGGGACCGCTCGGCACGCGCCATCGCACCCGCCGCGGCCAGCAGCGCCGGCTGCTCCTCCCCCGAGCCGCCGATGACGGCGCCTGGCCGCCCACGCCGCCCGCCACCGCCCGGCATCTGCGCGTGTCGGCCCGCGGTCTCCACGCGCCGGCGCAGCGCCGATTGTGCACGGCCCAGCGTCTTGACGTCCGCGGCCGACGGCCGCGCGTTGGCGCCCGCCGCGCGCCGCTGCAGCTTCCAGGTGCCGACGATGATGTCTTTCTGCTGACGGACCAGGTCGTCGACCTGCTGCCCGCTGGCGCCGGCCATGGCCTGGCTCTGCGCCATCGCGAACTCGTCCACAAAGGGCGTCACTTCGAGAAAGAAGATGTCGCTGCGCGATTCGGTCGGCCGCTTGCCGCGCCCCACGTCGCGTGCTCGCGCGTAGAAACTGACGAAGTCGCCCGGCTTGACGTCGAGGTCCTCCAGATACACGGTGTGTCGGCCGGTGATCGACAGCCCGCCGCCGCTGCCAAGCGGAACGGCCTGCTCGCTGCTGCCACGCACGCCGACCACCAGCTCGAGCCGGTCCAGCCCGTGGTCGTCGTCGGCGCGCGCCTCGATGGTCACCTCCTCGAGCGGCGTGACGCGCTTGTCGCCGGCCGGACGGATGATGCGGACGTCGGGCGGCCGGTCGTCGAGGCGACGGACGAAGTACTCGGGGTCCTCGGCGTTCTCGAGGCCGTCGGCGTCACGCAGCCGGACGCGATACGCGGTGTCGTCGGCGATCTGCATCTCGCCGATAAACACTGCCCCGTCGGCGACCAGGGGCACCTCCCGCCCGTCCCGCAGCACGATGGCTGCCGTCGCGACTGGCGCGGTGGTCGTCTTCGGCGTCACGCGCAGCGTCACGCGTGAGCCTTCGGGGGCGTAGATGTCGCCGCCGTCGGACTCGGTGCGCGGCGCGATCCGCGCGAACCCAGGGTAAACGTACGAGAGGTCGATGCGGCCGATGCGCGGTGGCTCGAGCAAGGTCACCTGGAACTCGCGCGAGGCGTGACCGGCCACCTGCACCTGATACGCGAACGAGCGCGGCACACTTTCGAAGCCGAACGAGAACGCGCCGTCGGGCCGCACCTTCATCCGCGCGGTGCGTGTCGCCTCCTGCATGCGCACGGTGATGTCGGGCACCAATCCGCGAGCGGCCTCGGAGGTCGTCGCGCCCACGGTAAAGGCCACGCCTGGCCGCACGCGCGCGTCACCGGGGGAGACCTCGAGTGCAAGCCGTTCAGGAAACGCCCACAGGCGCACGGCGCGGCTGGCGCGGCCCACGGGCTCGCGTGCGACGACGGCGAGGACCGCGAGCAAACCCACCGCCGCCGCCGCCCGGTAGGTCGCGGCGCGCACGGTAACAGACGGAATCACCAACTCGACGTCGTCCCTGGTCACGCGCCGCGCGGTATCATCGAGGAGAAGCTGTGTGAGCGGCCCATCGGCGACCTGCGACGGCCGTTCAAGCACGTCCACGGCGGTGACGAGCCGATCGTCGAGGCCCGACAGACGGTCTTCGGCCAGACGCGCCAGGCGTGCCCGTGTCGGCGGCTCGCCCTGCTGGCGCCACGCCAACACGGCCGCAGCGACGGAGGCTGCCAGGGCACCGGCCACCAGCATCGTCTGCGCAGCCGTGGACTCGCGCGCGACGAGGAACCACACGCCGAGCGCCGCCAGCCAGATGAGCGCGACGACAAGTGCCGCGCGCGTCAGCAGCGTCAGACGCGCCAGGCGCCGGTGACGCTCGGCGAGTGCGTCGATGAATGCGTCGATGTGACGCGCGCCGTCCGAAGTTGTGGATGCGTGGTTCATGCCGTCACCCTCGCCGGCCGATCGCCGATTCGACGACCAGCCCAATCAACATCAGGGCCAGCCCGTACCGCCACCAACCTTGCTCAGCTTCCTGTCGTCGCGCGGCCGCCGGCGCGCCGGCCCGATCCTCGGCGTCGCGGGTCACCTGCGCGACAAACGCTGCCGCGCTCACGCGCCTCGGATCGCTTTCCTGCGCAGCGACGTTGACCGCCAGCCTGGTCGCCGGCGCACCGGCCGCAGCGGTTGGGCGCCAGTCGATCACGCCGGGCCGTTGGGCCTGAGCAGTCACCCCGTCGCCGGCCACCACCCCGGTGGGCGCCGCGTGGTTGGCGGCCAGCCACGACGCCGTCTCGACGACCCAGGGGACGAAGGCCGGCTGCAGGACCAGATCGTTCCAGCGATTCGACAGGTCGGACGCAAACACGCCAAGGCGGCCCTTACCCATCGCCTGATCGACCAGCGCGGGAGCGCCGTTGTCGAATCTGGCAATCACGTTCGAGGGCGCCGTCGTCGCGATCGTCGCGATGCGCGAGAAACGCGCCTGGTCGAACGCGCCGGCATCGGGATCGAACAGCCGGAAGATCGGATGCCGCCCGTCGGTGGGGACCAAGCTGTACGGCGTCTCGGCCGGCGGCCCCACGCGCAGCCGAGGAAACGCCGAGCCAAGACCTGCGGCCAGCAGCTCCACGTTGACGCCGGGCCCCACCGCGACGAGCAGCCCGCCACCCTGTTCCACGAAGCGGCCTAGAGCCTCTGCTCCGCGCCTATCGAGGCCCGCCGTGCCCACCAGCACTGCGACGGCGACGCCGGAGAGGTTCGCCCCGTCCTGCACGCGGTCGGCCGGCCGCACCTCGACGCGCCACGCGGCGCTCCCTTCTGCGGCTTCCAGCGCGCGACGGACGTACACGGCGTCGTCAAGTCCAGCGCCCGGCGAGGCGATGATCGCCGCGCGCACGCCCGGGCGGGAATCGAGCACAAGCCACCGCTGGTCGTCGGCGGGGATTCCGTCTGGCGTGCCCAGCTGCGCGCGCACCACGCCCGCGGTGGCCGTCAGGCCAGCAAACAGCACGTCGCCGGTGCCGTCAGCCGGCAGCGTCACGCGCTGGCGCCCTGCGCTTCTGCCGTCGAGCGACAGCTCCACATCCACCGCGCGAGAGGCCCCTGTGCTCGACAGCCCCACGCGTACGCCTTGCGGGACCCGGTCGAGGGCGGCAATGCCGACATTGGGCGGCAGGGGCCCGACATCGGCGACCTCGATCGACACGCGCGCCGGCACGCCGACGGCATCGGCAGACGTCCACCCGCTCGACTGCAGGTCGGTCACCAGCACCAGCCGGCCCGTCCGCGCGCCGACGACGTCCAGGCCGCGTGCGATCGCGGCGTGGTAACGGGTCGGCCCAAACGACGGCTGCAGGCGGGCGATGGCCGCGCGAGCCGCATTGCGATCGGGCCCTGGCTCCACGAGCACGTCGGCCCTGCTGGCAAACTGCACGACAGCCACCTGGTCGCCGGCCGGCGCCTTGTCGATCGCCTGTGTCGCCAGCGTCGTTGCCCGTGCAAAGCGAATGGCGTCGCCCATGCTCGCCGACACGTCGACGGCGACGACGGTGACACCGGCCTGGGACGCCGACATCGGCGACTGCAGGTACGGTCTGGCGAATCCGATCGCCAGCAGCAGCAGCGCCGCCACGCGCAGCGCGAGCAGCAGCAGATCCTGCAGCCGACGCCGGCGTGCCTGCTCGATGGGCACCTGGCGCAGGAAGCGCATCGCGCTGAATGGCACCACCGGGTCGTTACGGCGGCGGAACAGGTGCAGCACGACCGGAATGGCCACGGTCAACGCCCCGAGCAGGAACAGCGGCGACAGAAAGCCGAGGCCCATCAACGTGTCCTCATCGGCGTTTGCCCCGGGTGGCCAGGTACGTCAGCAGCGCCTGATCGAGCGGCTGGCTCGTGTCGAGCACCTGGTAGTCGATGCCGGCAGCCCCCAACTCGCGGCGGTAGGTCGCGATGAAGTCGGTGACCGCCGCCAGGTACGTGTCGCGCACGCGGGCCGGATGCGTCAGCATCTCGGAGGCGTCCTCGAGATCCTTGAACCGCACGGGGCGATCGAACGGAAAGGTCAGCTCGGCGTGATCCAGCACGTGGAAGACGAGCACGTCGCAGCCCCGGTGGCGAAGGTGCTTCAGTCCTTTCACCACGCGCGCCGGGTCGTCGAACAGATCGGAGATCAAGACCACGAGCCCGCGCTTGGTCAACGCCTCGGCCAGCTGGTTCATGGGCGGCGCTGAATCGGTGCGCCGCTCGGCCTGCTGGCGATCGAGCGCGTGGAGGATCGCGTTCAGGTGGCCCGGCCGCAGCCCGGGCGGGATGAACGTGCGGATGGTGTCGTCAAACGCGACCAGCCCCGCCGCGTCGCGCTGCTGTTGCATCAGATAGGCAAGTGATGCAGCCAGCACCGACCCGTATTCGAGCTTGGTCAGGCTGCCGGATCCGTACGCCATCGACCCGCTCACGTCGAGCAGCAGATATCCCTTGAGGTTGGTCTCTTCCTCGAATTTCTTGACGACGTGGCGATCGGTGCGGGCGTAGACTTTCCAGTCGATCGTGGACAGCGCGTCGCCGGGGAAGTACTGGCGGTACTCCGCAAACTCCACGCTGAAGCCCCGCAGGGGACTGCGGTGCAGGCCGGACAGGAAACCTTCGACGATCGTCTTCGCGCGCAGTTCGAGCGTGCCCAGCCGGGCGATGATCGCCGGGTCGAGGAAGCGAAGCTCGGCTGAACGGCTGACGCGCATGACGCGACCCTACAACGCGCTGCGGGGCACGGGGACGGCCTCGAGCAGCCGCGTGACGATGCCGTCGGAGTCCACGCGTTCGGACTCGGCATAGAAATTGGTGATGATCCGGTGCCGCAGGATCGGGTGCGCCAGGGCGCGGATGTCGGCCACCGAGACGTGATACCGGCCGGCGATGAGCGCGCGCGCCTTGCCACCGAGGATCAGGGCCTGGCTGGCCCGAAGCCCCGCGCCCCACCGCACCCAGGTATCCACGAAGTCGAGCTTGCCCACGCGTCCCTCGCGGCCGGGCCGCGATGCGTTCACCAGCTGCACGGCGTAGCGTGCGACATCCTCGGCCACCAGCACCTGCCGCACCAGGCCCTGAATCTGCAGGATATCGGCGCCGCCCAGCACGCGCGACGGCCTGGGGCGCGCGGCCGAGGTCGTCTCGGTGACGACGCGGACCTCTTCGTCCTCGTTGAGGTACTTCATGACGATGTTGAACATGAAGCGGTCCAGCTGCGCCTCCGGCAGCGGATAGGTGCCCTCGAGTTCGATCGGGTTCTGCGTGGCCAGGACGAAGAAGGGCCGCTCGAGCTCGTACGTACGGCCGGCGGCCGTGACATGGTACTCCTGCATCGCTTCGAGCAGTGCGGCCTGCGTTTTGGGCGGCGTGCGGTTGATCTCATCCGCAAGGATGATCTGCGCGAAGATCGGCCCCTGGACGAAGCGCAGCCCCCGAATTCCATTGCTCTCGTCGAGAATCTCGGTGCCCGTGATGTCGGAGGGCATCAGGTCCGGCGTGAACTGGATGCGCTTGAACGTCAAGTCGAGAATCTCAGCCAGCGTCTTGATCAGCAGCGTCTTGGCGAGGCCTGGCACGCCGGTGATCAGGCAGTGCCCGCCCGTGAAGAGCGCCACCAGGACCTGATCGACCACCTCGTCCTGCCCGACGATGACCTTGCGCAGCTCCGCCAGGATCTTCGTGCGCGCATCGGCCACCTTCTCGGCAATGCCGTTGCTGACTGCCCCGCCGGTGAACGACATTCAGACTCCTTCTCGGGAACGTGGGAAGGGTGGGAACGGGGGAACCCCGCCGCCTCCTACGTTCCTACGTTCCCACGTTCCTACCTACGTCCCTCAGTGCGTCAACGCGTACACGACCTCGTTGATGCCCATCCGGTACGCCTCGCGCGTGTTGCGGATGTAGCCGGGATAGTCCTCGGCGTTTGAC
>JAENWD010000185.1 GCA_016650245.1 Vicinamibacteria bacterium
GGAATTGGCTGGTGCAGGATGTGGCGGCCCACGACCTGCAGGCCCACGACCGCGGCCTGCGCGACCACGAGGACCGCGACGGCCCATTGAAGGGCGAGATCCTGTCGTGCGCTCACACCCGGATGGCCTCGAGCCACGACCCGATGCCGAGCGCGCGCGCCTCGGTGTCCCAGAGCCGCTCGGCGGCCGGCTGCAGTGCGCGGCGATCGATCTCGCGGATGGTCATGCCGTACTTAGTCAACTGCGCGGTCGACGCCGTGTCTTCCTGCGGGCCTCTTGCGCGCTGCCGCGTCGCGGCCTCGAGTGCCGCGCCTTCAAGCGTCGCGCGGAGGTCGGCGGGAAGGCGGGCAAGCGTCGCCGTCGACGCCCACAGCCCGAGCACGCCCGCGATGTGACCGGTGCGCGCCATGAAGCCGGCGATTTCGTGGAACCGCTGTTGCAGCGTCGTGCTGGCATCGTGCTCGTAGCCGTCGATCACACCGGTCTGGAGCGATGTGTAGACTTCGCCGAATGCCATCGGCGTGGGGCTGGCCCCCATCAACTCGACCGCCTTGACGTAGATCGATGCCTGGATGGTCCGGATCTTGAGCCCTGCGAGTTGGCGCACGTCGGTGATGTCGCGCGACCGTGTGATCACATGCCGGAAGCCAAAGGAGTCGCCCCACGCGAGCGGTCGCATCCGGACGGCGCCTTCCAGGTAGTCCGCCGCTTCACGACCTACTGGACCATCGACGACACGGTGCACGTGCGCCCAGTCGAGCCACATGAACGGGAAGTCGAAGACCTGCACCTTCGGGGCGACGCTGCCCCAGATGGCCGTACCCGAGACCATGAAGTCGACCAGCCCTTCCTGGAGCTGCTGGACGACTTCGCGTTCCTGTCCCAGCGTGCCGCTCGGGAACACGCGGATGGTGACCGCGCCGCCGGTCGCCTGTTCGGCCAACTCCCGGAACGTCTCGCCGAAGATGTGGAGCGAGGTCGGGCCGGGGGCCATCGAGTGCGACAGCCGCAGCACGATCGGCCCGCGGGGGGTGCCAGGCCGGCACGCGGTGGCCACGGCAGCCGTTCCCAGCCCTGTCAGGAGCGCGCGGCGACCAATCAGCGCCCCACCCCTACCCGTTCCGGCTCCAGCAGGAGCCGCACGCGATTGGCGCCATCGGCATACGTACGAGCAGCGGCCTGCACATCGGCTGCGCTCAGGGCCCTCACGCGGGCGACCACGTCGGATTCCTCATCGTCCAGGCCCGGATCGAGCGCACGAGTGCGGAGTCGACTCGACCAGTACTGGTTCGTCGTCGTGCGCGCGTCGTGCTCGTTCAGCCAGGTGCGCGTGACCTTCTCGAGCTCCGCGGCCGTCGGCCCGTTCGCCTGCAGCGCACCGATGATCCCGTCGATCGTGCGTCCGACGGTCGCGGCCTCGTCGGAGGCACAGGCCACCCAGAACCGGAGCGCGTACTCCCCGACCGGGACTTTGCCGAACTGACTGACGACGCTGGGCGAGTACGAGGTGCCGAGCTCCTCGCGGATGCGGTCGGTGACGCGCAGGCGCAGGACTTCGGTGAGCGCCTCGAGCTTGAGCGCCTCAGCGGCGGAGTAGGGGCGCTGTCCGCTGTAGATGACGGTCACGGCGCTATTGTCGGACCCCTTCTGTAGAGTGCGGTCGATACCGCCGGACGCGTACCGCACACCGACATCACGGAAATGCGCCTCTCGTGGCGACGACGGGAGTCCGCCCAGGTAGCGGGCCACCAGCGGCTTCACCTCCGGGATCGAGAAGCTGCCGACCAGCACGAACGTCATTCCAGACGCGTTGCCAAACCGCTCGCGGAACATCGCCACGGAACGCTCAGCATTCACCTGGTCGAGGTCGCCAGGCTTGGGCACCCGCGGCGCACGCGGATGGCCCTGCGACAGCACACCCATGGTGAAGTCTTCGAACTGGCGCTGGGGGCTGTTTGACGAACTCGCAAGATAGCCCTTGAGCGCCGCGCGATTCGATTCGAGGCGGGCCGGGTCGAGGCGCGGCGAGGTGAGCTTCAGGTACACGAGCTGCAATAGCGTGGCGACGTCGTCGCGGGTGGACGCACCGTCGACTTCTTCGGTGTAGGGCGCGAATTCGACGCTGGCGTTGGCCCTCCGGGTGCTTACGAACCTCTGGAGCGCGGTCGGAGTGAGGGCCCCGAAGCCCATGGCCTCGATGGTGCGGGCCAGGTGCACCGCGTTCTGATGGTCGGCCTGATCGTAGAGGTACTGCCCGCCGTACCGGGCGGCTGACAGCAGGACCTCGTCGTTCTTGAAATCGGTCGGCTTCAGGACGACCCGTGTCCCGTTGGCAAACGCAAGCGTGGTCGTCCCGATCGTCGCGTCGCTTTTTTCGGATATCAGCCGACCCGGTTGGGGCTCGCGATCCAGGAGCTGCGCATCCACCTTGATCCCGCGATAGGGCATGATGACGGCCCGCAGCACCTCGCTGACCACGCCACGCAGTGCGGCGTCGGTGGCACCGCCTGCCGATGGCGCCGCCACCACCACGAACGGCTGGCTGCCCGGCTCTTCGAGGACCATCCGGGCGTGGGCATTGACCGCTTCCAGCGTTCGGCCCGGGACGAACTGTTTGACGCGCTCGTACTCCCACGCGATGCCCGGCACGGGCTCGTCGGTGAGAAAATGACGCCCCAGCTCGCTGGCGAGCGAGTCCGACTCCGACTTATCTCCCTCCGCGGCGGCTTGCGCGTACCTGTTCATCACGTCGCGCTTGGCCGCGTCGAGCTCCTCGCTGGTGAATCCGAACCGTCGCGCCCGCTCGATCTCGGTCGCGAGCAGCCGTGTCGTCTCGACGGGATCCTGCCCGGCGATCGCCGCGGTTGCGACAAACGCCTCGTAGCCGCGCACGACCGGCGATCGCTGCGCCTGCGCGGCCAGGAAGGGGCGTACGGGCCGGTCCGTCAGCTCGTAGAGGCGCATGCCGAACATCCGGTTGACCAGCTGGTCTTCGAGCAGCGCATCGTAGGCGCCAACCGTGGCCATCGATGGCTGCGGCCGAATGTATTGGGTGAGGTCGACGCGGCCTGCCGGCAGTTCGGGATCCGCCACGACGAGCGCGTCAAGCGTCGTGCGCGGTGGGATCTCGAAGCGCAGCGGTCTGGGCCGAGGGTTCACGGTCGCCGGCACATCGGCGAACAGCGCCTTGATACTGCGCTCGATTTCGTCGACGTTGACATCGCCCACGACAATCACGGCCTCCAGATCGGGGCGGTACCAGTCGCGATAGAACCGGCGCAGCGCCTCGCGCGTCATCGTGTGCAGGCTGCGTTCCGTGCCGATCGGGAGCCGGGCGGCGTAGCGGCTGCCGTTGAACAGCCGCGGCAGCGTCTGGCGCCGTACCCGTTCCTCCGCGGACTGGCCGCTGCGCAGCTCAGCCAGCACGACACCGCGTTCGGACTCGATATCCGCATCGGTGAGCGAGGCGTTGCCGGCCCACTCGCGCAGGATGGCGAGGCCGGTCGCGAGCACCTCGCGGTTGCCAACCGGAATCGGAAGGACGTAGATCGTCTCGTCGTACCCGGTGGACGCATTGAGATCGCCGCCGAGCCGCACCCCGACCGACTGCAGGTACGAGATCAGCTCGTTTCTGGGGAACCGGCGCGTGCCGTTGAAGGACATGTGCTCGATGAAATGTGCGGCACCGAGCTGGTCATCGTCTTCCAGGATCGACCCGACGTTGACGACGAGCCGCAGTTCGGCACGTCCCTGCGGGCGCCCATTGGGCCTGATGTAGTACCTCAAGCCGTTGGGGAGCGTGCCTTCGCGGACCTCGCCGATGAGAGGGACCGGCGACGAGGCCGAAGGTTGCGGTTGAGCAGCCGTCGCACCAAAGGCGGCCGCTACGAGCAGAAGGGCAACGAGAAGCGATCCGATACGCCGGTAAAGTGGGAGCATGCGCGCGTCGATCCTACCGCGAATACCCGATGCAGCCATGCCGAACCCTCGCGATCTCGTCTCCGATCAGCAGGCGCGGTAATTGCTTGGTATCCCTGGGTAGGGGCGAGACTTCCCATTACCCGCCACATCACCGGGAATTCTTCACGCCGAGTCGGGATTGTCCCCAGCAGGGGTACCGGGGTATGGCCGCCATCAGGCCGAAATCAAGGGGGGAGGACGACCATGAAAGTCAAAGACATCATGACGAGTGAGCCCAGGACGTGCGCGCCAGACACGACGCTGGCGGCGGCCGCGAACCTGATGTGGGAAGACGACTGCGGCATTCTGCCGGTCGTCAAGGAGGGCAAGCTGGTCGGTGTCGTGACCGATCGCGACATGTTCATCGCGCTAGCGACACGGAACGAACGGGCGTCGGTCGTGAGAGTCGGCGAAGTGTCCACCAGCCTCGTGTTGACCTGCGAGCCTGAAGACGACGTGCATGCGGCATTGGCCACCATGAAGCAGGGCCGTGTCCGCCGGCTGCCCGTCGTGGGCTTCGGCAAAACGGTGCTGGGCATCATCTCCATGAACGACATCCTGCTCGTTGCGGGCGCCGACAAGCCCGTGCGCAGCGAGGAGATCGTCGACACGTTCCAGGCGATCTGTGCGCACCATCACCCGATCGCGCACGTGGTTACCGTCTGAAGGGCCCCGATTGTCGGCCAGATCCGCCGTCACCGATCCCACCGACGAGATCGGTGACGGACTCAGTTCGCAGTCACGCGTCGGGTAATCTCCAGCATCATCGTCACGCCGCGGCGCACGTTCTCCAGCGAGATGCGCTCGTTGTTGCCGTGAAGGCCTCCCTCGTCCTCGAAGGGAATGACCACCGGGACGAAGCCGTAGGCGGTGATGCCCAGGTCGCGGAGGAAATGGCTGTCTGTGAAGCCTCCGAGCACCGAGGGCACGACGGGAGCGCCGGGGAAGTGCTCGCGACACACGGCCTCCAGCGCGCGATAGAGCCCGGTGTCGGTCGACGACACCGCCGGTGTGAACCCCAAGATCGTCTCGACCTGGATGCCGTCTCCGAGCAGGCGTCCGAGGTCGGCTAGAAACACGGCCGGGTCCTGGTCCGGCAAGAGACGACAGTCGATCTCGGCCCAGGCCTCCGGCGGCACGACGTTGATCTTGGCGCTGCCGCCGAGGCGTGTGATCGAGCAGGTGTTGCGGACCAGCGTGTGCAATGTCGGGTCGTCACGCTGGAATTCCGCCACCACCCCAGGCGTCCGAACCGCCGTAGCGATGTCGGCGAACCGTTCGCGCCACTTGGGCCCGGCGACTGGTGCGACGCCCTTGAAGTAGGCGTCGACGGCTGGGACGATGCGTGCCTCGAACTGGTGTTGACGAAGGCGCTCCAGGGCGGCAATCAGCACGGTGACCGCCGACTCTGGACGCGGCGTGGAGCCGTGGCCTGGTTCTCCACGCGACGTGAGGCGCAGCCAGTACGGCACCTTCTGTGTGACTTCTACGCTGAACAGGGCCCGGCCTCCGCGCACCCGGCCTTCACCCCCTTCGTTGAGCACATACCCCACGCCCCTGAATAGTTCCGGACGATGTTTCACGAGCCAGCCGACGCCGAAGAACCCGCCAGCCTCTTCATCGGCGGTCGCCATGAAGATGACGTCGCGATTCAGCGCGGTCTTCGATCGATGGAGCGCGATGAACGCCGCCAGGTGAAGGATGCCACTCGACTTGGTGTCGAGCGCGCCGCGGCCGTAGAGGTTCCCGTCCTTGATCTCGCCCGACAGCGGATCGGTGGACCACGACGCCTTGTTGGCCGGGACGACGTCCATGTGGTGCAGAAGGAGCAGCGCTGGCTGGTCGCCTCCCTTGAGTCGTGCCCAGATGTTGCCCCGTCCCGGCGCCGATTCGGCCGTCTCGTACGGGATGCCTTCGGCATCGAGGATCGCCTTGAGGAACTCGACGCCGGCCGCTTCATTGCCGGGCGGGTTGATGGTGTCGACGCGCAGGTAGGCCTGGAGCCACCTGACGGCCTCATCCTGAAGGGGATTCGCGACGACCTGCGCCGAGGCCGACGTGGCCGCCAGCAGGCAAAGGACAAGGAGGACGGACCGTCGCACTCGCATCGTTGTTGTGATCCCTTCGTTTCAGCCTCGCCGCACTGTGCCGCATTCGATGGTGATCTCCACCTGCCCGCCATCGGCAAACGACCCGTCCTTGTAGAACGCCACGCGCGCCTTGCCCTTGAACGTCAACGTGGCGGTCGCGCCCTTGTCGTTGACGATGGTCTCCGGCTTCTGGACCTCGTAGATCACCTTGTCCTCGCCGTCACCGCCGAAGCCCACCATGGTCGTGAGGCCATTGCCGAAGGTCGGTTTGGGATCGAGGCCGACCAGGACGGCCGAGATCTTGTCCTTGGCGCTGGTCTCGGCCTCCCAGGTGGCGTGCCACGAGCCGGCCTTCATCACGCCGGCCAGGCACGCGTCCGACGCCACGTCATACGTGCCTTTGAACGGCCCATCGCCGAGCACCACATGGAACTTGACCGTTCCGGCCGATAGCGGGTTCGGCGGCGGGCCGGCGTCGCCGGCGGTTTCCGCCTCTCCACTCGCACATCCATTCCCGGTCGCGATGGCCAGGCACAGGCCAACCACGGACAACAGCCGCGCCAGGGCAGACAATGTATCGCGCATCCAATCCTCCGGCAGGATTACGCGCGGGGCAGCCCGAACGACACGCGCCCATCCCGTGTCCACATCATCTGGACGAGGCAGGCCACACCTCCAGCGGCGACCAGGTGCTTTGGAGAGTGCGCGCTCACCAAGTGTGGCAATCGCTTCTCGTGTCACCTACTTCAGCTTGGCCTCTTTGATGCGATCGGTAATCTTCTGCGCAATGGGATGCGCGAGCGTGCCGGTGGATCCAGCCCCCTGCGAATAGAAGTTGGTGCGGATCGTATCTTTGCGGTCCACGACCTTCTTCCCTGCGCTGTCAGTGACTCGATACTCAATGTCGCTGGCCTCGCGACCGGATCCCAGCCCCACGAGCAATCGCTTGGCCACGTTGCCAGGCCGCCACGGCGTGATTTCTCCGCCAAGGGTATAGACGGCGCCCTGAGGCGTCGTGGGGGCCTCCGCGACGATACTGAACTGCTTGCCGAGCATGACGCGGAGCTCCGGGAGGAGCTGGGTGTGCATCAACTTCATGTCGTATGGCAGGTTGCCATCAGGCGCAGTCGTGAAGATCTCGACGACGATGACGGGTTTGTCCTGCGAGGACAGGGCAACAGGGGAGAGAGCGAATCCGAGGGCGACGAGCATCCACTTCGTCATGCGAATACCTCTAGATCAGGCAGGATTGTCTGCACCACCGTGGGCCTACTTGATCCCTACCACCATCGAATCGGGCCCGACCAGCGGCTCGACGCGCGTGGCGGAGAAGCCCGCCTCCTTCATCCATCCCGAGCAGTCCGCGCCGGTGTAGTCAAAGCCACCGGATGTTTCGATAAGCATGTTCAGGCTCATCAGCAGCCCGAAGGCGTTGCTCGACCGGTCGTCGTCGATGATGGCCTCGTAGACGATGAGCGCGCCGCCGGTGGGCACGGCGTCGAAGGCTTTCCGGATGAGCATCTTCTTGGTCGGCAGATCCCAGTCGTGCAGGATATGGCCCATCAGCACGACGTCGGCCGTGGGCAAGGCGTGCTGGAAGAAGTCACCCTGCACGAAACTGAGCCGGTCCGCGACGCCGACCTTTGCCGCGTACGCCTCGAAGATCGGCGCCACTTCGGGCAGGTCGAAGGCGATGCCCCGCAGGTGCGGGTTGGCCAGCGCAATCTGCGCCGCCAGATCCCCTTGCGCGGTGCCCACGTCGACAAACGTGCGGTAGTTCTTCCACGGGAAGGCGCGGGCGATGGCCATGTTGGCGCCGTGGCTGATGCCGGTCATCGCCGCCAGGAACTGCTGCAGGCGGGCCGGATCGGCGTAGAGCGTCTGGAAGAGACTGGGACTGCCCGACTTGACTTCGTTCTGGGGCGCGCCCGTGCGCAGGGCCTCGGTCAAGTGGCCCCAGAACGGATAGAGGCGGTGGTTTGCCATCTCGAGGATGCCCCCGACGTACGAGGGCTTCGCCCGATCGAGGAACAGGTCCGTTTCTGGCGTGTTGGCGTAGCGATCGCCGCTTCTGGTGAGGAAGCCGAGCGCGACCAGCGCGTCGAGGAAGTCGCGCGCCGAGCGAGGGTGCAGGCCAACGCGTCCGCTGAGGGCCTCGTACTGCTCGGGGCCGTGCGCCAGCTCGGTGAACAGCCCCATCTCGATGGCACTGAGAAGTGTCTTGGACGCCCAGAATGCGAGGCCAGTCTGCAGAATCTTCTCGGGCGTCGGTCCCTCATGCATGTTCGTCTCCTTGTGGGGCACGACAAGTTCACCGCCCAGCGGGACTCGCCAATTGCCGCTTCATCACGTCGAACCAGTTGAGCACCACGGTCAACCGCGGCGAGCCGGGCTCGGTTTCGGTCATCACGAACGATCCGTCCGGCAGCACATCGTAGTTGGCGATCGTGATTAACCCGCCGCTGGTGAACTCGCGCTCGAAAAGCAGCCGGGGGTCCGACAGCCGGGCGGCGCCACCCGACACGTTCACGGCGACTGCCAGCACGCGGTTGCCGTCGCGATAGAACACCTCGCGCGCCGTGCGGCTCCAGCGAGGCTGCGTTCCGCCGCTGGTGGAAACCGGCCACTTTCGGTCCATCGCCGGATAGGGCGACAGGTACACCTGCGATGGCCCCGAATCGGTGGAGGCGTACAGCATCCATCGGCCGTCGGGCGAAAAGTCGGCACCGCCGTCGTAGCCGGGCGTCTGGACCAGGGGTCGCGGCGGCTGGGCGCCGCTCATCGACAGCGCGAACACGTCACCTCCGGTCCCTTCGCTGGCTCGAAGGACGGCGAGCGTGTCGCCGTCGGGCGCCAGGGTGGCCGGAATGTCGCCGGGCGCACTCCCTGGCACACGCCCGGCTCGACCGGACCCGTCGGCATCCACCCACCACAGCTCGTCGAAGCGTCGATACACCACGCGGCGGCCGTCGCGAGACCAAATTGGGAAGCTCACGCCCGGCAGCCGCCCCGGCGTCAGCGGCGTGCGGGCGTCTCGCGACAGGTCGTGCAGCCACAGCGAGTCTGCGCCCTGCGCCAGCACCACGCGCGTGCCATCGGGCGAAACGCGCGGCTGGCTATAGGGCCGGGGGGCTGCCGTGAGGCGCTGGATCACGCCGTCCCTGCTGACCCGCACAAGGCTGACCAACCCCGTTTGCGCCGGCGCGTACACGAGCGTGCCGTTTGCGGCCAAGGCGATGAGCGGCAGACTCCCCGACAGCCGTACCACGCCCGGCGGGATCACGGTCACGGCATCGCCAGTGACCTGTGCCGTCCGAGGGTCAAACGGCGCCGCCAGTATCGCGTCGTCGCGGAGGAACAACAGATGTCCGGTCGAGGCATACATCGGCGCCGATGCGCGACCCACCACGACCTTGCGGACGCCATCGGCGGGGTTGACGGCCTCGATTCGAGACGTATCGCCTTCGTTGTTGCCGAGCGAGCGGTCCGCAGTGGCCCAACTGGTGAACAGCACGACGCCGGACGGCAGCACGTCGCTGGTCGTGTGCGCCATTTCGCCGCGTGACGAGTCGAGGCTCGTCAACCGCGACGGCGTGCCTCCCGATGCAGGCACGCGCCAGAGTCCGTCGCGCCCGAAGACGACGAACCCGTCGGGGCTCCAGAGCGGGGCGTTGGTGCCCGCCCCGGTCGCGATGTCAGAGACGAGGCCGTCGCGCAACGACAGGCGCTTCAACGTGCGGTCGCGTGACAGGAACACCAGGGACTGGCCGTCGGGCGCGAAGGCAGAAGAGAACGCGGCGTCCGTGCCGCGGAGCGCCACCGAGGCCGACGCGTCGAGCGAGCGCACGAAGATCTGACGTGATCCGCCGCCACCGGCGACGTAGGCGATCTTCGATCCGTCCGGCGTGATGGCCAGCTTCGCGCTCGAGAGGGCGAACAGCTCGAAACCTGGAGGAACGAGCAAATCCAACTGCACGGGCCCAGCGGCGTTGACCGACGCTGGCGGCCGTGACCGCGCGACCCAGCCAACCGCGATGCCGGCGACGACTGCCGCGGCGAGTGCCGCCGGCAGGCGCCAACCCAGGCGAGAGGCCGGCGCGAGCGCGCCGACCGGACCTGAACCGGCGCCTTCCTCCAGTTGCATGCGTGCGTCGCCGATGTCACGCAACCGGCGGGACGGGTCCTTGCGAAGACACCGCTCGATGACGCCGCGCACATGTGGGGGAGTGGCTGCTGGCAACGCAGTCCAGTCAGGGTCGCGCTCCATGACCTTCGCGAGCGTGTCGGTCACGCTGTCGCCGGCAAAAACGCGTCGGCCCGTCAGCATCTCGTAGAGCACACACCCGAAGGCCCAGATATCCGCGCGCTTGTCGACGATTCTCCCGCGCGCCTGCTCCGGGCTCATGTAAGTCGCGGTGCCCATGACCATCCCCATCGCCGTCATTGCCGGTGAGGTCATCGTCGGCGAGTACGCCGGATCGTGCGGAGGATGGGACGCAGAGGCCGGGTCCAGCGCCTTGGCCAGGCCAAAGTCGAGCACCTTGACGGTGCCGTCGGACCGGACCTTGACGTTGGCGGGTTTCAGGTCGCGGTGGACGATCCCGAGGTCGTGCGCCGCCGAGAGCGCGTCGGCGATCTGGGCCGCGATGGCCAGGGCTTCTGCGAGCGGAAGTGGCCCGCGGGCGATGTGAACGGAAAGGTCCTCGCCCTCGACCAGTTCCATGACGAGCGCGCGCGTCGTGCCGGATTCCTCCAGGCCGTGAATCTGCGCGATGTGCGGGTGATTCAGGGCCGCCAGCGTCTGCGCTTCGCGCGTGAACCGCGCGAGCCGTTCCGCATCGGTGGCGAACGCCTCGGGCAGTACCTTTATCGCGACGTCGCGATTGAGCCGCGTATCGCGCCCCCGATACACCTCTCCCATGCCGCCGGCGCCGATCGGGGCGAGGATCTCGTAGGGGCCGAGTCTGGTGCCAGGGGGCAGCAAGGCGGTGCGATCATACAGGAACCCGGCCACGTGGAGCCGAGGGCGGGCTCAGCGCTCCGCACAGCGCGAGTCGTCGCGGTGCACGAAGTACGGCCGGTACGCCGGTGACGAGGGGTTCATGCAGCCGGCAAGATTCAGCAGGCGGATGTTGCGGAACTCCACAGGCTGGCTTTCCGTCTGCAGCCCGATGTAGCCGTCTTCCAGAACCGCGCCGTCCTTCTTGATGGCCGGATCGAACCCGGTGGCGACGCCGCCGCCGATCGTCGGGTGCTCGTACTGCAGCACCACCTCGCCGCCGATCAGGTGACGCACCCGCTGGGAGCCCAGCACCTCCACTTCCACGGCGGTCCACCCGTCGTCGCCGTAGAGCCGGGAGGTGGAGTTGGTGCAGTGCGCCTTCACCATCTCGCCCTTCATGAAGATCTCCGTCCCTGGGGTGCAGACGTTCATCGTCGTGCGGTTGCCGGCCAGGAACTGCGCCTCGACGGAGATGGGCCAGTCCTGGTCCTTGAGAATGGTCTCGGGCGCTTGCGAGTGGATCATCACGCCGCTGTTGAGCCGCGCGTAGCTGGGGCCGCCCTTCGTCTGTTCGCCACAGAAGCGGTACTCGAGGGCCAGCACGTAGTGGGACAGCTTCTGCCTGTAGAACAGGTGGCCAAAGCGCGCCCCGAACCCGTCGTACCTGTCGTACATCACGCGGATGGCGCCGTTCTCCACGCGAAAGGTGTCGGCGTAGTTGTCGCCCAGCTCGTGATGGGCCAGTTTCACCACCCAGCCATCGAGGTCGCGGCCGTTGAACAGCCCCTGCCAGTCATTCTGAGGCGCCGCGCGCCAATCTGGTGGGGCAGACTGCGGGAGAACCAAGAGCGTCAGCAGGGCGGCCAGTATTCGCATGTGCGGGATCCGTGGGCGTTGGTGTGCAGAGTGTATCGCGTGAACGGGCCCGACCAACTCCGGGGAATATCGCGGGGCCCGGCACCTGCTCGCTCGAGGGTTCAACGACCGCGCGACGTCGATCGAAGTGACCCAGGCCGTGCCTTTCAGAGGCGAACCGTGAGAGCGGTTTCGACAGTTGGAATTTCTCCGCGTGAAATCCCGCGCTTCGCCGCGGCGCTGATGCCCCCGAGCGTCAGGCCGGCGCGTTCTAGTGTTTTCGATGTGCCCTCATCAGGTGTTTCGTTTGCACATCGGTCCACGGTGTCCTGGATAATCTGCGCACTTCACTTTTGCGAGCGCGAACCGCGCTTGCCGAGAGGTGTGTGCCGATGGACGCCACGTCTGCCGTCTCTCACACTCGCGCGGAACACCACGATGGCTGGCGATCGACGCTGGCGATCGTGGCGGCCGGGCTCCTGGGTTTCCTAACACTAAGCGGTGTGTTGATCTGGGTGCTGCCCTTCAGCGGCGGCATGCAGGTGACGGTGCTGCTGCACACGGCGCTCGGCCTGGCCGCGTGCGCGCCCCTCGCGTGGTACTCCCTCCACCACTGGCTGCGCTACAGGAGCCATCCACTTACGTACCTCAAGCTGCTGGGCTACCTCGGCCTGCTCGTGCTCGCGCTCTGCGGGATCTCTGGAATCGTGGTGACCTGGCAGTCCGTGTTCGACCGCCGCATGGACCCGCTCTGGCACGCCGTGCATCGCTGGAGCACGGTCGCGGTGCTGCTGCTGAATGGTTGGCACGTCGGCGCGCTCATCTGGCGCGACCGCCGCCTCCGAGCGGGCGAGGCCGTCCAGTTGGCGCGGAGCGTCCGCCGGTTCGGACGAGGCACGGTGGCGGGCACGCTGGCGCCATTTGCGGTGATCGCGCTCGCGCTGGCGGCCTACCGCCCGGCGCCACGTCAGAGCGAGTTTCCGCCCGACTACGAGATGTGGGAACCGAAGAACCCGCTGTACGCCCGCAATCGGGCGTTCGCGCCGAGCCTGGCGAGCACGCCGGACAACCGGCCAATCGACGCGGCGTTGCTGGCCGGGTCGAAGGGCTGCGGCACGGCCGGGTGTCACGAGCAGATCGTCAAGGAGTGGCAGCCGTCCGCGCATCGATATGCCGCCATGGACAAGGCGTTTCAGGCCATCCAGCTCACGATGGCGAAGCAGAACGGCCCGGCGTCCACACGCTACTGCGGGGGCTGTCACGATCCGATCTCGCTGTTCTCGGGCGCCAAGAACATCTCGGCGAGCGAGGACGCACTCACCGGGCTGCACGGTTATCAGGAAGGCGTCTCGTGTCTGTCGTGCCACTCGGTGAAGCAGACCGACATTCGCGGCAACGCGCAGTACACGATGGCAGCGCCGCCGCGGTACATCGGCGAGCTGGAGTACGACGCGACCGGCTCCAGGATGTGGCGGCTGACCCGCGACTTCCTGATCCGTGCGTACCCCGAGCAGCACGTGGAGTCGCTCTCCAAGAGCATGTTCAAGAAGCCCGAGTACTGCGCCGCCTGTCACAAGCAGTTCGTGGACGAGGAAGTCAACAAGGTCGGCTGGGTGCAGCTTCAGAACCAGTTCGACAACTGGCGCACGAGCAAGTGGGCCCGCGAGCGTTCGGATCCCGCCAAGACGGTGGAGTGCCGTGAGTGCCACATGCCGCTGGTCGCCTCCACCGACCCCGCGTCCGGCGACCCGTCCGACTACAACCGATCGCCCAACGACCAACGGCACCGGTCACACCGGTTTCTGGGCGCGAACCAGCTGATGCCGGAACTGATGGGGCTCGAGGGCGCCGCGGAGCAGACCCGCCTGACACACGACTGGCTGCGCGGTCGTGTCGCGATTCCGGAAATCAAGCACAAGTGGCCGGGGACCAACGTGCCTGTCGTGTCGATTCGCGTCATGGCGCCGTCGACCGTGCGTCCAGGCGAGCCGGTGACAGTCCGGTCCGTGATCACTTCCAACAAGGTCGGGCACGACTTTCCCACCGGGCCGCTCGACGTGATTCAGACCTGGGTCGAGCTGGTCGTGCGCGACGACCGCGGGACAGTGGTATTTGAATCCGGCACGGTGGACGATCGCGGCTTCATCAAGCCCGGTTCGTTCCTGTTCAAGTCCGAGCCCGTCGATCAGTACGGCAACCTGATCGACCGCCACAACCTCTGGGAAATGGTCGGTGTCAGGAACCGCCGGTCACTCTTTCCAGGATTCGCCGACACCGCAGAGATGACGTTCACCTGTCCGCCACCGCCGGGAGCACGCGGAGCCACAGCGGGCGGGGCTCGCGGACGACTTCATATCGAGGCTCGCCTGCGGTACCGGAAGATCGATCAGTTCCTGCTGAACTACATCCGTAGTATCGGGTTCTTTCCGGAGTTCGAGGGCAAAACCCTCACGTCGCCCATCACCGACGTGCACCAGGATCGTGCGGTGGTGGAGGTGCTGTGACGTCGTGGCACGATCGGCCGCGATTGTCCCGGCGGCAGCGACGCACACTGGGCACGGCCGCGGCGTGCGGCGTTCTGCTGGTCGCCGTGGCGGCCGTGGCGCTGTCGCGTCGCGAGGTCGCTCGCTACGATCCTGCGGCGCGACCCGAGGGCATCACCTCCACGCTCGAGCGCGCCCTGCCAGACGACTACCCCCGGGTCACCTTCACCGACTCGGCGCGTGAGACGGGGCTCACGTTCCGCCACTTTCCCGGTGAGCGTTCCACCCAGCTTCCCGAAGACATGGGCTCTGGCGCGGCGTGGGGCGACTTCGACGACGACGGCGACGACGACCTGTTTCTGGTGAACGTCAGCGGGCCGCTGGGGCGCGACGGGCACGTCGTCGCGACGACGGCGACGTCGCGCCTGTTCAGGAACGAAGGCGGGCGGTTCATGGACGTGTCGCGCGAGGCGGGCGTCGCCGTGGGCGGCGTCGGCATGGCGGCGGCGTGGGGCGACGCCGACGGTGACGGGCGTCTAGACCTGGTGGTGACGTCGTACGGCCGCCTGTGGCTGTTCAGGAACCGCGGCGACGGCACATTTGAAGACCGCTCCACCGCCAGTGGCTTCTCCGCGTTTCGAGGGTTCTGGGCGGGCGCTTCGTGGGCCGACTACGATCGCGATGGCGATCTGGACCTGTACATCTGCGGGTACGTGCGCTACCAGGCCATGCCGTCGATGGCGGCACAGACCTCGGTCCAGTTCGAGGCGGAAGTCCCGTTTGCGCTGAACCCGGCGTCGTTTCCGGCGGAGCGCAATCTCCTGCTGCGCAACGACGGCCGCGGCCGGTTCGTCGACGTGGCTGAGGCCGCCGGCGTCGACAACCGCGGCGGGCGCAGTCTGTCCGCTGCGTGGGCCGATTTCGACGACGACGGGTGGCTCGACCTCTACGTCGCCAACGACATCTCGGACAACGCCCTGTTTCGGAACTTGGGCGAGGGCGTCTTCGAGGACATCTCTCACGCCAGCTGGGTGGCTGACCCACGAGGTGCCATGGGGCTGGCCGTCGGCGACTGGGACCTGGACGGCGACTTCGACATCTTCGTCACCCATTGGCTGGCCCAGGAGAACGCGCTCTTCTCGAACCAGCGCGTCACGCCAGCGCGTCAGACGCCGGGACGCCTGACCTTCATGGACGCCGCCGATCAGAAGGGCGTCGGCCAGATCTCGCTCGATTACGTGAAGTGGGGCACGGCGTTCTTCGACTACGACAACGACGGCCGTCTCGATCTGCTGTCGGTGAACGGCAGCACGTTCCAGGATCCGGCCGACCAGCGACGGCTGATTCCCATGCCGCACCAGTTGTTCTGGAATCGGGACGACCGAGAGGGCTTCTACGAGGTTGGCGGCGTCAGCGGCGCCGTGTTCACGAAGCGCACGGTGGGACGCGGCGCGGCCGTGGCCGATTACGACAACGACGGCGACCTCGACGTCGTCGTCGTCAATCACGGCGGCGAGACCAGCCTGCTGCGAAACGACGGCGGCACGGGCCGGCGCTGGCTCAAGGTGCGCGTCCGGGGAAGCCGTAGTCGATTCGCCTTCGGCGCCCTGGTGACCGTAACGACGGCAGATGGCGTCACGCAGCGGCAGCAGATCGGGGCGCAGCCCTCGTACCTGTCGCAGCACAGCCTCACCGCGCACTTCGGGCTCGGCCCTCACGACGTCGCGGATCAGGTCGTCGTGCGGTTCCTGGGCGGCCGCGAAGCACGCCGGACGGGAGTACGCGCCAACCAGACGATCACGATCGAAGAGGGCGGCCCGTGAGTCGCGTATGGGCGCTGGCGGCGCTGGCCGCGACGGCGACTGCTTGGGCCGCCTGGATGACGGTGGTCGGAGGCGACGACGTGGAGCGCCGGTCGTCAGCGGCGGAGGGCGTCCGAGTGACGAGCGCGCGCGAGTTCTGGGACGCCTACAGGAGGGCTGGCGAGCGCCGATCGCAGGGGCAGTGGCAAGAGGCGATTCAGCTGTATACGCGGACGCTCGAATTGCGGCCGGACCACGAGGACAGCCTGTACTACCTTGGCAACTGCCATGTCGAGCGCGGAGAGCGCGCGCAGGCGATCGTCGCCTACCAGCGGCTCGTCGAGGTCAATCCCGACGGATCGTCTCGAGGTTACATGCAGATGGGCCTGCTACGGGCGTCGGTGGGACCCGATGGCTGGCGCGAACTGGATGACGCCGAGCGGCTGTTCAGACGTGCGCTCGAGGTCGACTCCGACAGCGGGGCGCTGCTCGGGCTTGCCGAGGTCGCCCTGCTGAAGCGCCGCTGGAGCGAGGCGGCGCGGATGCTCGACGAGGTGAACGCGGACAACGCGATGAGCGTCGCGGCGCCGTACCTGCTGGCGTATCTGTCCTTCCGGCGCGGGGACCGCCCAGCTGCATGGCGACTGTTCCAGACGGCGGTGGCCCGCGGAGAACTGAAGAAGGCGCCGGTCGCGTGGAGCGAGGAAGGGGACGTGAAGGCGGATCCCGCGCTCCGGTGGCGTGCGCTGGCGCGCCAGAGCGTCTTTGGCGAGCAGTGGATCCAGGTTCGTCGCTATCTGCAACCGCCTGGTCCGAGCGTGGCCGACATGGAGCGTGAGCTCAGTGCGTTTGGCGCGCTGCTCGATCGGTGAGTCGCGCTGCACCGGACTACTCGACGTCGCTCTCGGTGGTTCGGACGTGCGTTCGAGGCTCCAGATCGGGCAGCCACGCGGTGAGCAGGCCAAGCGCTGGCAGCCACGCGCACAGGTGATAGACGAGCCTGATGCTGGTGGCATCGGCAAGCACGCCGAGCACGGCGGCGCCCAGCCCGCCGATGCCGAAGGCGAGGCCGAAGAACAGCCCGGAGATCATGCCGACCTTGCCGGGCACGAGCTCCTGCGCATAGACCAGGATGGCCGAGAACGCCGACGCGAGAATCAGGCCGATGACGGCGCTCAACACGCCTGTGACGGCCAGGTTTGCGTACGGCAGCGCCACCGAGAACGGCAGGACGCCAAGAATGGATCCCCAGATCACGTACTTGCGGCCGTAGCGGTCGCCGAGCGGACCACCCAGAATTGTGCCGGCCGCGACAGATGCGAGAAACACGAACAGGTGTAACTGCGCGCTGCGGACGGAGACGCCAAACGTCTCGATCAGATAGAACGTGTAGTAGGTGCTCAGGCTCGCGAGGTAGACGTACTTCGAGAACACCAGTACGAGCAGGACAGCCAGCGCGCGTCTCACCTCCGCGCGCGTGAGGTGGTGGTGTGGGGCATAAGCCGCGTGGGGCGCCTGCGCCGGTCGTGGAGCGCGGCGACGGTACCAGTCACCGACGCGAAAGAGCAGCCCGATGGCCACGATGGGCGCGACCGCGAACCACATGAGGCTGCGCTGGCCACGCGGCAGCACGATGAGGGCCGCCATCAGCGGTCCAATGGCCGACCCCGCATTTCCGCCGACCTGGAACAACGACTGCGCCAGGCCGTGCCGTCCTCCCGAGGCGAGCCGCGCGATGCGCGAGGACTCGGGATGGAACACCGCCGACCCGATGCCGATGAGGGCCGCCGCCACCAGCACGGCTCCGAAGTGCGCCGAAAACGCCAGCAGCACCAGGCCCGAGAGCGTGAACGACATGCCGATGGCGAGCGAACGCGGAAGCGGGCGCCGGTCGGTGTAGGAGCCAATCAGGGGTTGCAGCAGTGAGGCGGTGAGCTGGTTGACCAACGTGATCAACCCGATGTGGCCGAAATCCAGTCGCAGCGCGGTCTTCAGGATCGGGTAGATCGACGGCAGCAACGACTGCACCATGTCGTTGAGCAGGTGGCAGACGCCAAGGGCGCCAAGGACGCGAAACGCGGTACGGTCACCCGGTTGAGAGGGCGGGGGCCCTGGCGGCGACGGCATCAGTGGGGTGGCAGCGGGGAGTATAACCGGCCGCCACGCAGGGCTAAAGCCCTGCCGCCACGTGCGCTATGATGCCCGCGCGTCAATGCCCCACGATCCTTCCAAGCCCAAACCGCGGTGTTGCGGCGACGACTGCGGTCCGCAGGTGGACCGTCGCGACTTCGTGAAGACAGTCAGCCTCGGTTTCGGCGGGTTGACCTCGCTGGGTGGCCTCGCCAGCCGCGAGGCCGACGCCGCGCAACGCACGGCGGCCGAGCGGCTCGTGCTCGAGGACCCGGCGTGGCCCTCGCTTCGTGTGTTTGACGAGGCGCACCTGGACCGCATCGCGCTGCCCATTGGCGGCATCGGCACCGGCACGGTTTCTCTCGGCGGCCGTGGCGACCTGCGCGACTGGGAGATCATGAACCGCCCGGCGA
>JAENWD010000186.1 GCA_016650245.1 Vicinamibacteria bacterium
GACAACTCGAATGGCCGCGCCATCTTCATTCCGGTGAAGACGACCAACGGCCCGAACGAATTGTACTGCGAAGCGGCGGATGGCACGGGGTCGTACATCATCGGGGACTTGCCCAACGCCAACCTCGGTGAGGTCGAGCCAATCAACGGCGTCAGGATCGACTTCGTGAAGGACGCGTCCCTGACGAGCCTGCGAGTCTCCGACCGCGACGCAACTGATGGCAACGCCGAGATCCGGGTACCGGCTGATTGGGCGAACGCCATCTCGGTCGATCTGTATGTGCGCGTGCTCGGCAAGCCGGGTGGTTGCATCGGGGCCGACGCGTTCGTGTTTGACGGGTCGACTTACTACTACGCGGGCACCGCAGTCTTCAAGCGGAAGACAGGGCAGAGCTCGTTTGTGGACGCCAGCGAGCTGACCGACGTGTGGTACTGCCCCGACGGGGCCACGGTCTCGCCGACCACCGGACACAACTACGACTGCGTCGCCACAGATGGCATAACGGTTGTTGCCGCGGAAGAGTTCAATGTCTTCAACGCTGTTTTCTCGGAGTACTTCTGGGACGTCAACAACGACGGCGTTCGCGTGACGCAAGTGTTGATGAGGGCTAACTTCTTCTAGACTTGCGCCGAGGATTCCCGTGCTGCACCAGCAGGGCCCCTGCCGAGGCGGCTCTGCTGGTATCAGCTTTCTTCACGGCCCGCTTCCAGGCGGGCCGTTTCGTTGTACGTGCCGTCTGCTTTGGCCGCTTGGGTGTGCTCGACGCTGTATCACTTCGCGCATCACCTAAGACGCAAGTCATACATCGACGACTCGTTGTCGCTGGGATGTGCCCCCAGCGAGGTGTAGCTTACACAGCGGCCCAATATCGTGGGCCCTGGGGCGGATTGGTCCCCGCCTCCCGATCAACAAGGAGAGAGACATGAGACTCGTATTTGCATCGTCAGTATTCGCGCTGAGTGCGCTGATGGCCGCGCCCGCGGTGGCCCAAAGCGCCGCTTCCAACAAGGCGTTCTTCGCCAGTGGGGCCGACCTGCTGCATTTCGCACCTGTCACCGGCACTGGAAAGAGTGACGTCGTCACGCTGTTCTCGATTCCTGCCGCGGTGAAGACCTCCAATGGCGGCGCGGTCTCGGCCACGCTGTCGATGGAAGCCGTCCTGTGGACCTACAACCTGACCACCGCGATCGTCAACGGCGGCAAGAGCTCCAGCAGTTCCCGCGCGGCCATTAAGGCGTGGATCGAGGTCGACGGCGTGCAGATGGAGCCCGGAAAGGTCGTCTATGCCGATAGGCTCCAGGCCACCGGTGTGACGCTGGCGCTCACGTGCGCCGTGCCTGACACTACCTGCACGGTGGATGGCACTCTGGAGCTCGAGCTGTTCCAGGCCACCAAGAACGCCAACGCCTTCACCTTCTTCCTCGGACCGCTATCGCCAACCCTTCACACGGTCGAGGCCAAGGCGCGGGCGTTCATCGAGTGCCGCGACAGCGACGGCCTCGTGATTGCTTGCACGAGCAGCACGCTTGCCGGCTACACCAACGCCAGCACCCAGGCCGCCATCGGCAAGGCCACGCTGATGATCGAAGAGCAGCAGAACTGGGGCAAGCAGTAGATCGGAATCGACGATTGCAGATTGACGATTGCAGATTGAACGAAACGCCACGGGTTCCGCGCTCAGTCTGCAGTCGTCGATCTCCTCTCCCTTTGCGGTGGCTGCCAGCGGGACCGCAATGTCCCAATCAGGCGCAACTGCTGGCGTGCTACGTCCTGGTCTTCCGTCAGCAGGCGGCACGCCCGTAATCATCAATCGTCAATCGTCAATCCGCAATCGTCAATTCCTCAAGATCGTCGCCTTGACCTCGACTGTGACCTTACGGTCGCTCATCGGGTCGGCCGACTGCGTCACCGCCAGTCCCTTTCCGCTCTCGAGCAGCAGCGTCACCGACTCGTTGAGGGTCGTCGCGATGACCTGCCCCGGTTGCACCGGCTTGCCCTCGGGCACGCGCTTCTCGGCGTACTCGATATTCAGGTTCAGCAGGACCCGGCCATCGGGCAGCACCTCGGGCCGCGCGTCGACGTTGAGGGGCGAGTCGGAGTAACCGGCCGTGCTGACCGACGATCTGACGCGGCCCCACTGTCCGTCATTGGTCGTCAGCGTCACGGTCTTCGGGATCGCGGGCACATCCGACCGCTGCTCACTGAACATCACCTCGATGCGCACGTTCGGTCCGACCTTCCGGCTTCGCTCTTCGACGAAGGAAGGCGCTTCCGGTGGCGGTCCGACCCGTTCCTGAGCGTGACCGACCGTGAATGAGGTGATGACCACGACCAGCGACAGTGCCAACCAGACCTTCCGCATCACAGTTCTCCTCAAAGCGACGTGCCGATCACATCGCGGACGTGGACAGCGGCGTAATCGGCGCCAGCGGGGCAATGACGTGGTCGACGACGACCATGGCGTCAGGGGCAATTGAAGGCACCGACAGTGCTTCCAGTGGCGACAACGGCTCGAGCGCCCGCTCGTGATCGCCCGTCAACGAGCGTGCCGTCGTCACCCGCGCGACCGAGCCTCTCATCCGGGCGACGTGCGTGCTGCGAGACCAGGGCAGTGGCTCGGCGCGCGGTTCGCGTGGGGGCGCGGGTGCCAGCGACCGCGTGGCCACAACCGGAGCCGTCGTCTGTGCCATCTGCTCGGATGGCGCTGGCGGCGCCTCTCGCATGAACCACGCGACGGCCGCCACCAGCAGAACCGCCGCGCACGCCGCTGCGACCTTTGGCCACCACGCCGCATGAACCCCATCGCCCGCCTCGATTCGCGCGCGCACCTGCGCCGAGAACTCTCGCGAGGCATCGGCCTTCGCGATGGCGCGCAGAGCGTGGTCAATCCGATCGTCGGGATTCATCCGCGGTGTCTCTCTGTGTACTCGTAACTCGTAACTCGTAACTCGTAGCTCGTACCTAAAAAAGGTCCAGTTTCAGAAGCTTTTCCTTGAGCCTTCTCCGGGCCTCCGACACCCTCCACTTCAGGGTGCCGGCCGGGACGCCCAACGCCTGGCTCATCTCGTCGAACGTGTGGTCGCCCGTCGCATTCAACATCAACGCCTCGCGATACTTCGCCGGCAGGGTCCGCACGACTCTCGCCACCGTGCGCTGGAGGTCCCGGTCGGCCAGCTCCTGATCCTGCAGTCGGGCCGTCGCCGGCGGGTCAAACACCTCATCGTCGCCGGTAGAGATGAACCGCCGCACACGGACCGCGATCGATCGCCGATGCGACAACGCCTGCCGCCACGTGATCGCCAGCAGCCAGGTCTTGACGCTCGCCTCGCCACGAAAGCCGTCGATGCGCCGATACGCCCGCAGGAACACGTCCTGCGCGACGTCTTCGGCCTCTTCGCTTTGTCCGACGACAGCCCGCGCGGCGCGAACGACGACGTGCTGGTAACGATCGACCAGGACGCCAAACGCCGCCTGGTCGCCTGCCCTGGCGCGCTCGACCAGCTCCGCGTCGGTCACTGAGGGTATAGATGTGAGCGGGCGAGGGACGGTTGGGAAACTTTTCAGTTACCAGGGGTGTTGGTCAACTTCCTCGTCACCTGAATCAGCGCGTCCATGTGATCGAGGTAGCGCAGCAGCGCGGCCTTTCCGGCCGGCGTGAGGCGGAACTCGGTGCGGGGCGTGCGCCCGTCAAAGGACTTGTGACACGCGATGTAGCCGGCTTCTTCGAGCTTGCGAGCGTGCACGCTCAGGTTGCCGTCGGTGGTCTTCAGCAGCTTCTTCAGATCGGTGAAGCTGAGGACGGGCGTCGCGGTGAGCGCGCTTATGATGCCCAGCCGGAGGCGCTCGTGGATCAGGCGATCGAGGTGATCGGCCGGCGGGACCAGCGGGGTCGTGGCATCGGACCCGTCGTCGGGCCGTTGGGTGCGCCCCGGCGCCACCACGCGTCGCAACCCTGAGGTTCTCGCCACCACCGCGCATCCTAGCGCCGAGGCTTTGCAATGTAAAGGCCCGGCGCGCAGATTCCTACTGCCGCGTGAAGTTGATCGTGACAGTCACGAGAACCGGCACGGGCACTCCGTTCAGGAGAGTCGGCGTGTACTCCCACTGAAGCACGGCGTCAAGCGCGGCCTGATCGAGCAGCGGGATCGAGCGCACGACCTTCGCGTCTATGACTTTCCCGTCGGATCCAATCGTCGCCTCGATGGTGACCGCTCCGCTGACACGCGCCGACTGCGCAATCGCCGGGTACACTGGCTTGACGTCCTTGGTCTTGGTCGGCGCCTTGATCTGACCCCCGATGCGGACCGGCGCGATCTTGGCCTTCGCCCTGGCCGCGGCGGCATCGGCTTTCACTTTGGCCGCGACAGCATCGGCCGCCGCCTTGCCCGCGACAGCATCGGCCGCCGCTTTGTCGCCTGCCGCCTTCGCAGCGACTGCGAGTTCCGTTGCCCTGTCGTACGACTTGAACCACTTGCCTTCCTGAGCGTTCAGCTCGACGTCGAGCGCCGCCCGGGCATCCTGGGCAGCCTTCAGCGACTCGGGGGCATACTGACCCGCTTGGTCGGTAGCGGCCCTGTCAAGGGCGGCCTTGGCCGCATCCACGTCCGCGCTGGGCGGCGACGCGCAGCCCGTGACAGCAATCGCGAGGCCCAGGGCAATCGCCCGGAATCTGACAATGACACGCATGGTGTGCTTTCTCCTTCAAGCGTCGGATCAAGTCGGACAGCTCTACCGGCCGACAAGAATCAGAATGCCCGCGAGTAACGCCAGAACGGCCATCAATGGAGCCGGCAGCACGAGTGCGGTCATGCCAGCGAGCCCATAAAGAATCAGCCAAACCGCGAGAAGCAGCATTCCCACGTTTCGTTGGAAGGTGACCGCCATTTCATTCTCCTTTTGCCGCTGGAACCTGTCGTGTGTCAACCGCCGGAGCGTGCTCGAAACGCGAGGTAGGCGAAGATGATGAGGATCGCCACGAGAGCGAGTCGTGCCACTCCCATCAGTCGGGTGTGAGCGACGTGCCGCGTTCCCTTCGGTTTGATACCGGTGATGGCAGCAATGGCGGTGATGAGTACTGCGAGGCCAAGCCATGCGAGCCAACTCATGACGAACGACAGCATACACGTTGATCCGACGCTGCGCACCTCTTGGAATAAAGTACTTCACCTCGCTAGTCTAGAGAATGTCGCGGGAGGGCTTGACGTCCGCCCCGGCGGCTCGCATCTCGTCGAGCGCGCGGTTGCCGGCGCGTTTTACGAGATTCACTGCGCGGACGCCGTCTTCCACCACGGTCACGCCCAGGCCGTGGCGCCGCGCGTCGAGCACGCTGGCGCGCACGCAGTAGTCGGTGGCCAGCCCTCCGACGACGAGGTGATCGACGCCGCGGCTGCGCAGATCGTCGAGCAGTGTCCCGCGGCCGGCCACCCTGCCGTCAAACGCAGAGTAGCCGTGCTCGTCGCGCGCGGTCCCCTTGGTCACGATCATCGCGCCAGACGGCAGCGCCAGATCGGGATGGAGCCGCGCGCCGGCGGTGCCCGCCACGCAGTGCGTGGGCCACGGTCCTCCGTTGGCGGCAAAATGTCTGCTGTCGATCGGGTGCCAGTCGCGCGAGGCGTAGACGGGCAGACCCAGAGCGCCGGCACGGGCGGCCAACCGGTTGAGCACCGGCACGACCTGGTCGCCCTCGGCCACCGCCAGCGCGCCGCCGGGGCAGAAATCGTTCTGCACGTCGACGATCAGCAGCGCCGGGCACTCGGCCTCAATCATGGTGTAATCGTGGCACATGCCCAGTGCGCTTGCCACCGACCTGTATCAGGTCACGATGATGGCCGGCTACCACGCCTCCGGCCAGGACCAACCGCGTACTTTCGAGCTGTTCGTGCGCGGGTTACCCGACCACCGGCAGTACCTGGTCGCCGCGGGTCTCGAGCAGGCGCTCGAGTATCTGGCGAACCTGCACTTCACGCCCGACGAGATCGGGTGGTTGCGCACGCTGCCCGCGCTCGCCGACGTCCCGTCGTCGTTCTTCGATGCGTATCTGCCGGCGTTTCGCTTCACCGGCGACGTGTGGGCCGTGGAAGAGGGCGAGGTCATCTTCAGCCACGAGCCCGTCCTGCGCGTGACCGCTCCCGCCGGCGAGGCGCAACTGGTCGAAACCGCGCTGCTTGCCATCATCACGTTTCAGACATCGGTGGCCAGCAAGGCCTCGCGCGTGGTCAATGCGGCCGACGGCCGCGCGGTGATCGAGTTTGGCAGCCGCCGCGCGCATGGACTCGACGCCGCCTTGCACGCGGCGCGCGCCGCCTACATCGCCGGCTGCGTGTCGACGTCGAACGTTGAAGCCGGCCGCCTCTTCGGCATCCCCGTCAGCGGGACGATGGCGCATTCGTGGGTGATGGGCTGTGCCGACGAGATCGACGCGTTCCGGCAGTACATGCAGATCTTCGGCGCGCACACCACGCTGCTCATCGACACGTACGACACCCTCACGGCGGCGCGGCGCATCGTCGCCTCCGGCCTGCGGCCCACGGCCGTGCGCCTCGACAGCGGCGACCTGCTGGCGCTGTCCACGCAGGTGCACCAGATCTTCGACGAGGGAGGACTCGGCGCGACGCGCATCCTGGTGTCGGGCGACCTCGACGAGCATCGCATCCAGACGCTCGTCCGCGGCGGCGCGCCCATCGACGGCTTCGGTGTCGGCACGGCCATCAGCGCCGTGAGCGACGCGCCGGCGCTTGGCGGCGTCTACAAGCTGGTGGAGACGACGGAGGCGGGCCAGGCGCGGCCGACGGTGAAGCTCAGCACCGGCAAGCGCACGTTCCCGGGCCGCAAGCAGGTGTGGCGCGTTACCGAGACCGGCATCGCAAGCCACGACGTGATGGGGCTCGCCGACGAGGCCGGCCAGGAAGGCCGCCCGCTGCTGTCGGAGGTGATGCGGCGCGGGGCGCGTGTGGCGCCTTCCGCCCCGCTCGACCAAATGCGGCAGCGCTGCAAGGCGCGCGTGGCCCAACTGCCGGCGGCGCTACGGGCCCTCGAGAGCGGACCGCCCTATACGGTGCGCGTCAGCGGCGCGCTGGACCAGCTGTTGCGCTTGGCGGTGCACAGAGTTACAGGGTGACGGTTGGGGGTTGACGGTTGTGGGGCGCGATACGGTGACGCGTAGGCTGCCGGTCAGGAACGCTGCAAGCTGTCGGCAATTCGGATCTTGATGAACGCCTGACGGGTGACGCCGAGCCGCCGGGCCTGACGATCGATCTCGAGCAGGAGGGCCACCGGAAAGTCCACGTTCACGCGCTGCACGTCGCGGCCGGGCCGCTTCGCGCCGGCCACATCCATGTGCGCGGACAGATCGACGCCGGCATCGTGCATGGCGTCGAGTGACCCGGCTGTCAGGCTCCTACCGACCGATGTACCGCGCTTTTTCTTCATCACGGGCCCGCCTCACTGAAATGATTCGCACGCGCTCATCACGAGACGTGACAAACGCCGACCACACCTGACTTTCGATCATGGCGATCACCTGCGCTCGCGGCTCGTCCATATCGGCCGTGGGTTTGGCCTATCTCGACACTCTGGCCGTCCCGCCCTTCATCACCCGCTCGACCTCGGCCAGCGTGGCCATGCTGGTGTCGCCCGGGGTGGTCATGGCCAGGGCGCCGTGGGCGGCGCCGCACTCGACGGCGTACTGAGGGCCTTTGCCGGTCAGCAGCCCGTAGATGAGGCCCGAGGCGAAGGAATCGCCGCCACCGACCCGGTCCCAGATCTCGAGCCGCTCGCGGTTGGGCGCGGTGTAGAAGGCCCCGTCCATCCAGGCGATGGCGCCCCAGTCGTTCAGCGTCGCCGTGGTCGCGTTGCGCAGCGTCGTGGCGACGACCTTGAAATTGGGGTAGGCGGCCACGGCGGTCTCGATCATCTGCCTGAACTTGGCCGGGTCGAGCGCGCTGAGGTGCTCGTCGACGCCCTCGATCTGGAAGCCCAGCGCCGCCGAGAAGTCTTCCTCGTTGCCCAGCATGACGTCGATGTACGGCGCCAGGCGGCGGTTCACCTCACGCGCCCTGGTTTGTCCGCCGATCGATTTCCACAACGAGTCGCGGTAGTTGAGGTCGTACGAGATGAGCGTGCCGTGCTTGCGCGCGGCGGCCATGGCTTCTTCCGCCACCAGCGGGGTGGTCTCCGAGAGCGCGCAGAAGATGCCGCCGGTGTGCAGCCACCGCGAGCCCAGGCGTCCGAAGATCTCGTCCCAGTCCACGACACCAGGCGCCAGCTGCGCGATGGCCGTGTGCCCGCGATCGGAACAACCCAGCGCGGCGCGCACCCCGAAGCCGCGCTCGGTGAAGTTGAGGCCGTTGCGCACGGTGCGGCCCACCCCGTCGTACTTGACCCAGGTCACGCGCTGTTGGACCCCGCCTTGGAACATCAGGTCTTCCACCAGGCGCCCGACCGGGTTGTCGGCCAGCGCGGTCACCACCGCGGTGTTGAGCCCGAAACAGCGTGTCAACCCGCGCGCGACGTTGTACTCGCCGCCGCCCTCCCACACCTGGAACGTCCGGGTGGTGTGGACGCGGCCATCGCCCGGATCGAGCCGCAACATCACTTCGCCCAGGGACACGCAGTCCCAGCGGCAGGATTCACGAGGGCGGAGCGGTAGGGACATGGGGGGACAGGATAATCGAAGTGTGTCAGTTCCATGGGCTGCGTCAGTTCTGCTTGGACCCCACGCCCAGTTCTCGTACACTTAACCAAAGTTGCAGCCGTCTCGCGCGTCGCACCGCGGCCCGGACCCTGTGCAAGATCAGCCTGCGAACCGCGTCAGGGCCGGAAGGCAGCAGCGCTAAGCAGTCCCTGAGCTGTGCCGCAGGCCATCCGGGTCGCGGTCCGTCGCGCGCCCAATCGTCAATCTGCAATCGTCAATCGTCAATGCGCCAGTGTCCTATCAAGTAATCGCCCGAAAGTGGCGACCCCAGCGCTTCGATGACGTGGTCGGCCAGCAGGCCGTCACACAGACGCTGCGCAATGCGCTGGCCAGCGGCCGCCTGGCGCAGGCCTTCGTCTTTGCCGGCGCACGCGGCGTGGGCAAGACGACGACCGCGCGCATTCTCGCGCGGGCGCTCAACTGCATCAAGGGCCCCACCCCCGATCCCTGCGGCGAGTGCGACGCCTGCGTGGAGATTGCCCAGGGCCGCGACCTGGACGTGCTCGAGATCGACGCGGCCAGCCACACCGGCATCGACAACGTGCGCGAGGTCATCATCAGCAACCTCGCCATCACGCCTGCCCGCGACCGTTACAAGATCTTCATCATCGACGAGGTCCACCAGCTCTCGAACCACTCGTTCAACGCGCTGCTGAAGTCTGTGGAAGAGCCGCCGCCACATGTCGTCTTCATCATGGCGACCACCGAGCTTCACAAGATTCCCGACACCATCCAGTCGCGCGCGCAGGTGTATGAGTTCCGCACCATCGCCACCACGGCCATCGCCGCGCAGCTGCGTCACATCGCAGACGCCGAGGCCATCTCGATTGCCGACGACGCGCTGACGATTCTGGCGCGCTACGCCGAAGGCAGCATGCGCGACGCGCAAAGCGCTTTCGACCAGGTGTTGTCGTTTTCCGGGGCGACGGTCACCGCCGCCGACGTCGCCGCCGTGCTTGGCCTGGTGGGCCACGACCTGCTGTTTGACATCCTCACGGCGGTGGCCGACGAGGACGCGGCGGCGGCCTTCGCGCTGGCGGGGCGGGCGGTCGAAGCCGGCTACGACCTCCGGATTCTCTGCCGCGAGCTCGCCGGTGTGGTGCGCGCGATGACGCTGGTGTCCATCGACCCCACGCGGCTCTCTGATCCCGAGGTGGTGCTGGAGTCCGATCGCGCGCGGCTTCAGGCGCTGGTGACGCGCTTCTCGCGCGAGGACCTGCTGCGCTCGTTCGACCTGGTCGCGCGCGCCGAGGCCGACGTGCGACTGGCGTCGCAGCCTCGGTACGCGCTCGAGATGGCGCTGCTCAAGTGGATCCACCTGCGCAAGCTGGTGCCGTTGGCCGATTTGATCGGCCAACTGGAGAAAGGCGGGTTGGCGCCGGCGCCACCGACGACAGGCACACCGGCCGCCGTGCCGAAACCGGCGCAGTCTTTTGGGGCGCGGCCGCCTTTTGCCCCGCGCCAGGCGCCTCCGCTGTCGCGTCCACCTGCGCCCGTGCCTCGCCCGGACGCGCCTGGGGCGACCACGCCGGCCGGTGCGCCCGACGGCCCGTTGCCAGCCGACTTCAAAGACCGGTTTCTGGCGGAGCTGCAGCGGCAGAATCGCACGTTCTACAACCTGCACGTGGCCACCGCGCAGAAGATCGAGCTCGATGGCGGTCGCCTGGTGTTCACCTTCGGCCCCGTGCACGAGACGATGCGCCAGCAGGTTGAGGCGCGCCGCCAGTGGTTGGAGTCGCTCGCCGAGTCGGTGGCCGGCCGCAAGGTCGGGGTCGCCACGGCACGCAGCGGTGCCGCCGACGCGCCGGCCGTGCGACCGCCAGCCGGAGTCGAGCCGCCCGCTCCGGTTGCGCCGCTGCCTGACGCCGATCTGAGGGCCCGCGCGATGGCCGACGGCGGCGTGCAGGCGATGCTCGACGTCTTCCCCGCGGAGATCCGCGAGGTCGAGGAGATCAAGTAGATGGATATCCGGCAGATGATGAAGCAGGCCCAGAAGGTCCAGGAGCAACTGGCCCGTCAGGCCGAGGACCTGCGGGTCGAGGGCAACGCCGGCGGCGGCATGGTCACCGTTGTCTCCAACGGCTCCAAGCAGGTCCTGTCGCTGAAGATCGATCCCGAAGTCGTGTCGAAAGACGACGTCGAGATGCTGCAGGATCTGATCCTCGCCGCGCTCAACGACGCCCATCGCAAGGTGGACGACGCGATGCAGAAGAACGTCGGCGGTCTGCTCGGCGGAAAGATGCCTGGATTCTAGAATTGCCGCATCCAGAGCCTCTCGCGCGCTTAATCGAACAGTTTCAGCGGCTGCCAGGCATTGGCGCCAAAAGCGCGCAGCGCCTGGCGTTTCACGTGCTGCGCACGCCGCGTGAGGACGCCGATCGGCTCTGCGACGCGATTCGCGACGTCAAGGAGCGCGTGACGTACTGCTCGGTATGCAACACGATCACCGACGTCGATCCGTGCGTCTACTGCACCGACACCACTCGTGACCCGGCGCTCATCTGCGTGGTCGAGGAGCCCCAGAACGTCTCGGTCGTCGAGAAGACGCGGGAGTTCCGCGGGACGTATCACGTGCTGATGGGCGCGCTGTCGCCGCTGTCGGGCGTCGGGCCCGACGACCTGAAGATCAAGGGCCTGCTCACGCGGGTGGGCCAGGGTCAGGTACAGGAAGTGGTGCTGGCCACCAATCCGAACGTCGAGGGCGAGGCGACCGCGCTGTACCTGGCGCGGCTGCTCAAGCCGCTCGGCGTGCGCGTCACGCGCATCGCGACGGGCATTCCCGTGGGCAGCGACATCGAGTACGCCGACGAGGTCACGATGGCCAAAGCCATGCTGGGTAGACGAGATGTGTAATTGACGACTGCAGATTGACGATTGACGATTAAGAAAACCTTCGCGCCCTCGCGCCTTCGCGCCATCGCGATTGTGGCGGGCTCGGTGATTCGATGATCCCGTCGACACTCCAGATTCCCGCCGCGCTGGTCCTCGTCCTCGGGGGCGCGGTGGCCTGCTTTGCGGGCTACCGGTTCTTCCGGATCGTGCTGGGGCTCTACGGGTTCGTGCTGGGCGCGCTGCTCGCCACGACAGTGGCCGGCGCCGGCAGCACGTCGTCGCTGCTGATGTGGGCCGTGGTTGGAGGGCTGGCGGGCGCGCTCGTGTTGAACCTGGCGTACTTTCTTGGCGTCGTCCTGGTGGGCGCGGCCGTCGGCGCCATGGCGGTGACGCTCCTGTGGTCGCGCGCAAGCGGCGATCCGCACGTGCTGGTCGTCGTCGCTTTTGCGGTGGCCGGCGCCCTGGCCGCGATGTGGCTGCAGCGGTACGTCGTGGTGACAGGCACCGCCTTTGGCGGCGCGTGGACGCTGCTGGTGGGCGTGCTCGCCCTGCTGGGCGACGGCACCGCGCAGGCCGCGAGCGCGGCCAATGACGTGTGGGTGGTCTATCCGCTGGATCCCGCGCCGGGCCGCCGCTGGCTGCCGCTGGTGTGGTTGGCCCTTGGCGCCCTGGGGATGTTCGTGCAGTTGCGCAAGGCCGGTCCCAAGATCAAGAAAGTGAAACTTTCCAGGAAGTAACGTACGCCAACCACGGAGACACAGAGATCACGGAGGACGCACGGAGCCGGTTTGATTGCGGCCGGATGCACCCGAACGCCCGAGGACATCCCAACAAGAAAAGTCTCTGTGCGGCCTCTGTGTTCTCCGTGTCTCCGTGGTTGGCGTACGTGGGCGTGGTTGGCGTTCGTGATCAGCGCGTGCCCAGGAGTACTTCGACCGTCAACTGGTCGAGCCGCTCGTAGGGCAGGTTCTTGGCGGCCAGCGTGCCGCGGTCGAAGGTGTGGCCCAGCAACGTCGCCAGATGGGCAGGTGAATACGTCGCCTCGGCCGGCGTCGGCATGCTGGGCTCGTGGATCTCCTTCACGATGGCCTGGATCTCGGCATCGGCATTCCAGCGGGCCGCCTTCTCCTTGAGGATCAGATACGTGCGCATGCAGCCGCGCGCGAAGTCCTTCACGCCGTCGTAGTTCTCGGTGCGGTACGCATGCGCGTCGAAGTGACGCGGACCAGCGTAGCCGACGTCTTCGAGGAACTTCACGAGGAAGAACGCCGACTTCGGGTTCGCCGCGCCGAAGCGGAAGTCCTGGTCGTACCGGCCGGGCACCTGATCGTTGAGGTCGATGTGGAACAGCTTGCCGGCTTCCCACGCCTGCGCGACGGCATGCGTGAAGTTGAGCCCAGCCATCTGCTCGTGTGCGACCTCGGGGTTCACGCCCACCATCTCAGGATGCGCGAGCGTGGGGATGAGCCCGAGGTAGTTGCCGGTGGTGGCCATGTAGATGTCGCCACGCGGCTCGTTGGGCTTGGCCTCCATCGCGAACGTGTAGCCGTAGCCCTTGGCGATCGAGTACTCGCACACGTAGTCGATCGCGTGCCGCAGCCGCTTCACCGCGTCGTCGGCCCGCCGGCACGCGTCGGTCTCGGTTCCCTCGCGGCCGCCCCAGAGCACGAAGATCTTCGCGCCGAGCTCCGCGCCGATGTCCATCGCGCGGAGGGTCTTCTGCAGCGCGTACGCGCGCACGGCCGGATCGTTGGCCGTGAAGGCGCCGTCGCGGAACGCCGGATCGAAGAACAGCGTGACGGTGGCCATCGGCACGACGATGCCGTGGCTGTCGCAGGCCTGCTTGAACTCCTTGACGATCCGGTCGCGCTCGGCGGGCGTGGCGTCGATGGGCACCAGATCGTTGTCGTGGAGGTTCACGCCCCAGGCGCCGACCTGAGCGAGCATCTTCACCGCGTCAACAGGCGCCAGCGGCGGACGCACCTCCGAGCCAAACGGATCGCGGCCACGGTTACTGACGGTCCAGAGGCCGAAGGAGAACTTGTGTTCGGGGAGAGGCGCGTACTTGTCGCTCATGAGTGAGGCCTTTCGGAAACACAATCACGATGGCGCGAAGGCGCGAAGGCGCGAAGGACTTCTGGGTAAAGGCCCCCGCGCCGGGACGCAATCCGCAATTCTATGTGAGTTGCCGTCTTCGCGTCATCGCGCCTTCGCGATTGTCCAGTCCACGCAGCGCCGGATACAACGCCTTGAACCGCTCGTACTGCCGCGCCATCGTGGCTCGATTGGTGGCGTTGGGCTCGATTCGCGTCACCACGCGCACCACGGCGTCGCACGCCTCGTCCACCGTGCGCCATACGCCGGCGCCAACGCCTGCCAGCAGCGCCGCGCCGTAGGCCGCGCCCTCCTCGGCGGCAACGATCTCCACAGGGTAGCCGTAGGTGTCGGCCTGAATCCGTCGCCAGAGGTCCGAGCGCGCGCCGCCGCCGCCAAGACGCACGTGGCTCACCGGCACCTGCATCGCCTCGAAGATGGAGAAGCTGTCCTTCAGGCTGAACGCGACGCCTTCCAGGACCGCGCGGACGACATGGGCGCGGGTGTGCGAGCCGGACAGGCCCACCAGCGCCGCGCGCGCGTGCGGGTCCAGGTGCGGCGTGCGCTCGCCCATCAGGTACGGGGCCCACAACACGCCGTCGGATCCGACCGGCGCTGTGGCTGCGGCCTCGGTCATGAGGTCGTAGGGGTCGCGGGGCGGAAGCCCCGCCGCCACATCTGACTGGCCTGCGCCGAACTGGTCGCGGAACCAGCGCAGCGACAAGCCCGCCCCAAGCGTGACGCCCATCACGTGCCAGCGTCCCGGCACGGCGTGGCAGAACGTATGGATGCGGCCTCCGGGTTCGAGCACGGGGCGATCGGTGGCGGCAAAGACAACGCCGGAGGTGCCGATGGTGGCGCTCACCGCACCGGCGCGCACGATGCCCATGCCGACGGCGCCCGCGGCCTGGTCGCCGCCGCCGGCAACCACCGGCGTGCCGACCGTGAGGCCCGTCGCCTCGGCGCCTGCCGGCGAGACGCTGCCGGTGACCATGGGCGACTCGAACGCCTCTGGCATCAGCGACGGCTTCAGCTCCAGCTCGCGCAGCATCGTGTCGGACCACTCCCGAGCGCCGACGTCGAACAGCAGCGTCCCGGAGGCGTCGGCGACGTCGGTGGCTTTGTGGCCCGTGAGGCGGAAGCGCACGTAGTCCTTCGGCAGCAGCACCGAGCGCACGTTCTGCCACGTGTCCGGCTCGTGCTCGCGCACCCACAGCAGCTTGGGGGCGGTGAATCCGGTCAGGGCCGGGTTGAACGTCAGTTGGATGAGGCGCGCGGCACCGATCGTCTCGGTGATCTGCTGGCACTGCCGGTGGGTGCGCTGATCGCACCAGAGCAGCGCGGGGCGGACGACCTGGTCGCTCGCGTCGAGCAGCGTGGAGCCGTGCATCTGCCCTGACAAGCCAATCGCAGCGATGGCGTCGGCCGAGACGCCGGGCTGCGTCAGGACCGCGTGGACCGCTTCGCGCGTGGCACGCCACCAGTCGTGCGGGTCCTGTTCGGCCCAGCCCGTCTGGGGCGACGCAAACGGCGCGTGCTCCGCGGTGGCCGAGGCGACGATGCCACCACGCTCGTCGACAACCAGCGCGCGCGTGCCGCCGGTGCCGACATCGATTCCGAGAAGAAGAGACATACGAGTACGTTGCAGCTTACCCGCAAGAGCCTCGTACCCGTAACCCGTAACGCGTAACCCGTAACTACGAAGCGCTTAAGTTGGCAGGCGCACTTCGAAGTTGGTCCACCGAGTGGCGCTCCGGGGTTTGCCACGCCCGGTGGGTTTCGTGGCGGCGGACACCTGGAAGACGTAGTCGCCCGGCGGCATGCGATCGCCGAGCTTGATGCCGCCGGCGGCTTTCGTGGGTTGGGGCTTTGGCAGCGGCGTCAGCGTC
>JAENWD010000187.1 GCA_016650245.1 Vicinamibacteria bacterium
CGCCCGCTGATCCCGCCTGCCATCCTGCTGGAAGAGATCCCGATCTCGGACCGCGCCAGCAACGTGGTGGCCAATACCCGGCAGGCGATCGCCGACGTCCTGGAGGGCCGAGACCCCCGGCTGGTCGTCGTGGTCGGCCCATGCTCGATTCACGATCCGAAGGCGGCGCTTGACTACGCCGAGCGGCTGACGCGCCTGGGCGAGCCGTTCGGCCAGCATCTGATCGTCGTGATGCGCACGTATTTCGAGAAACCCCGGACGTCGGTTGGCTGGAAGGGCCTGATCAACGACCCCGATCTGGACGAGAGCTTCCACATCAACAAGGGCCTCAGGCTCGCGCGCAAGCTCCTGCTCGACGTCAACGACATGGGCCTGCCCACGGCCTCCGAGTTCCTCGACACCCAGATCCCCCAGCACATCGCCGACCTGATCTCGTGGGTGGCCATCGGCGCGCGGACGACGGAAAGCCAGGTCCATCGAGAGCTGGCCTCGGGGCTGTCGATGCCGGTGGGCTTCAAGAACGGCACCGATGGCGGGATGCAAACCGCGGTGGACGCGGTCCTGTCGGCCAGGTCGCCGCACCTGTTCCCGTCGGTGACCAAGCAGGGTCTGTCGGCGATCTTTCAGACCGCGGGCAACGACACCTGCCACGTGATTCTGCGCGGCGGCAGCCGCACCGGTCCCAACTACGACGCCGAGCACGTCAACGACGTGTGCGCCAAGCTTCGCGCACAGGGGCTGCTTGAGACGGTGATGATCGACTGCTCCCACGGCAACAGCCAGAAGAACCATCTCCGGCAGGCGGAGGTGGCCGCGTCCATCGCGAAGCAGGTGGCGGGTGGCTCGAGGCGGATCTTCGGCACGATGATCGAAAGCCACCTGGTCGAGGGCCGGCAGACCTACGTGCCGGGCGGCACGGCGGTGTACGGGCAGAGCATCACCGACGCCTGCATCTCGCTCGAACAGACCGAGCCGCTGCTGGAATTGCTGGCAAAAGCGCAGCAGCAGCGGCGCTGATCGTTGCGCCCCCCAAAGCTCGACAGTACAATTCGCCCAGCATGATTGGCGAAACGGTCGCGCATTACCGGATCACGCAGAAGATCGGCGCCGGTGGAATGGGCGAGGTCTACCGGGCGACCGACTCCAAGCTCCACCGCGAGGTGGCCATCAAGGTGATCGCGGCCACCTACGCGAGCGACCCCGAGCGCATGGCCCGCTTCGAGCGCGAAGCCCACGTGCTTGCCTCGCTCAGCCATGGCTCCATTGCCGCGGTGTACGGGCTGGAAGATTCCCACGGCAGCAAGGCGTTGGTGATGGAGCTGGTGGAGGGGGTCGACCTCTCCGATCGCATCAAACAGGGGCCTTTGCCCCTGACCGAGGCGCTCAGAACCGCGTCGTTGATTGCCGAAGCACTCGAAGCCGCACACGAGCACGGCATCATTCACCGCGACCTGAAGCCCGCCAACATCAAGCTACTGCCTGACGGCCGTATCAAGCTGCTCGACTTCGGCCTCGCCAAGGCGCTCGAAGCGGCGTCGGCCGACGCGCTGGCTGATTCCGCGACGCTGAGCGGCGGCGCGACGCGGGCCGGCATCATTATGGGCACCGCGGCTTACATGAGTCCGGAACAAGCCACCGGGGCGCCGGTCGACAAGCGCACGGATGTCTGGGCCTTTGGCGTCGTCGTGTTCGAGATGCTCACCGGGCGGCGGCTGTTTGAAGGCGAGACCACGTCGCACACGCTGGCGGAAGTGATCCGGGCCGAGATCGACTTCTCGCGGGTGCCCGCCACGACGCCGCCGGAGCTACGCGGGCTATTGGAGCGGTGCCTCGACCGCGAGCCGCGTCGCCGGTTGCGCGACATCCGCGAGGCGCGACTCGTCCTGGATCGACTGCTCGAGCGCAGTGGGTCCGGTCAGTCAGGAATTCATGCGGCGCCTCCCCCTCCGCGACCGGCTCGGGCCCGAGGCCTCGGCGCGCGCCAGATCGGCGCGGGCGCGGCGGCAGGCGTACTGGTGGCGGCGGCCGCGGCGTGGCTGCTGTGGCCGACGCCGTCGCCGACCTCACAACTTCGCGTCGAGGTGCGGCTCACCGACGGCCAACTCAACAGCGACCTTGGGCCTGCGTTCGATCTGTCGCCGGACGCGTCGCGCATCGCGTTTGTGACCGGCGACGAAGGGCAACGCGAGCTCCGTGTGCGTCAACTGGATCAACTGGACAGCACGGTCCTCGCGCAGCGAGACAACAACGGCGAGCCCTATCATCCCTTCTTCTCGCCCGACGGCGAGTGGGTTGGATTTGTCACCGCCACCGAAATGCGGAAGGTGCCGGCGGCAGGGGGCACGCCGTTGACCATCTGCAAGGTCAACCGCAGCCGCGGCGCATCATGGGGCCACGATGGCAGCATCGTGCTGGCACCTGCTCCCTCCAGCGGACTGGTGCGCGTGCCGGCGGCCGGTGGCGAACCCACGCCGCTCACAACCTTGAACGCGGCGGCCAAGGAGACGACCCATCGCTGGCCGCAGGTGCTACCCGGCGACAAGGCCGTGCTGTTCACGTCGCACTCGCAGACATTGGGCGACTTCGACAACGCCGTCGTCGAGGTCGTGACCGTGGCGACCGGCGAGCGGAAGGTCGTGCAGAAGGGCGGAGCGTTTGGTCGCTACATCCCGACGGGCCATCTGCTCTTCGTCAACAAAGGGACGCTGTTTGCGGTGCCATTCGACCTGTCGGCGCTGGCGGTCTCGGGCACACCGGTGCCGGTCGTCCGCGAGGTGACGTCGAGCGCAGAAGGTGGCGCTCAGGTCGCATTCTCAGCCAACGGCCTGCTCGCCTACCTGCGTGGCGCCGCCAAGACGCCTCGGTTCCCGGTCGTCTGGGTCGATCGACAGGGCGGCGTGACGCCGCTGCTCGACGAAGCGGGCACCTACGGCAACCCGCGCCTGTCGCCCGACGGCAGGCATCTGTCGCTGACCGTGCTGCGAAACGGCAACTGGGATATCTGGGTCTTCGACATCGAACGGCACGTGCTGTCGCGGTTGACGTTTGACGAGGCGACCGACACCGAGCAGATCTGGTCGCCCGACGGCCGCACGCTCGCCTTCGGGTCGGATCGCGGAGGGCGGTCAACGGGCTTGTACCGGAAGCCGTCGGACGGATCGGGCGAGGAACAGTTGATCGCGAAATCCGATTCGTCGATGTGGCCGACCACCTGGTCGCCCGACGGGCGCGTCATCGCGTTTTCAGCGAACCGGAAGACGTTCGACGTCGGTCTGGTCACCCTCGGCGACAAGCCCGAGTACCAATGGCCGGCCGCCAGTCCGTTCCTCGAGGCCGATCCGGCCTTCTCGCCCGATGGCCGATGGCTGGCCTACTCATCGAACGAGTCAGGCCTTCAGCAGATCTACGTGCGGCCGCATCCCTCCGGCAGCGGCCGCTGGCAGATCTCGGACGCCGGCGGCGGGTTCGCGCGCTGGTCGCGCGACGGCCGGGAACTGTTCTTCCGCACCAACGACGGCGTCATGGCGGCGTCCATCGAAGCCAGTGGCGACAGCTTGCGGACGGGCAAGCCCCGGCAGGTGATCGCCGGGCAGTTCAGGGGCGGGATCAACGGCGTCAACATCGCCGGTAACGCCTTTGCGGACTACGACGTCTCCGCCGACGGCAAGCGCTTCGTGATGTTCCCGAAAAGCGACGAAGGCGTCGCCACCGGGGCCGGCTTGGTCACGCTGGTGACCGGCTGGTTCGACGAGGTGAAGCGCACCGCAAAGCGCTGATATGTGTAGCGCAGGCCCAGGCCTGCCACTTGAGTCGACGTGTGTAGCGCAGGCCTTCAGGCCTGCCACTGCTAACAGATGCGGTATGGCAGCTCCGGCGTTTGCGGTCTTCGACACAGCCATCGGTCGTTGCGCCATCGCGTGGGGCCCTGGTGGCATTCTCGGCGTGCAGCTGCCTGAATCGCGAGAGGCCGACACGCACGCGCGCGTGCTGCGGCAGCATCCAGGCGCCCACGAGGCAACTCCCCCGCCCGCGATTCAACGCGCCCTCGACGCCATCGTTGCGCTGCTCCGCGGAGAACGCGCGGAGCTGACAGGGATCGCGCTCGATATGACCGCGGTCCCCGATTTCTACCGGCGGGTCTACGACGTCGCCCGGACGGTCCCCCCCGGCGCGACGCTGACCTACGGCGAGGTTGCGGACCGGCTCGGATCGCGCGGATTGGCACGAGCCGTTGGCCAGGCGCTTGGGCGGAATCCCTTCCCGATCGTCGTGCCGTGCCATCGCGTTCTGGCCGCCGGAGGACGCGTGGGCGGATTCTCAGCCGGCGGCGGTATCACGACGAAGCTGCGCTTGCTGGCGCTTGAGGGCCGCCACGCCACGGCGACGCCTTCGCTGTTTGACGGGGACGGTGCCTTTGGCTTCGACCCCGCGGAGGCCGTGGCGCACGTCCGCGCCTCGGACCCGGTGATGGCTCGGCTCATCGACGCGGTCGGGCCGTTTTCGATGGAACTCAAGACGACGCCGAGCCTGTTTGTGGCGCTGGCCGAGTCGATCGTGTATCAGCAGCTCACCGGCAGGGCGGCGGCAACGATCTTCGCGCGCGTGCGGGCGCTCTTCCCGCGCGCGCATCACGGCCCGACACCGGAGCAGATCCTGCGCGTGAGCGACCAGCGTCTGCGCGGCGCGGGGTTGTCAAACGCCAAGCTGCTCGCGCTGCGCGACCTGGCGCAGCGAAGCGTGAACGGAAGCGTCCCGACGCTGACCCAGGCCCAGCAGATGGACGACGAGGCGGTGATCGAGCGTCTCACCGAGGTCCGTGGCATCGGCCGCTGGACCGTCGAGATGCTGTTGATGTTCCGGCTGGGACGCCCCGACGTGCTGCCGGTGGACGACTACGGCGTCAGGCAAGGCTTCGCCATCGCGTATCGCAAGCGCAAATTGCCACCACCCAGAGCGCTGGCGAAGTACGGTGCTCGATGGGCGCCGTACCGGACCGTCGCGAGCTGGTACTTGTGGCGCGCAGTTGATCTTGCCAAGCGGGGCAACTAGCTGTGCACCCGGCACGCGGCGGCCCGGTCATAGCGGAACCCGCGCGACACCGGCCGCGAAGCGGCCGCCCATGAAGTCACGAGCGACGAGGTACGAGTTACGAGGACGACCAGCCCGAATGCCTGCGACACCATTGGTCACTCGTCACTACCGCCAGCCCTCAGGGATCTCGAGCTGCACGCCCTTATTCGCGTAAGTCACTTCGCACAGCAGGTTGACGAGCCGCCGTCCGAGCCAGGCCGACAGAGACGTCAGCGGCTTCGATCCGCTCCAGAGCCGGCGCATGATGGCGTTGACTTGCCTGAAGATGCCGGCCAGCGCCTGATGGAAGAGGCGCACAAGCCAGGCGTGCCGCACGCTGAGCCCCAGCATCTTGGCCGTGTCGTCGCCGACCAGTATTCGGAGCAGCACCGGCGCCAGTGGCCGAATCAGGCGTATCCGCAGGACGTCGCGCTCCACCACGCCGAGCAGCGCATCCGTCAATCGTGCGCCAGCGGGGCTGGCGCCGCCCTCCTGCGTCTTGATCTGGGCAAACAGCCGCGCCGCGTCGGCGGGCGTGTGGGCCATCAGGTCTTCCGACACGCCCATGATGTAGCCCACGACGTTCCACGCGTGGAGAAATGAGGTGAACTCGTCGTCGGTCAGCTCGATGCCCAACGTCACCATCCCGCGAGGAATCACAAAGCCGAACGTGAGCAGCGTGTACGCCAGGTCCTCCTGGTTGATCGGGTAGCCGTCGCGGCCGATCTGCCAGTCGAATTGCCGGGTGGCGATGACGTCGGTGACCGATCGCGCCGCTCCGGGTATCAACACCGGCACCCCTTTGCCCGCCGAGGCTGGCACGCCGAGCGCGCCGATGGCGCCTAGGATGCGATAGCGGATCGCCGAGTGAATCAGCCGGACCTTCTGCGCCTGGCGGATGCCGCGCCCGTCGGGCTGCAACCCGTGGCGGCCCATCACGGCCAGCACCATCACGGCGGTCTGGTGCAGCCGGCGGTTGGTGTGCTCCCCCAGCTGTCCGGTGAGATCGAGAATACGTACCCCGGTTTGCATCGTGTAGCACTCGGGCAGACTGGCGCAGACCAGTGAGACCAGCGAGACCAGCCCGTGCAAGTTGAACAGGCGCTCGGCCTCGCGCACGCGGCCAAGGTCCGCCCAGGGGGGCAGTGCCGATGTGTCCTTCAGGAAGGCTCGGATCTCGTCGGGCAGGTCCTCGGGCAGCTCGTCGTTGGCGACCAGGCGGCCCATGAGCGCGTTGAGCGCCTGCACGTCCTGGTGTTCGAAGATCGCGTGCATCGCCGCATCGCCCGCGGTGTCGCCGAGCCGTCGCCTGCCTTTCAGAAACTCACCGGTCCACTCCATCGCACCCTCACAACCCATTCGACGCTACACTAGCGCCGCCCAATGTCTGCCTTCCTCTACAGCGTCGAGCACGATTTCACGCCCACGCTGCTGGTTCTTGCCGCCGTGATGTTCGGCGCCTGGACCATCGCCTACGCGCAGATCGTCTACACCTGCTACCGGGAGAAGACCTACGGTCTGCCGCTGGTGAGCATCTTCCAGAACTTCTCGTGGGAGTTCATCTTCTCGTTCCAACTCGTCGCACCCGGTGTGCTCGCGCTTGTCTGGGGCAACCGGCTCTGGTTCCTCGTCGACTGCGTCATCGTCTTGCAGGTCTTTCTGTACGGCAAGAAATCGCAGAAGCATCCGTGGGTCCGCGACAACTTCTACGCCATTGCCGTCGCCGGGCTGGCCTTCACGGCGGTCGGCGTCTACGCCTTCGCCGCCTACTTCCAGGACGTCTACGGTCTGGCCCTGTCGTTTCTCATCAACCTCCTGATGAGCGTGCTCTTCATCGCGATGCTGTTCGAACGCCCCGATCTCAAGGGCCTGCCGTACGGCGCGGCGTGGGCAAAGCTGGTGGGCACGGCAGCCGGCGCCCTGTTCTGCTACATCTGGTGGCCGATGCAGTTCGATCAGACAGGGATGCTGATCCGGCCGCCGCACATCCACAGGCCGCCCAACTTCTACCTGGTGTATTTCCTCTACATCACGATCCCTATCGTCGACGCCGTCTACATCTACCTGCACCGCAAGCAGCAGAGGGTCAACGCTGCTGCTCAGGGACGGGCCTGAAGGCCCGCGCGACGTCCAGCCGTCGCGCGACGTCCAGCTGTCGCGCAGGCCTTCAGGCCTGCCCATTCCCGGCTACCAGCCGACCGTCAGATGTGCCAGCGCGCGGCGTCCCAGCACGTCCCCGCCGAACATCTCGTGATGCGCGTTGTCGAACAGGTTCGCGACGTCCACGCCCAGCGCGAGCCGCGTGCTCAGCGGCACGTTGGCCTGCACATCGATGACGGTGTACGACGGCACGGGTCCGGCATAGACACCTGACACCCACTTGAAGCCGTCGACCCAGCGGACGCGCCCGCCGGCGTCGAAGCGCCGGTGCACGTAGACAAGACCGCCTGATGCCTGGTGATGCGGCGTGTTGGGCTCGAGCGGCGTCTCCGGAGAGTCGGCGTCAACTTCCGCGTCGAACCACGAGTAGCCCACGTCCACTCGCCAGCCAGAGGGCAGCAGCGTCTGGCTGCTCAACTCGATGCCTTGGGTCCGCGCCGTGCCGAAGTTGCCAAGCGAGAGCACGGCGAAGACGGGCCGGCCATCGTCGAGGTTCGACATCGACGCAAACAACGAGGGCGGGAGGACGAGTGCGAGCGATGCCTGCACGATGGCAGCCGACGCCGCCGGCAGTGTCGAGGGCGGCTGATACGGACCAAACGCGGGGTTGAGCCGCCCCAGGCTGGTGCCCACCTGCGGCAGCAGGCCGCTGGTAAAGGTGTTGTGCCAGTTATGGTAGTAGGCGGCCTGCAGAAACGTTCGCTGCGCCAGAACGACGCTGTAGCCGGCTTCGAGGCTTCTGACCTCTTCGACGTCGAGCTGCTCGTTGCCCACGGCAAGCAGCGGCACCTGCGCGAACCCGAGCGAGGTGCCGCCAAGCACCGGCGCGAGCGCCGATTCGAGCCCGGACAGATTCAGCGGCGGCGCGATCGCCGCCAGAAGGCGCGCCTCGGCCAGTGACGGCGCCTTGAAGGCGTCGCTGTACGCCACGCGGAGGCGTTGCCCCGCCGCGACCTCCCACACCGCGGCCGCACGTGGCGAAAAGGTCGTGCGTGTCAGCGAGCTCGCATCGACCCTCGCGGCCACGCTGGTGCTCACCCGGCTGGTGACGTCGTAGTTCACCTGCGCGAACACCGCGCCGCTGCTGGCTGTCTGCGCCTCCTCGAACGAGGTCTGCACGCCCTGCGGATTGGCCGAGTCGGCGTGCTGCCGGTTGTACGAGCCGCCGGCGACGAGCCGGCCGCGTCCTTTGCGGAAGTCCCGCGCGGTCTGCGCGTCGAGCTGGAGGTTCGTCGAGTTCATGTACACGTATGAGCCGGTCGACAGGCCCAACTGCTCGTTCAGGTCGGCGCCGGTGTACGCGCCGACGATCTTCCAGGCCGACGACCGGTACTCCCCGCGCGCCCAGGGAAAGCGGACGTCGAGCGCCTGATAGCGCCCGAGGTTGGTCAGGGTCACCGGCCCTTCCTTGTAGGCCATGCCCCCTTCCATCACCAGGGTCGCCCCGGAGCCGAGGTGCTTGTCGACCCGTCCGCTGCCATACGCGACGTGCAGCCGATCCAGGGGCAGCGGGACGACCTCTCGCGCCAGCAACGCCGGCTCGTACTCGACGCCGTCCACGCGCGACTCGGCGAAGTCGGCGCTTTGCAGGTACCCCCCGACGACCTTGAAGAACCACCCGTCGCCCAGTGCGCCGGCATGGCGCACGTCGAGCCGCCCGGTGTTGAGCTCGCCGAGCGTGAGCCTGGCCTTGCCGCCGAGGCTGGTTGCGGGGTCTTTCGACCGCAGGCTGAGCACGCCGTTGAGGGCGCCTTGTCCGTACAGCGCACCGCCGGGACCGCGCACGAACTCGACCTGCTCGAACTCGCCGAGGGCCTGCGGCAGGCTCGCCCAGTCCGTGTAGCCCATGACGTGCGGCTGCGAGGTGTCGCGCCCATCCACTTCGATGCGGACGCGGCGGTTGACCATGTCGTTGAAGCCGCGCGCGTTCACGTTGAAGTCGTACAGACCGCTCTGCGGCGCCTGGATGCCCGCTCCAGCGGCCAGCATGAGAGGAAGCTGCCCCTGTCCCGACTGCCGCGCGATCTCTTTGGCATCGAACGCCAGCACCGAGGCCGGCGCATCGATGAGCTGCTCGACCTGTTTCGAGGCCGCCGACACCACCATGGTCTCGACAAACGACAACGGCCAGTCAACCACGAAGTCGGGCACGGCCGACGAGTCGGTCGACAACACGTCGACGCCAAGCGTCGCGCTGTAACTGGCCAGCGTGAACAGAAGTGTGCAGCGGCCTGGACGGACCTTGTCGAAGCGATACGTCCCGTCGGCCGCAGTCCACTCGACGACGCCGGTCTCCTGCAACAGCACCATGACGCCTGACAGCGCGGCGCCGTCCTGGCGCAGGACACGACCGCTCACTGAGCCCGGCTCTCCGGCGCGCGCCGCGGTACTGGAGCCGAGTATCAGCAGAGAGAACAGCGCCACGGCGCCGGACGTTCTCATGACGTCGACGACGGCGGACCCGCGTGATGCCATTTCCACAAGCCCGTCGCTGCCGCCAGCGTCGGGACGCCCATCGCGAAGGCCGCGACGACCCTGATGCCACGCGGTTCCGCGATGAGCATGAAAAACAGCCACCACACCGCGTACGCCGCCAGCGGATACGCCGCCGCCATTGTGGTCACGGGCGACGGCGCCCGAGCCGGCACCTGTTGATGCGACAGCCGCACCACCACTGCGATGAGAAACGAGACGAGCGTCCAACCGGCAAAGCCGCGCAACTGCTCGCCGAAGTAGTCTCCCGGATTGAGCATCACCCAGGCGCCAATGGTCCGCACCATGAACGGGTCGGCCGACAGATCGTAGGCAGTGACGACGCCGGCGCCGATCAGCGAGAGCCAGATCGCCTGACGCGCGCTGCCGTCCACCAGGGGTTGCCGTTCGATCATCAGGTTGGTGACGACGTAGCCCAGGTAGACGATCACGTACCAGGCCAGCGGGATGATCAACGGCACGCCGAGAACCCCGGGACCGAATAGCGGCGTGTAGTAGTACGGCCCGAAGGGAAAGCCCGTGTGGACCGACAGCGCCTCGAAGAAAAACCCGAGGGTCACGCCCACGCTGAAGAACACCGCGGTCGCCCGGCCGCCGAGCAGCCTCGTGCTGCTGAGCAGGCTGAAGGCCGTCATCAGCAGCGTCACGCCAATCCAGAACCCCCTGGACCCCGTCAGGGCGTGATAACCGTGCAGCGCGATGCTGCCGGTGAGCAGCAGGCCGAGCACGCCAGACCAGACGCGCTCGCGAGACGCAGGTGTCATCATCTGGACTCGGGCGCTCCTGCCTGGACTCGATCAATCAACACGCGGAAGCGGGCGTCTTCGCGCGCCACCCGGTACGCCGGGTTGACATGGTAGACCGCGCACTCACCCGACCGATCCTCGAAGGCCTTCTCGTACCACCCGACGGCCGTGTCCATGTCGCCCAGGCCCTGGTACACGATGCCGATGGCCGCCGCGGACACAAAGCCGCCCTGCCGCCGCTCTTCCAGCTGCCTGATGATCTCGATCGCCCGCGGCCGGTCGCCGTGTTGCGCAAAGGCCCAGCCGAGAAACCCCTCCATGTTCGGATCGCCGTAGGCGAACTGCCGTCCCGTTTCAAACGCGTCGATCGCCTCGGCGAAGCGGCCCAGACACGCCAGCGACAGCCCCATGGGCCAGTAGTTCGTGAAAAACGTCGGGTCCATCAGTTTGATCCGGCGCGTGTGCGCAACCGCCTGCTCGAACCTGCCGGCCATGTACAGCGCGTCGGCCATCGATCGGCTGATGTAGGGCGACACCGGGTCGAGCTCGATCGCCCGCGCCGCCTCGACGATGGCCTCCTCGACCCGTCCGCGCGTGGTCAGCAGCTCCGAGTAGTTGAACCGGGCGTTCGCGTTGCCTGGGCTCAACGCGATCGCGCGACGAAACGCGGCCTCGGCGCCGGCCCAGTCCCAATCGTACCAGTGGAGCACGGTGCCAAGGGCCAGGTGCCCTTCGGCCAGATTCGGGTTCACTTCGAGCGCCCGCGCGGCCGCCTGCTTGGCCATCGGCATCACCTGCCGCGGCGGCAGGTTGGCAAACGACAGCATCATGTAGCCGTACGCCAGCGCGGCATGCGCGTCGGCGTAGTCGGGCTGCTTCTCGATGGCCGCGTTCAGGGAGGCCATGGCCGACACGAGGTCGTGCTTGAAAAGCTGATGGCGGCCGATCAGGTACAAGCTGTACGCCTCCATGTTGGCGGTGCCCTGCGACACGATCGGCGCGTCGCTGACCAGGGCGACCTTGAGCTTTTGGACCACGGCGTGCGCGATCTCGTCCTGCACGGCGAAGATGTCGTCAAACGACCGGTCGTACTTCTCCGACCAGACCTGAAAGCCCTCGGTGACGTCGGTGAGCCGCACGGTCACCCGCAACCGCGGCCCGGAGACGCGCACCGTGCCTTCGAGCACGGTGTTCACGCGAAGCCGCCGGCCGATGTCGGCCACGTCCTGCGCCTTGTCCTTGAACTGGAACGCCGAGGTGCGCGAGGCCACGCGCACGCCGTCGAGCCCCATCAACGCCGTGATCAGCTCGTCGGCGATGCCGTCGCAGAGATACTCGTGATCGCGCTGGGGACTCAGATCGGCAAACGGCAGCACGGCAATCGACGGCGCCGCCCGCACGGCGGCCGCCGGCGTCGCGTCGAGCTGCTCCAGCAGTTCGCGGGCCGACTGGAAGCGATCGTCGGCGCGCTTGGCCAGACACCGCGTGATCGCAAAGGCCAGCGTCAGCGGCACGCCAGAGGGCAGGATCGGAGGGTCTTCGTGCAGGATCGCCCCCATCTCGTCGATGGCCGAACGGCGGGCAAACGGTGACTGCCCGGCCACCAGCTCGTAGAGCACCGTGCCGAGCGAGAAGATGTCGGAACGCTCGTCAATCAGATCGCCCCGCAACTGCTCCGGCGCCGCGTACGCCATCGTGCCGACAAAGACGCCGTCGGCCGTGCGCGCCTTCGTCTCGGCATCGTGCGGCACCATGGCTTCCATCGCGATCCCGAAGTCGAGGATCTTCACGGTGCCGTCCTCGGTGAGGAACAGGTTCGCCGGCTTGATGTCGCGGTGGACCACGCCCCTGGCATGTGCCGCGGCCAGGGCGGAGGCGAGCTGGCGTGCGTATTCATGCACCAGCACCGAGGGCACCGGGCCCGATCGCACCCTCGCCTCGAGCGTCTGGCCGTCGAGAAACTCCATGACGATGAAGTCGAGGTCGTCCTGGCGCCCCACGTCGAACAGCGTGCAGATGTGCGGGTGGTTCAGCGCCGCGACCAGCCGCGCCTCGCGCTCGAAGCGCATACGGAGGCCATCGTCGGCCACCGCATGGGGGTGCAGCACTTTGAGGGCGACGATCCGCTCGAGCCGGGTGTCGCGGGCGCGATAGACCTCGCCCATCCCGCCGGCGCCGATTGGGGAGAGGACCTCGTAGGGGCCGAGTCTGAGGCCAGGGTTCAGCGGCACAGTCGTCGAGGGTGGTGACCTTGGGGCCGGACCCCCGTATGCATCGCGGGGGTCAGGCCCCTCACCTACGGGATGAACGTGAACTTGGCCTGGCCGCTGGTCGGACCAGTCCAGGCAAACGGAAAGGTGCGCTGGGGGCGCTTGCGGGCATTCACGCGCACATAGTAATCGCGGTTGCGCTCGAGTTTGGCCGTCGAGCACAGCGGCAGCCGCTCCACGCTCGTGAGCCACTTGGCGACCAGTTCTTCGTCCTCGGTGACGACGGCTTCGTCGATGCGGCCGTCGACCGTCCGCGACAGGCTGTGGCGGCGCGTCAGGTTGTCGTACTGGACCGAGATGCTGACCACCGAGGTCGCGACGGTGCGGTCCACCCAGCCAGCGACGAGCATCCGCAGCTCGACGTCGTACGTGAACGTCGTTCTCAGCCCGCTCGCGACCGCCTCGCGAACATCGTCGGTATAGGCGTCGGCGATCTCGAGGCTGACCACCATCTGCTTGTCGTGGACCAGCGGCACGATGCGGAGGCGTTCCTCCGCGCCGACTACATGCATCGCGCCCACGACAGCCAGTGCCGAGCAGAGCAACTGCCGGCGGGTCATCGCCCCGCCCCCAGGCGGACCGCGACGCCCATGGTCGCACGCCAGAACGAGATCTGCTCTTTGCCGCCGATGGTCAATCCCGTCCCTTCCTTCCCGCCAACGCTGCGGAAGTATCGCACGTCCCAGTTCAAACCGATCCGATCCGTCAGGAAACCGGTTGCGCCGCCCCCAAAGTCCAGCACCTTCATCGTCGTCTGGACATCCAGCAGCGCCTCGCCCTGGTCGATGGCGACCCGAACGACCCCTCCGCCAGCCACGAGATAGGGCCGCAGACCGTACTCGGTGTACTTGCGGGGCAGCGTCAGGACCAGATTGCCCGTCAACGTCGTCACGCTACTGCCTCGGACCAGCAGCGGGTCCTGAAAGAAACCCGGGACCCTTACGACGTCGCCTTCAACGCCGATGAAGGTGCCCAGCCATGTCGCACTGGCTCCAAGCGCCAGCTTCCGTTTTCCCGCCTCCTGGCCCGGATCCAGGAAGCTGGTGGTGCCTCCGAAAGTCGCACCAACAAACGGCTTCACTTGCCATTCCGCCCACCCAGTCGCCGGCTGCAGCATCAGCAGCGCAAATGCTAGTAAAACCAGTCGCATCGCGCGCGCTACGGACCCAGCAGGCCCAGGAACACCCGGGCAAATGGCGAGGCCAGCACGTCTCCGGGCGTCAGCACAAACGGCTTCACCAGGCCATCGCTGTTCGCCAGCAGGATCATCGTCAATCGCCGGGACGGCAGCGTGATCAGGAACGACGAGGACGACTCGCTGACGCCGAACTGCCACACGACCACCTGGCCGTTGTACGTCTGCACGAACCAGCCCAGCCCGTGCGGCAGGCCCTGCACCGCGGGAACCGCCGGTGTGCTCCAGGCCAGCGCCAGCGTGTCGGGTGTGAGCAGCAGGCCCTGCTTGAGCGCCAGGTCGAACTGCGCGAGGTCGCGCACCGTCGAAACCACGCCGCTGGCGGTCGTGACGGTCGTGGCCGAGTGTTGGAACGGACTCGCTTGCCCCGGTTCAATCACCAGGTACGACGTCGTCAAGCGGGCCAGCACCGCCGAGTAGCGCGCCGATGTCGCCTCGTCGGGGATGCCTTCGGCAGGCGGCACCAATGTCACGGCGTCTGGGCCGGGCACCGAGTCCCTCATCGCCAGGCGATCGAGCAGGTTGGCCAGCGTCTCGCGGTACGAGTCGCCCGTGCACTCGCGTACCGCACCGCGCAGCGATTCGAGCCGCTCCGGCCGGTAACTGAACGTCTCGCCGCCAAGTCCGGAGGACGTATGCGCCAACAACTGACGAATCGTCGCGCCGGGGTCCGGGCTGCCAGAGTCGTAGTTGCCAATGGGGTCGTCGAGCGACAACTTGCCCTGCTCGACGCACTGCAACACCAAGGTGGCCGTCAGCGTCTCGCCAAGGCCGTCGATGTGAAATGGGGTGTCGGGCTGCGTCGCAATCGACCGGCCCAGATCCTGCCGGCCAAACCCGCGCTCCCAGACGATGTCGGTGTCCCCGACGATGGCCGCCGACATGCCAGGGATGCCCGCCTGGACGCGCAACGCGTCCAGATAGCTTTCCAGTCGCGAGTAGAGCAGGGAGTCGGGCGCGGCCGTACCAACGGCCAGCGGCATGGTCGCAAGGGCGAGGGCGACGAGGAAGGCGCGCATCGTCAAGGCTGAGTTAGCCGGGGTCCCACCCATCATATCGGAAGTTGCCGCCTTGCAGCCCACCGGGGGGGCGGGGCCCCGCCGGCGAAAGCCTGTCGGCCCAGGTGCGTCAGAGGTTACGGGTCGCCAGGACTTCTTTGGCTGGCGTGCGATCGCCCGTGCAGCTGATGCGGCG
>JAENWD010000188.1 GCA_016650245.1 Vicinamibacteria bacterium
CGGCGGCCTCTCGATGGGCGGGTATGCGGTGTTTGCCTATCTGCGGTTGAACGCGTCGCGCGTGAAGGGCATCGTCCTGGCCGATACCAAGAGCGGCGCCGACACCCCGCAGGCGCGGGACGGCCGTCAGAAGATGCTGGACCTGGTGGCGTCCAAGGGCGTCGCTGGCGTCGCCGACGAGATGCTGGCCAAGTTGCTGGGCGCGACGACGCAGCGAGCCGACAGCGGGCTGGTGCTGCACGTGCGCGCGATGATCGAGGCCAACAGCGCCGAGGGCGTCTCGCGTTCGATTCAGCGCCTGCGCGATCGGCCCGACTCCACGCCGCAACTGGCGCGCATTGCCGTGCCCGCGCTCGTCATCGTCGGCGAGGAAGACGGCATCACGCCCGTTGCCGATGCCCGTGCGATGGCCAGCGCGATTCCCGAGGGGACGCTGACGGTGTTGCCCAATGCCGGGCATCTATCCAACCTCGAGGCGTCCGACGCCTTTCGCGCGGCCCTGGTGCCCTGGCTGACCGCGTTGTGATGCGCCTCGTGCCGTCGTGTCATCGTGCCATCGTGATTGTGATCAGGAGCGTGGATGGATCTCGGTCTTCGTGACAAAGTCGCCCTCATCACCGGCTCGAGTCGCGGGTTGGGCCTGGCCAGCGCCGCGGCGCTGGCGGCCGAGGGTTGCCACGTGATGCTCACGGCCCGTGGCGCCGAGCAGTTGGCGCGCGCGGTCGACCAGGTCAGGAGCGTTGCTTCGAGTGCCGATGCCGTGGCGGCGGTGGCCGCAGATCTGTCGACAGCGGAAGGCGTTGCTCGAGCGGTGGAAGAGGCGGCCTCGCGCTTCGGCGGCCTCGACATCCTGGTCAACAACATGGGACTTGCGCGCGGACGCGGTCTGGTCGACACCAGCGACGCCGAGTGGCAGGAAGCCTTCGACCAGACCCTCTATCCCGCAATTCGAGCGTCGCGTCTGGCGGTGCCGCACATGCGGGCGCGAGGCGGCGGCGCGATCGTGATGATCACGTCCATCTGGGGGCGAGAATCGGGCGGCCGGATGACTTACAACGCCGTGAAGGCCGCCGAGACGAGCCTGTCCAAGTCGCTGGCGCAGCAATTGGCGCCGCACAACATCCGCGTCGTCAGCGTTGCACCTGGGTCGATTCTGTTTCCGGGTGGCTCGTGGCACACGCGGCAGCAGACCGACCCCGAGGGCAGCGCCGAGTTCGTCAAACGCGAATTGCCGTTCGGCCGGTTCGGGCGCGCCGACGAAGTGGGCGAGGTCGTTGCGTTTCTCGCGTCGCCGCGGGCGAGCTGGGTGAGCGGCGCGTCCGTCGTTGTGGACGGCTGTCAGTCCAAGTCGAATCTGTAGGGGGCGATACTCCACGCGCCCATGATCCCCTCTTCCGTTTCCGCTGCCATCCAGTCCTCGGCCGACGCGTTGTACGTGCCGTGGCTCGTCATCTTGCTTTTCGGGTCGGGGCTGTTCCTCACGGCTCGCTACGGCGTGGTGCAGGTCAGGCGTTTTCGCGACGCTCTCGGGACGTTCGTCGCCAGCCAGGACGACTCTGCGGGCGGCGCGCTGTCGCCGTTTCAGGCATTCATGACGGCGCTTGCGGCGACGATCGGCACCGGCAATATCGCCGGCATCGCGGCGGGCATCGTCTCTGGCGGTCCGGGCGCGCTGTTCTGGATCTGGTGCTACGGGTTTGTGGCCACCGCGCTGAAGTTCAGCGAAGCCGTGCTCGGTGTCACGTATCGAGAAGTCGACGGCGAGCGCACGCGCACCGGCCCGATGTACTACCTGCGCGACGGGCTCAAGTCGCCTGCGCTGGCGTGGATCTACGCGCTCATCGCCGGCGTGGCGGCGCTGACGACCACGCCGTTCACGCAGACCAACTCTATCGCGCTCGTGTGGAACACCCAGTTCGGAGTGCCGACCTGGGCCTCGGGCGTGCTGATCGCCGTGCTCACGTGGCTGGTGATCATCGGGGGCATCCAGTCCATCGGCAAGGCCGCCGAGAAGCTGACGCCCCTCAAGGTCGGCTTGTACCTCGCCGGGGGATTGATCGTGATCGTCAGCTTCGCGTCACGGATTCCCGACGTGCTGGCACTTGTCTTTCGGGAGGCATTCTCGACGCGGGCCGCGGCGGGGGGCGCGATGGGCTTTCTGATCGCGATGCGGTACGGGCTGGCGCGGGGGATGTATGCCAACGAAGCCGGCTACGGCACGGCGGCGGTGGCGTACGGCACGGCGCGCAGCCGTCGTCCGGCCGAGCAGGGGCTCAACGCCGTCATGGAGGTGTTCATCGTCTCGTTTGTGACCTCCACGATCTCGGCGATGGTCGTGCTGCTGGGAGCGTGGGACGCGATTCAGCAGTCGCGCGACGCGGCTGGCGTGGCCAGTCTCACGAGCACGGCCGCCGTCGCGTATTCGTTCAACCAGGTCGTGCCCGACGTCGGCGGCTGGGTCGTGGCCTTCTGCGTGTTTCTTTTCGGCTACACCACGCTCATCGGCTGGGCGTTCTATGGCGAGCAGTTCCTCGAGTACATCTTCGGCCCGCGGGTCGTGACGCCGTACCGGTGGATCTACTGCCTGTTGATTCCGCTGGGCGCCATCTCGAAGGTCGATCTGGTCTGGGCGTGGGGCGATCTGATGAACGCGCTGCAGATCTTTCCGAACATCATCGGCGTGCTCGGCTTGAGCGGCCTGGTGGCGAAGATCGCGCGCGAGCGATCGACAACCTGACCAACCCGCCCCCAACCCGTTCCATGTTCAGATCTGACCTGGTGAAGCCCGATGGCCGCGCGCTGTGGTTGTATGCCCGCCACCCGATTCCCGACGGCCTGGTCGCGCCCAGTCCGAACGCGCAGCCCGTCGTGCCCAACTCGCACCTGCGCTGGCACCCGCTGCGCGGCGAGTGGGTCGCGTACGCGTCGCATCGGCAGCATCGGACGTTTCTTCCGCCACCGGAATGGAACCCGCTTGCCGTGACGACGGATCCGTCGGCGCCGACGGAGGTGCCGGCGGGGCCGTGGGATGTCGCCGTGTTCGAGAACCTGTTTCCGACGTTGAGCGGCCAGGCACACGACCCGCCGGAGTCGATTGTGGACACGCGGCCTGGTCTGGGCGCCTGTGAAGTCGTGGTGTTCACGCAGGATCCCACCTCGTCGCTGGGCCGGCTGCCCGTGGATCACCTGGCGCTCATCGTGGATGTCTGGGCGGATCGCACCGAGGCGTTGGGCGCACGCGACGACGTCACCTATGTGTTCCCGTTCGAGAATCGTGGCGTGGAGGTCGGCGTGACGCTGCACCACCCGCACGGGCAAATCTACGCGTATCCCTTCGTGCCGCCGGTGGCCGCGCGCGAGCTGTCACAGCAGCAGGCGCATTACGACGCCACCGGTCGTGGGTTGCTGGCCGACCTGCTGCAGCGGGAGCTGGCCGACCAGGCGCGGCGTGTGATCTATCGCGGCGAGCACGTCGTCGCGCTCGTGCCGGTCTGCGCCAGGTATCCCTACGAAGTGTGGATGGCGCCGCTGCGGCCTGCGCCGTCGCTGCCGGATCTGACGGCTGATGAGCGGCTGGATTTCGCCCGCGCGCTCAAGACGGTGATCATGAAGTACGACGCCCTGTGGCAGACGCCGTTTCCCTACATCATGGCGTTCCATCAAGCGCCCACCGACGGACAGGCGCATCCGGAGGCCCACGTTCACGTCGAGTTCTATCCCGCCTACCGCATGCCGGGCCGGCTCAAGTATCTCGCCGGCAGCGAGGCCGGGGCCGGCGTGTTCACGGCGGATACGCTGCCCGAGGACAAGGCGCGCGAGCTGCAGGCCGTCGAGGTGACCATTGAATGACGTGCGGTTGCCTGTGATCGCCGATGCGCAGTTCGCCAGGTTGTTCGGCACTGCGCCGATGGTGGTGTCGTCCGCGCATGGGCGCGTGAATCTCATCGGCGAGCACACCGACTACAACGGCGGCTTCGTGCTGCCGACGCTGATTCCGCAGGCGACCGTGGCTGCCGTCGCGCCGAGCTCAGGCCGTCGCGTGCGCGTCTGGAGTCGCGAGCTCAGCGCCGATGCGTCGCTGCGCGCGTTCCACCTGGGTGACGAGGAGGCCGGCCAAGGGTGGCTGGACTACGTGCAGGGCGTGACGGTCGCACTTCGCGCCGCGGGATTCGAAGTCGGCGGCTTCGATCTCGCGGTGGCCTCTGATGTGCCGCTTGGCAGCGGCCTGTCGTCGAGCGCGGCGCTGGAGGTGTCGGTCCTTCGCGCGTTGCGGCGTCTGTTCGACCTCGACTTCGACGACGTGATGCTTGCGAAGATCGGGCGGGCCGTCGAGACAGACTTCGTCGGCGCGCCCATCGGCATCATGGACCAGATGGTGTCGAGCCTGGCGAGTGTCGGCGAGGCGTTGTTCATAGACACGCGAACGCTGGCGACCGCGCCGGTGGCGCTGCCTGCGGGGACCGAGCTGGTCGTCATCAACTCCGGCGTGGCGCACCATCATGCGCACGGGGACTACCGCACGCGTCGCGCGGAGTGCGAACGCGCGGCCTCGATGCTTGGCGTCGTCGAGTTGCGCGACGTTGGCGTCGCCGATCTGGGGCGCGCGCAGGCGCTGCCGTCGCCGCTCGATCGCCGCGTGCGGCACGTCGTCACGGAGAACCAGCGGGTGCTCGACGCGGTAGCCGCGATGCGCGCCAACGACGCCGATGCGCTCGGCGCGCTGTTCAGCGCGTCGCACGCCAGTCAGCGCGACGACTATGAGTGCTCCGTGGCGGCGATCGACCAGCTGGTCGCCATCGCACAGGCCGATCCCGCCATCCTCGGCGCCCGTCTCACCGGCGGCGGCTTCGGCGGGTCGATCGTCGCGCTCGTCCGGACTGGCGAGAGCCCTGCCGCCGCCGCCCGAGTGGCTGAAGGGTACACGCGCGCCTCAGGCCACGCCCCGACCGTGCTGGTTCCTTGACTGTCAGTATGGGTCAGTATGGGGGCCAGGCCCCGTTAAGACGAGACTGCATTTTCAAGGACTTATGGAGCGCGCACGGCGCCGAGTTCCGATGCGCGTCATCGCCTACTGCTTGATGCCCAACCACTGGCATCTGGTGTTGTGGCCTGACCAGGACGACGCAGTTTCTGCGTACATCCATTGGCTGACAGGTGCCCATGCCTGCTACTTCAACGCTCGGCATGGGCTCACCGGTCACGTCTATCAGGGTCGATTCCGGGACGTGCGGGTTCGCGATGAGCGCCATCTCCTAACGCTGCTGAGCTACGTCGAAGCGAACCCAATCAGGGCGGGGCTCGTCGAGCGCGCGGAGCTGTGGCACTGGTCCAGCGTTGGGCCTTCGCGTCTTTCGAGCCTGCACCCAGGACCCGTACCGCGTCCCGAGAACTGGTTGGAGCTGCTCCGCGCGGGGCCAGGCCCCCCGTACGGGACTCCTCACACGGGCGCCACCAGCGACTCGGCAATGGCCGCGACGGTCTGCGCCATGTCCTCCGGGGTGTGGGCCGGGGAGATGAAGTTGGCCTGGAACTGCGACGGCGCTAGCGCAATGCCGCGCGCCAGCATCTCGTGAAAGAAGCGGCCGTACCGTGCCCGATCGGCACCCGCCGCGCTCGGCCAGTCCGTCACCGCGCGGTCCGTGAAGAACTCGCGGCCATCAACGGGTTAGGCGAGCAGGCGCGCGGCGTCCTTGGCGAAGTAGGTCAGGATGATGTCGGCGCCGGCCCGCCGAATCGAGATCAGGATCTCCATCGCGATGCGGGTCTCGTCGATCCAGCCGGCCCG
>JAENWD010000189.1 GCA_016650245.1 Vicinamibacteria bacterium
CGGTCGCGCAGCGTCGCGAGGTCGGGCACGAGACCCACGTACCAGAACAGCAGCGAGACCGTCAGGTAGGTCGAGACCGCGAACACGTCCCAGATGAGCGGGCTGCGGAACTGCGGCCAGACGCCCATCGTGTTGGGGTACGGCAGCAGCCAGTACACCGCCAGCCACGGGCGGCCGGTGTGGATGAGCGGGAAGATGCCGGCGCAGGCGACGGCAAAGAGCGTCATCGCTTCAGCGAACCGGTTGATCGACGTGCGCCAGTCCTGCTTGAGGAGCAGCAGGATCGCGGAGATGAGCGTGCCGGCGTGGCCGATCCCGATCCACCAGACGAAGTTGATGATCGCGAAGCCCCAGCCGACCGGGATGTTGACGCCCCAGATGCCCGTGCCCTTGATGAACAGCCAGGTAATCGACATCAGCAGGACCATCGACAGCATGAAGCCGACGCCGAGGCCGAAGAACCAGCTGTACGGATGACTGCGCGTGAGGACGATCGCGGAGATCTGCTCCGTGACCGTTCCGAAGGTGTGCCCCGGCGCGATCAGCGGCGGCGGCGCGTAGGCGGGTTTCGAGGCCATCAGTGTTCAGTCGTCGCGTGCCCGGCTGCGCTTTCCAGCTCGGGATTCGGGTTACGCAGCGCCGCCAGGTACGTCGTCCGCGGCCGCGTGTTCAGTTCTTCCAGCACGCCGTAGTTGCGCTGCTGGGCCTTGATCCTGGAGACCCGGCTGGCCGGATCGTTCAGGTCCCCGAACACGATGGCGTCGGACGGGCAGACGGCCTCGCACGCCGTGACGACCTCGCCGTCGCGGATCTTGCGGCCCTCGGGCCCGTCGCGCTTCGCGTCGACGCGCGCGGTGTTGATGCGCTGCACGCAGTAGGTGCACTTCTCCATCACGCCTCGGCTGCGCACCGTGACGTCGGGGTTGCGCATCGGCTCGAGGCTCGGCGTCGTCCAGTCCTGGAAGAGCAGGAAGTTGAAGCGCCGGACCTTGTAGGGGCAGTTGTTCGAGCAGTAGCGCGTGCCGACGCAGCGGTTGTAGACCATATCGTTCAGGCCTTCCGAGCTGTGCGACGTCGCGGCCACCGGGCACACGAGCTCGCACGGCGCGTTCTCGCACTGCATGCACGGCACCGGCTGGTGGTACGTCTCCGGATGATCCATGTCGCCGGAGAAGTAATGGTCCACGCGGATCCAGTGCATCTCGCGGCCCGCCGCGACCTGATCCTTGCCGACGACCGGGATGTTGTTCTCGGCGACGCAGGCGATCGTGCACGCGCTGCAGCCGGTGCAGCTCGTGAGGTCGATCGCCATGCCCCACTTGTGCCCGTCGTACTTGTAGTCGGGGTACATCGTGAGGGTCCTGGGGTACGCGTGGACCTGTTCCTTGATGACCGCCGGCTCGCGCGTGTATTCCTCGATCGTCGCGACGCGCACCGGCGCGCGCCCTTCCATCAGGTGGTGTTCCTGGGTCGTGGCGAGCAGGTAGCGCTCGCCGGTCTTCGCAATCTCGAGACCGTTGCCGAACCACGGTGCGTCCGACGTGCGCAGCAGGTAGGCGTTGAACGGCTGCGCCTCTTTGGCCGCCGTGCCGACGCGTCCCGCCAGGCGGCGGCCGTAGCCGAAGAAGACCGTGACGGACTGCTGCGGATGCCCGGCGACGCGGAACACCGGCATGCGGGCCGTGTTGCCGCGGTACTTCATCTCGATGACGTCGCCGTCCTCGAGGCCGCGTTCCGACGCGAGGCGCGGGTTGATCCACGCGCACGTGTCCCACGTGACTTTCGTCAGCGGCTTCGGGAGCTCCTGCAGCCAGCCGTTGTTCGCGAAGCTGCCATCCCACACGGTGGGATCGGGACGGAAGATAATCTCGAGGCCCCCCTCTGTCGGCGCGAGTGTTGTCTGCGCGGCCGCGGACGGCGCGGCCGAAGACGGCGGCGCCGAAGTTGGCGCGGCCGCGCCTGACGGCGTCGCGGCTGCCGGCGTTACCGTCGGTGCGGCGACGAAC
>JAENWD010000190.1 GCA_016650245.1 Vicinamibacteria bacterium
GCCACGCGCCAACCGCGAGTGGCTGCTTGCCAAGGACTGGAGATCGTTGGCCACGCGAATTCTCGACGACCTGTCGCGCGCCCATCCCGATATCCGCGACTGCGTGAGCCGGATCGACATCTGTCGCATGGGCCACGCGATGATCCGGCCCACGCCGGGGTTTCTCTCCTCCTCCGCCCGCCGCCAGCTGCGCGCTCACGGCGAGCAGCTCTTCTTCGCGCACTCCGACGTCAGCGGCCTGTCGCTGTTCGAAGAAGCGCAGTTCCGCGGCGTCACCGCCGCCGACCGTGCGCTTTCGAGCCTGTGACACTGGCAGGCCTCAGCTGGCCGGGGACCCGGCCTCAAGCCTCTGGCGGCCGGAGACCTGGCCTCAAGTGCGGTGGTAGACTGCGCGCTTCTGGGAGGCCCTTATGCGTCGCGTCTTCGTCTCTGTCTGTGTGCTCGTTGCTCTCTCCTGCCCAGTGGCGCCATCACCGGCGCAAGTGGTCCCGCCCTCCCTGGTTGCGTCGTCGCGCCAGCTTCTCCGTGATCTGATCGGGATCAACACGGCCGAGCCCGACGGCAACACCACCACGGCCGCGACACGGGTCGCCGATGTCCTGAAGGCCGCCGGGTTTGCCGCCGAGGACGTCCAGGTGATCGGCGCTGATGCGCGACGTGGCAATGTCGTCGCCCGGCTTGCCGGCCGTGGTCCTGGCAAACCCATCCTGTTTCTCGCCCACCTCGACGTCGTCCCTGCGCTGCGCGAGGACTGGACGACCGATCCCTACACGCTCGTCGAGAAAGACGGCTACTACTACGGTCGTGGCACGACCGATGACAAGCAGTTCGCCGCGATCTTCGCCGCGGTGTTCGCGCAGCTGAAGCGTGAGGGGTTCGTCCCCGATCGCGATCTGGTGCTCGCTCTCACGACCGGAGAGGAGAGCGGCGCCGACGAGACGGCCAACGGCGTGATGTGGCTGTTGAAGCATCACCGGCCGCTCATCGACGCCGCGTACGTGATCAACGGCGATGCCGGCGGCGGCATGATCGCCTCCGATGGCCGCTACCTCGGGTACGGTGTGCAGGCGGCCGAGAAGCTCTACGCCGACTTCACGCTCGAGGCGACGCACGACGGTGGCCACAGCTCTCGACCGGTGAAGGGCAATCCCATCTATCGGATCGTGCGCGCGTTGTCCCGGGTCGAGACGCTGGCGCTGCCGTTGAAGGTGGGACCGGTGACGCAGCCATTCCTCGCGTTTCTGGCGACGACCGAGTCGGGCCAGAAGGCCGCCGACCTGCGGGCGGCCGCGGCGACGCCGCCCGATCCGTCGGCGCTCTCGAAGCTGGCTGACGAGGATCCCAGCCTCAACGCGCAGTTGCGAACGACCTGTGTGGCCACGCAGATGACGGCGGGGCATGCCCCCAACGCGCTGCCACAACGCGCTCGCGCCAACGTCAATTGCCGTATCCTTCCCGGCGAGACCCCTGCCGCGATCCGCGCCGCGCTGGTCACGGCAATCGACGACACGGCCGTAAGCGTCACGCAAACCGAAGGGGTGCAGCATGCGCCCCTTGTCCGCCTCGACCCCGCCGTCATGGCGCTCATCACGCGTGCGGCCGGCGTCGTGTGGCCGGGCGTGCCTGTGGTGCCTGTGCTCGAGGTCGGGGCATCCGACGGGCTGTTTTTTCGCGAGCTCGGGGTCGACGTCTACGGCGTCTATCATTTCGAGCGCGACGAAGACAAGCGCGCGCACGGCAAAGACGAGCGGATTGGGTTCAAGCAGTTCGACGAAGCGGCGAGATTCAGCTACGAGCTGGCGAAGATCATCGGCCGTTAACTCGTAACTCGTAACTCCTAACTCGTAACCCGTAACTCGACATGCCTTCTGTCGTCATTCTTGGCGCCGGCGTGATGGGCGCGAGCCTTGCGTGGCACCTCACCTCGCGCGGGTGCCGCGACGTGCTGCTGCTGGACCGCGGCGCCTCGGCGGGCGCCGGCAGCACCGGCCGCGCCACCGGCGGCTTTCGCACGCAGTACGCCACCGCCGTCAACGTCCGCCTGTCGCTGCTGGCGCGCGAGAAACTGCTGCGATTCCGCGACGAGGTAGGCGGCGAGTGCGGGTACGTGCAGGCCGGGTACCTGTGGCTGGCCTCGAGTCAGACAGAGCTCGACGTGTTGCGCGAGGCGCGCGTGATTCAGCACGCTGAAGGACTGGACGAGGCGCGCGCCGTTACGCCCGATGACATCGCGCGCATCAACCCCGCAATCATCGGCGACGGGATCATCGGAGGCGCTTACTGCCCGAGCGATGGCTTCATCCGCCCGCTCGGGATTCTTCAAGGCTATCTTGACGGGGCTCTTCGTCAAGGCGCCACGGTCCAGTGGGGCGTGGAGGCGACAGGAGTCGAACGTGACGCCACCGGCCGCGTCGTCGCGTTGAGCACCCGCACCGATCGGATCGCCGCCGGCGCCGTCGTCAACGCCGCTGGCGCGTGGGCAGGCGAGTTCGCGCGCGGCTGCGGTGTCGATCTGCCGGTCACGCCGCTGCGACGACAGGTGGCCGCAACCGTTCCGACCGACGTGCTGCCGTCCTCCATGCCGATGACGATTGTCACCGGCGATGGATTTCACCTCCGCGTGCGCGACGGCCGTGTCCTGCTGCCGTGGCCGACGCCGGGCGTGGCCGGCGCGCCGTTTGAGATGCCAGTGGATCCCGCCTGGGTGGCCGCCGTCACGGCCAAGGCGCATGCGAGAGTGCCGGCGCTGGCGAACGTGCCGGTGGATCTCGATGCGTCGTGGACGGGCCTGTACGAGATGTCACCCGACAAGCACGCGATTCTGGGCGTGGCGCCGGGATGTCCGAATCACTACCTGATCAACGGCTCGTCGGGCCACGGCGTGATGCACGCTCCAGCGCTGGGTCACCTGCTGGCGGAGATCATCCTCGACGGCGCGGCGACGACCATGGACACGCGGGCGCTCAGGCCGTCGCGTTTTGCCGAAGGCGACTGGAATCCTGTGTCAGAGCTTCTGTAATTGCCCATCCGGCGCCCCGTAATCTGCAATCGTCAATCTGCAATCTGCAATTCCAGCCTGGGCTCATCTATTTATCGTGTCCCATTCATGCTCGTAATAACGCACGAGCGCCTGCGTGTTGAGGTGGTTGGGCTCTACCGCGACCCGCCGCATGTCGAGAGGAAATTCGAAGAGCTCGGGCACGGCTGAGGCCGTCAGGTATCGTAAGCCGCCGGGCAGCAACGGCGGCGGCAGGTAGCGTTGCCGGCCGGCCAGCACGAACCCCCACTCGCCAAACGACGGCACGTAGACATGGTACGGCGCCGCGGTCAGCCCGCTTTCCTCGAGCGTCGCGACGATGCACCAGAATGACTGGCGCGCAAACAGCGGCGACGTGCTCTGCACGACGAAACGGCCCGACGGGCCCAGGTGCCTGGCCAGCTCCCGGTAGAACGCCGTGGTGTAGAGCTTGCCAATCGAGAAGTTCGATGGATCCGGGAAGTCCACTACGGCAAAGTCGAACGTGTCCGTTGTCTCCTCCAGCCAGACGAACGCGTCGGCGTTCACCACGTGCACTCGTGGATCCGAGAGGGCGCCGCCGTTGAGCCGCACCAGCTCCGGGTGCGTCGAGAACAGCCGTGTCATCGCCGGATCCAGATCCACCAGTGTGACGTGCTCGACGTGCGAGTAACGGAGGATCTCGCGCAGGGCCAGGCCGTCGCCGCCGCCCAGCACGAGCACCCGCCGCGCCTCGGGCATCGCTGCCAGCCCCGGGTGCACGAGCGCCTCGTGATACCGGTACTCGTCGCGCGAGCTGAACTGCAGATGCGAGTTCAGGAACAGCCGGAGGTCGTCCTTCCAGGCGGTCAGCACGATGCGCTGATACGGCGTGTTCCTGGCCAGGATCACATCGTCGGCGTACAGAGTGGTCTCGCCGAGCGCGAGCGTGCGATCGGCCATCGCCCAGCCGGCGCCCAGCGCGAGCATCACGGCAATCGACAGGGCCTGCAGCACGCGGGGCCGGCCGAGCATTTCCTTCAGCAGCACGGTCGTCCACAGCGCGACGGCCGCGTTGATGAGGCCGAAGAGCAGCGCCGCGCGGACCAGGCCCAAGTGGGGCACCAGGACCAGCGGGAACAGCAGGGACGCGCCGAGCGCGCCCAGATAGTCGAAGGTCAGGACGTGCGCGACGACGTCCTTGAAGTCGAAGCGATCGCGCAGGATGCGCATCAGCAGCGGGATCTCGAGCCCGACAAGGACGCCGATGACGAGCACCACGCCGTAGAGCACGACGCGAAAACTGTCGGTGAAGCCGAAGGCCAGAAAGAGGATCGACGACGAGAAGCCGCCGACCAGGCCGACCATCAGCTCGATGACCACGAAGCGCGCGGCCACGCCGCGCACGACGAAGCGCGACAGGGCCGACCCGATGCCCATCGCGAACAGATAGGTGCCGATGACGGTGGAAAACTGCGTGACGCTGTCGCCCAGCAGGTAGCTGGCCAGGGCACCTGCGACCAGCTCGTAGACCAGCCCACA
>JAENWD010000191.1 GCA_016650245.1 Vicinamibacteria bacterium
CCGGCCACGGGACGGCGGCAAACGTCAGTATGATTATGGAACCGGCGTTTCCGCCGGTCAAGCCACCCGTCCCCTCCAAGTGGCTGCGAACTCATTGCTGGCGTTAGGGTTATCTGTTAGCATCGAAATTATGGCGCGATCTCGCTTCTTTGCGTTCGGTGCAGTCGTCATTGCTGGCTCGGCCATCGTTGGTGGCGTCTTCGGACGCGACGTCGTGGCCTCGGAAGACCGCATCGTCGATCACTATTCGACCTTCACGGCAGCGCTGTCAGCCGTCGAGGCGCGGTATGTCGACGAGGTCAAGTCAGACCAGCTGGTGTACGGGGCCATCTCGGGGATGCTGCAGACGCTCGATCCGCATTCCAGCTTCATGGATCCGCGTCAGTACGCCCAGCTACGCGAGCGGCAGGAGGGGCGCTACTACGGTCTCGGGATCACCATCCAGGTGATTGACGGCGACATCACGGTGACGGCGCTGTTTGAAGGCTCGCCCGCCTACAAGGAGGGTATCCGCCGCGGCGACATCATCGCGAAGATCGCCGGCGATGACGCGAAAGGCTGGACCAGCGATCAGGCAGTGCGCAAGCTGCGCGGGCCCAAGGGCTCGACGATCGAAGTCTCGCTCAAGCGCGCCGGCTACGACGCGCTGATCACGCTGGACGTGCCGCGCGACGAGATCACGATTCCGACCATTCGCGCCGCCTTCATGGTCGATGACAAGACCGGCTACGTGCGGATGCAGGATTTCGCCGAGCACACGGACCGCGACCTCGGGCGCGCCCTCACGGAGCTGACCGGGAAGGGCATGCAGCGATTGCTGCTCGATATTCGCGACAACCCCGGTGGCCCACTCGATCAGGCCATCCGCGTGTCGAACCGGTTCCTGCCGCGCGGCGACATGATCGTCTATACGCGGGGGCGCGTCTCGAATTCGGCGCAGGATTATCGTGCCACTGACGACGGCGATTTCTCGAAGTTGCCGGTGGTCGTGCTGGTCAACCGCAATTCCGCCAGCGCGTCCGAGATCGTGTCGGGGGCGTTGCAGGACCACGATCGCGCGCTCATCGTCGGCGAGACGACGTTTGGCAAGGCGCTGGTGCAGTCGATCTATCGGGTGTCCCAGAACGCCGGCCTGGCGTTGACGACGGCGCGCTACTACACGCCGAGCGGACGTCTGATTCAGCGGCCGTGGGACGGCACCTTCGACGAGTACCTGTCGTACTCGTTCAAGGAACAGGTGCCCGACAAGCCGCACGACGCCAAGGACCTCAAATACACCGACGCCGGACGCCCCGTCTACAGCGGTGGCGGCGTGGAGCCCGACCGCAGGCTCGATGGCCCGGTGGAGGGCTTCAACCCGTCGCGCTTTGCGCGCACGCTTTACGCGCGTCAGCTCTTTGCCACCTTCGCGCAGCGCTTCTCGGTGGCCGGCGACACGCGCCCCGGTGCCGGCGGAAAGGACCGCAGGTTTGTGGGGCCTGACTTCGTGGTCGACGATGCGATGGTCGCCGAGTTCAAGTCGTCTGCGGCGGGCGTCGGGGTGAAGATCGACGAGGCGGCGTTTGAGGCCGACACCGGTTTCATCAAGGCGATGATCCGCTACGACATCGATCTGGCGCTGTTTGGCGTGGCCGCGGCGCGTCGGCATCTGTTTGCCAGCGACCCGCAGGCGCAGTTTGCGCTCGGCCTGTTCAAGGAAGCCGAGCAGCTGACGCAGCTGTCACGCGGCCGCGCGGCGCGCAACGGCGTCGAGCGGTGAGGTAAGGGCAATACCCCAAGAAATTGGGCTCGGGATTGGGCTTGCCACTATAGGTAGGCCCTGTTAGACTGGCGGCCGGTTCAACGGGCCCCGGGGTCCTGTGTCGTCCTGGCGCAGGAACGGGCTTTGACGGACGTCAGACATTGGTTCCTTCAGGAACGTTTTCCGACTCCTTTTCCGGAGCGATTCCAGCGCTTGACAGGAAGGGCGTGGCGCTCATCGTGCGCGTCACCAGCCCGGCCAATCCTGTACGGGCGCAAAGGTGATCGCAACACCGTACGTGCGTACCGAGGGGTGGCATGCGGCTCGAACGGCTTGAGATTGCAGGCTTCAAATCGTTTTCCGATCGGTCCGAACTTGCCTTCGATCGAGGCGTGACGGCCATTGTCGGCCCCAACGGGTGCGGCAAGAGCAACGTCGCTGACGCGATCACGTGGGTGCTGGGCGAGCAGAGCGCCAAGAGCCTGCGCGGCGAGAAGATGGAAGACGTCATCTTCGGCGGCAGCGATGCGCGCAAGCCGACCGGCGCCGCCGAAGTGCGCCTGCGCCTGAGCGGCGTGACGACCGTGCCGGGCAGCGGCAACGGAAATGGCCACGGCAACGGCCACAACGGGCACGGCGATGTCACCACCGAGGTCATCACGCCGGCCGAGGCCGTGCTCGCGGAGTTCCGGCCCGCCGGCCGAGACGTCGAGCTGGTGCGCCGGCTCTATCGTTCGGGTGAAAGCGAGTACCTGATTGACGGCGCCCAGTGCCGGCTCAGGGACATTCACGAACTGCTGATGGACACCGGCCTGGGCGCCAAGGCCTACGCCATCATCGAGCAGGGCAAGATCGGGCTGATCCTGTCCTCGCGGCCCGCCGATCGTCGGGTGCTGATCGAAGAGGCGGCCGGCATCACGAAGTACAAGGCGCGGCGCCGGTCGGCCGAGTTGAAGCTCGAAGCCGCGCAACACAACCTCACGCGCATCGACGACATCGTGTTTGAAGTCGACAAGCAGCGTGGCAGCCTCAGGCGCCAGGCGGCCAAGGCACGGCGTCATCAGCGCCTGCGCGACCAGCTGCGCCGCTGGGAGAAAGTGCTGTTTGCGCGGCGCTTCCGCGATCTGTCGCAGGCCATCGAATCGTCGCGTGCCCGCCTGGCCGATGCGCGTGAGCGCGAGTCGGCCGCGGGGGCGCGCCTGGCCCAGGTCGAAGGCGACATCAGCCGTGTGCGGATCGAGGTGGCCGAGGCCGACTCGAAGGCCACCGCCGCGCGCGACCGTGCGCACACGCACGAACTCGAGATCCAGCGCACGCAGCAGCAGGTAGAGCTCAACCGCCAGCAGGCCGCCACGCTGGGCAGCCGCATCGCCGATCTCGACGGCGAGCAGGCCGGTCTGGACGCGCGGCGCGCGCCGCAGCAGGCGCTGATTGCCGACCGTCGTGACGCCGCCTCGCGGGCCGAGCAGGAGCGGCAGGACGCCACCCAACGGCTGGCCGAGCACAACCAGCAGTACCAGGTTGCGCTGCGCGACATCGAGGGGCTTGAAGGGGACGTCGACCTAGCGCGGGGCGATGTGTTTGCCGCCATCAATGCCGCCACCGCGCTGAGGCATTCCATCGAAAGCGCCGGCGCGGCGCGCGAGCGCATGCAGGAGGGTCTGGCGCGCCTCGACGTCGAGGAAACCGACCTCAGGGTCGAGAGCGAGCGGCTGGCCGCCGATCGGCTGGCAGCCGAACAGGGCGTCGCCGGTGTGCAGGCCGCCCTCGAGGCCACGCGGACCCAACGCGCATCCCTTGACGCCGGCTTGGTGGTCGCACGCGCCGAGCACGCGACGCTGGCGCAGGAGCTGCGCACCCGCGAGCACGATCTGGCCGGCTTGTCCGGGCGCTTACGGTCGCTCGAGGAACTCGAGGCGGCGCGCGCGGGGTTCACCGAGGCGGCTCGCGTGCTGCTCGCCCAGGCCAACGGGCGTGTGGCGCAGCGCGGCGCGGTCGCCGACTATCTCGAAGTGGATCGCCGCTACGAACGCGCGGTCGAGGCCTTGCTCGGCGACCTGCTGCAGCACGTCGTCGTGCCGACTCACGAACACGCGGCCGCCGGCGTGCAGCTGCTGCGCGAGCAACAGGCCGGTCGCTGCGGCTTTGTGGTGCTTGGCCAGATGCCCTCCGCGCCGGCCGTGCCGCCGCCGCCGGGTGTGGTGGCAGTTGCCGATCTTGTGCAGGTCGGTGGTCCCGACGCCGACATCCTGCGCGCGGTCGTCGCCCGAGGCTATGTCGCCGACTCGTGGGACGCGGCCGTGAGCGCGGCGCGCGCCACGGGCCTGGACGTGGCCACACTGGACGGCGAGCTGGTGCGTGGCGGGCATGTCGTCGTCGGCGGCGGTCGGCAGGATGCTCGCGGGATTCTGGCCACCAAGGGCGAGATCAAGGAAGTGCGCGCCCGGGTGGATGCCGAGCGCGAAGCGCTCTCGGAACTGAGCCTTCAAGTGGCGGCTGCCTCGGCGATGGCCAGTCAGACACAACAGGCAATCGAAGAGGCCACCGCGCGGCTGCACCAGCACGAAAAATCCATGGTCGCCTTCGAGGCGCAACTGGGCCGCGCGCTCGAGGAAGCGGCGCGCCTGAGTCGCAAAGGCGACATGCTGACGACCGAGCGCCGCCGGGCCGAGGACGAGATCGCCCGGCTCGAGGCGCGCCAGGCCGAGGCGCAGCAGGCGATCGTCGAGATCGAATCACGCCAGGTGGGCGCGGACCAGCGGTTCACCTCGGCCCAGCAGCGCCTCGGCGACGCGCGCGGGCGCGTCGAGGGGCTCGCCACGCACGTGGCCGAGGCCAAGGCGGCTCATGCCGGGCTGGTCGAGCGCGCCGCAGCGCTGGTGGCCGAAGTCGCGCGGCTCGAAGAGGCCGCGCGCGAACTCGCCGAGCGCGTCGACGCCCTCGCGCTCGAGCGCACGCAGAAGACAACGCGCCGCGTCGAGCTCGACCAGGCGACCGCCGAAGGGCTGGGGCGGCTCGACTCCGCGGTCGCATCGCTGGACGGCCTGCGCGCCGCCGTGCGATCGGCTGAAGAGGCCGCCGCCGAGCTCAGGGCCCAGGCCGATCGCCAGGACGCGCTGGCGCGCGACGCCAGGGCGACCCTCGACGGCATCCGTGCGTCGGCCACCCAGTTCGAAGTGAGCCAGGCCACCTCCACCGCCGACCTGTCCCACCTCGAGGCCACCGCGGTCGAGACCGTCCAGGCGACGCTGGCCGACGTCCTGACGGAAGTCGAACAGCTGGAACGCGACGGCGCGGCCGTGCCCGACACGCGGGCGCTCTGGGTCGACGAGGGAGTCGAGGACGGGGGCGAGGACGACGCGGGCGATCAGCCGGTTGCTGACAGCGTCGCGCCCGAAGCGCCGCACGCGATCACGGCGGAAGACGCCATCGCCGGCCTGCGCGCGAAGATCGACCGGCTCGGGCCGGTCAACATGATGGCCATCGAGCAGTTCGACGAGCTCGAGACGCGCCACACGTTCCTGACCACCCAGCGCAAGGATCTGATCGACTCGATCGCCGCCACCAACGAAGCGATTCAGCGCATCGACGAGACCAGCAAGGTCCGCTTTCGCGACGCGTTCGAGGCGATCAACCGCAACTTCCAGGACACGTTCTCGACCTTGTTCGGCGGGGGGCATGCCGGCATCACGCTCCTGGACGAACACGACCCGCTTGAAAGCGGCATCGACATCGTCGCGAGCCCTCCGGGCAAGCGGTTGCAGAGCGTGCAGCTGCTGTCGGGTGGCGAGAAGGCGCTGACCGCGATCGCGCTGATGTTTGCGATCTTCAAATACAAGCCGAGCCCCTTCTGCCTGCTCGACGAGATCGACGCGCCGCTTGACGACGCCAATATCGGCCGCTTCGTCGAGATGCTCAAGGGGATGCTGCACCAGACGCAGTTCATCCTCATCACCCACAACCGCAAGACCATGGAGATTGCGGACCGGCTCTACGGCGTCACGATGGAGGAGCCGGGGGTGTCGAAGTTGATTTCGGTGAGACTGAATTGAGGCCTGAGGTCTGAGGCCGCTGGGCGGGTCCTGAACCCCCGCCCGCCCGGTCCCGTATCATTCCGTTGGGGGTTCCAACGATATGAGGCGAGTCAATAGGCATCGGGCGTTGCCTGTCGTTCTGGTGGCGGCGTTGGCCTTCGGGGCGGCCGCCTGCGATGTCAACATCGGCGGCGGCGACTTCAATCTGGGCGTGGCCTCGGGCCGGGCGACTGACGAGTGGAGCCGCAAGTACCAGATCGCAGCCGGCGGCCGATTCGACGTCGTCAACGTCAACGGCCAGGTACAGGTTGAACAGGCCAAAGGCAGCGACGTCGAGGTGCGCGCCGAGCGCATCGCCAAGGCGTCCACCGACCAGGCGGCCAAGGAATTGCTCGGTAAAGTCGAGATTGCTGAGACGACATCAGCCGACGGCGTGAAGCTCGAGACCAGGGCGCCGAAGAACTGGGGCCGCGGCGGCGTCGAGGTGAAGTATTTCGTCAAGGTGCCGGCCGGCGTGAAGGTGTCCGCGCAGACCACCAACGGCGGCATCCGGCTGCTCAATATCTCCAACGAGGTTGTGGCCTCCACGGTCAACGGCGGCGTCAATGGCGACGGTCTGACCGGCGCCGTGGATGCCACCACCACCAACGGCGGCATCGACCTGTCGCTTGGCGCCGTAGCCGAAGGCGGCGTCAAGGCCGAGACGGTCAACGGCGGCGTCGTTGTCTTCTTGCCCCGCGACGCGAAGGCGGACGTGCGTGCCAGCGTGGTCAACGGCGGCCTGAGTGTAAGCGACCTGCCGGTGGTTACCACCGGCGAGCAGAGCCGCCGGCGGCTCGAGGGTAAACTCAATGGCGGCGGCCCCCGCATCGTGATTGGCGCGGTCAACGGGGGGGTGCGGCTGGCCGGGAAGTGACAGAAGACAAGGCGACCCGCTATCACCGACTCAAACGGCGCTCCGAGGTGGCAGGCCTCCTCTGGAGCGCCGTCTGCTTTTCCGCCCTCCTGCTCACCGGTGCCGCCAAGCTCCTGGCCGACGCGGCCACGACCCTCACCGGAGGATCTGTCCCGCTCGCCGTGCCGCTGATGGTGCTTGGTCTGTCGCTGGCGCACGAACTCGGCGCGTTGCCGCTCGCGTGGTTCGGCACCTACCGGCTGGAGCGCCGCTACGGCTTGTCGCACCAGGCTGTGGGCGGCTGGCTCGTCGATCATCTGAAGGCGACCGGCATTGGCCTGCTGCTGGTCGCAGGCGCTGCCCTCATCATCTACCTGTGCATGCACTGGTTTCCGGCGTCGTGGTGGCTGGTCGCCGGTGTCACGCTGGCTGTTGTCGTCACCGGCCTGGCGACGCTCGCACCTGTCGTGCTATTGCCGCTCTTCTTCCGCTTCACGCCACTGGCGCGGCCGTCGCTGGTCGAGCGGCTCGAGCAGTTGGCCGGCCGTGCGGGCACCAGCGTCATCGGCGTCTACGAGTGGACACTTGGGGACAAGAGTAGACGGGCCAACGCCGCGCTGACGGGGCTGGGCACGACCCGGCGCATTCTCGTGTCGGACACGATGCTGGCTGACTATTCAGACGACGAGATCGAGGTCGTGCTCGCCCACGAGCTTGGCCACCACGTGCATCACGATATCTGGCGGGGCATTGCGGTCGAGTCGGCGTTGATCCTGCTGGGATTCGCCGTGACCGATGTGGTGCTTCGCTGGGTGGGGCCGAGCCTTGGTGTGACCTCGCCCGCCGATCTGGCCGGAATGCCGCTGCTGGTGCTGACGGCTGGCACGGTGTCGCTGGGCCTGACCCCTGCCGCGCTTGCGCTGTCGCGACGCCACGAGCGCAGGGCCGACCGCTTCGCCCTGCAGTTGACCGCGAACCCCTCGGCGTTCATCTCCGCGATGCGCCGCCTCGGCGCGCAGAACCTTGCCGAAGAGCGACCCTCGCGCCTCGTACAGTGGCTGTTCCACAGCCATCCACCGCTGGAAGAGCGGCTGGCCCTCGCACGTGCGTGGCCCGCGAACTCGTCAACCACAGAGACACAAAGTCACTGAGACGCACAGAGGATCTCTGGGATGTACCCCAGAATAACTCTGTGCGTCTTCGTGTCTCCGTGCCTCTGTGATTGACGAGCAGCGGACTAGCTATTTCGCGTGGACGACCAGCTCGCCGTGCATCTGCCGGCAGCGCTCGTCCTGCCGCAGATTGCAGTAGATCGGGAAGGTGCCGGCCTGATCGGCCCTGAACTCGAAGGTGACGGTGTGTCCGCCGCCGACCCGTTTGGCGATGCGGTAGGCGTCGACGGTGAAGCTGTGGGCGATGTCCGGGCTCGACAGTGTGACCTTCACCAGGTCGTTGAGATTGACCTCGAGCCGCGCGGGCTCGAACGCGTACTTCCGCGCCACCACGGCGAGACCGCGCTGATGGGAGGGGGCCTCCTGCGCCGTCGATCGGGGCACCACCACGCACAGCCCTGCGCCAATCAGCGCGACCGCAGCGACCCGGAAGGAAAGGGACGTCATCGTCTCAGCCATTGGACGCCCGGCAACGCCGGGCGGCCGCAGGTGAGCACGATCTTATTGCAGATTGCTCAGCTCTTCACTTCTTCGTTCAGCAGCGCCTTGCGGCTGAGGCGGATCTTGCCGGTCGGGTCGATGTTGATGACCTTGACGAGCACCTGTTCACCTTCCTTCAGCTCGTCGCGCACATCCTTGACGCGGTGGTTCGCGATCTCGGACACGTGCAACAGGCCGTCGGTGCCGGGCATGATCTCGACGAAGGCGCCAAAATCCGTGATGCGCTGCACCTTGCCCATGTAAGTCTTGTTGAGCTCGGGCGTCGCGGTGAGCTCCTGGATGATCCCGATCGCTTTGGCCGCCGCCGCTTCATCCGCCGAGGCGACGTTGACACGGCCGTCGTCTTCGACGTCGATCTTCACGCCCGTCCGCTCGATGATTGAGCGGATCATCTTGCCGCCAGGCCCGATGACGTCGCGGATCTTGTCCACCGGAATCTTGATGGTGACGATGCGTGGCGCAATCGACGAGACGCTCTTGCGCGACTCGGCCAGTGTCTCGGCCATCTTGCCCAAGATGTGCACCCGGCCGGCGCGCGCCTGCTCGAGCGCCTCGCGCATGATCTCGGAAGTGATACCGGTGACCTTGATGTCCATCTGCAGGGCGGTGATGCCCCGCGCGGTCCCGGCGACCTTGAAGTCCATGTCGCCGTAATGATCCTCGGCGCCCGCGATGTCGCTGAGGATCGCGTACTTGCCCGAATCTTCGTCCATGATGAGGCCCATGGCGATGCCCGCCACCGGAGCGCTCAACGGCACGCCGGCATCCATCATCGACATCGAGCCGCCACACACCGACGCCATCGACGAGCTGCCGTTGCTCTCGAGGATGTCCGACACGAGGCGAATCGTGTAGGGGAACGTGTCTTCGGGTGGCACAACCGGCGCCAGCGCGCGTTCGGCCAGCGCGCCGTGGCCCACTTCACGCCGGCCCGGGCCGCGCATGAACTGCACTTCGCCGACCGAGAAGGGAGGGAAGTTGTAGTGGAGCATGAAGCGCTTGTAGTACTCGCCGTCGACGTGCTCGATCTTCTGCTGGTCGTCGGCCGTGCCGAGGGTGCAGGTGACCAGCGCCTGCGTCTCGCCACGCGTGAAGACCACCGACCCGTGCGTGCGCGGCAGCACGCCCGCCTCGGACCAGATCGGGCGGATCTCGTCGAACTTCCGGCCGTCGAGGCGCACGCGGCGCTCGAGCACTTCCTCGCGGAGCACCTTCTCTTTGAGCTCCTTGAAGATGGCCTTGGCGTCGGCTTTGCGAGCCGGCTCGGCGTCGGCGTAGGCGGCCAGCAACTGGTCCTGGACCTGGTCGACCTGCCCGTAGTTCTCGAGCTTGTCCTTGATCCGCATCGCAGCGGTCAGCGGCGCCAGGACCTTCGCCGCGACCTCGCTCTGCAGGCCCGCGTCAAACGTCTTGGCGGTAACCTGCCGCTTGGGCTTGCCGGCGTCTTTGGCAAGGTCGTCGATGACGGCGACGATCTGCTTGATGGCTGCGTGACCCGCTTCAAGGGCCTGCGCGACCTGCTCCTCGGGGACTTCCTTCGCGCCGGCTTCGACCATCACCAGCCCGTCCTTGCTACCCGCCAGGACGATGTCCACCAGGCTCTTCTTGCGCTGCTCGTAGGTGGGGTTGATGACGTACTGCCCGTCGACCAGGCCGACGCGGACGGCGGCGATGTTCGTGTAGAACGGAATCGCGGCCAGCGCCAGCGCTGCCGAGGCGCCCGTGATCGCCAGCACGTCGGCGTCGTACTGCTTGTCGGCCGACAGCACGAGCGCGATGATCTGCGTCTCGTGGCGCCACCCGGCGGGGAAGAGCGGCCGGATGGGCCGATCGATCATGCGCGAGGTGAGGACCTCTTTGTCCGCCATCTTGCCTTCGCGCTTGAAGAAGCCGCCCGGGATGCGGCCCGACGCGTAGGCGTACTCGCGGTAGTCGACAGTCAGCGGCAGAAAGTCGATGCCTTCCCGCGGCGTCGCGGCACGGCATGCCGTGACCAGTACGACCGTATCGCCGAAGCGCACGGTGACCGAGCCATCGGCCTGCTTGGCGAGCTTGCCGGTTTCAAAAGAGAGCGTCTGCGAGCCGATCGTCAGTGCGCGGGTATGCATGGGGGACCAAACAGCAAAAGAACAGGTTGATCGGGTTCGGTCGGGTTCGGTCAGGTTCGGTCAGGTTGATGCCCAACGTGCCCACACCTGGCCGAACCCGGCCCAACCTCAGCGAAGCTATTTCCGGATTCCGAGTTTCTTGATGAGGTCCGCGTAGCGTTCGGCGTCCTTGGCCTTCAAATAGTCCAGCAGACGCCTCCGCTGGCCAACCAGTTTCAGCAGGCCGCGGCGCGAGTGGTGGTCCTTCGCGTGGGTCTTGAAGTGGTCGGTCAGATAGTTGATGCGCTCGCTGAGGATGGCTACCTGCACTTCAGGCGAGCCCGTGTCGGAGTCGTGCGTGCGGTAGGTGCCAATCAGGTCGGTCTTGCGGTCCTTCGTCAAAGCCAAGTCGGTCTCCTCCGCGTACGGCCCAGTCGGGACCAGGCCGCCGTAAGCTGTTTCCAGCCAGTAACAAACATCAAAGTTTACACCAGGACCAGAACCGGATGCAAAAACCCGGCACGCTCCTCGGCCAGCGCCACCAGGTGCCCGCGCTGGTCGATCAGCCGCAGGCGCCCGGCGATGTGTCCACCCCCGTCAGGCCGGTCCGCGACGGCCAACGCCTGCCCGTGCCCGATCCGGGCTGCCTCGTCCTCTGACAGGGCCAGGGCCGGCCAATCCGGCAGCAGGTCGGCCATGGGGCGCACCAGGCGGGCGACGTCGGCAGGCGCGCCCGTCAGGCGGTCGAGCCCGACGCTCTCGGCAAGCGTGAACCCTCCGCTGCGCTCGCGGCGAAGGGCTGCCAGGTGAGCGCCCACGCCAAGCCTGATGCCCAGGTCGTGGGCCAGCGAGCGCACGTAGAACCCGGCCGAGCAGGTCACCCGCACCTGGGCCCGGGTCTGCGCGCAGGACACCAGCGTCATGTCGGTCACCGACACCTCGACCGCTGCGAGGTCCACCGGCTGGTCCCGACGCGCCAGGTCGTAGGCCCGATGGCCGCCCACCTTCTTGGCCGACACGGCCGGAGGCACCTGCATCTGTCGGCCCCTGAAACGGGCCAGCGCCGCCTCGACCTCGACCGGGTCCAGCGCAACGGGCCGCAACGGGCCGGCCGGCTCGCCGGCCGCATCGTAGCTGCTGGTCGCCTGGCCGAACTGAATCGTCGCGAAGTAGGTCTTGTCGGTCGAGGCCAGGAACTGCGCCAGGCGGGTCGCCCGGCCCAGCAGCAGGGGCAGTACGCCGGTGGCCAGTGGGTCCAGTGTGCCCGTGTGGCCGATGCGGGGCTGACCCAGGGCCCTCCGCGCGACGGCTACGACATCGTGGCTGGTCGGGCCGGCCGGTTTGTCGACCACCAGCCCGCCTTCCGGCGCGCCGGCCACCGCGCGAATCCGGCTCATGCCGTCTGTCGCGGCTGGTCGGGCTCCTGCGCCAGACCAGCCGCAATGGCGGGACCAACGGCGGCGATCACTGCCCGGCGCGCCTCGGCGTACGTGCCGGGGACACTGCAGCCGGCAGCGTTTTTGTGACCGCCGCCGCCGAACTGCCTGGCCACGGCCGCCACGTCGATCGCGCCCTTGGACCGGAGGCTCACGCGAAACTCCGTGGGCCCCAGTTCCTTGAAGAACGCCGACGCTCTGATCTCGCGCACCGTCAGCGGCAGGTTGATCAGCCCTTCGGTGTCCTCGTACGTGCCGCCTGCGGCGGCGGTCATCGCGTGGTCCACTCGCATGACTGCGAGGCGTCCGTCGTGCTCGAGTTCGATCCCGCTCAGCACGGCGCCAAACAGCTTCAGGCGTCCCAGCGTGTTGCTGTCGAAGACCGTGCGCGCGACCGACGTGGGGTCGACGCCCGCCTCGACCAGTTGACGCGCGATGTCGAACGTCTTGGGCGAGATCGCCGAGTAATGGAACGACCCGGTGTCGGTAAGGATGCCGACGTAGAGGTGCGTGGCGATGGCCGGGGTGAGCGGCACGCCGAGCGCGACGATCACGTCAAACACCATCTCGGCGCACGCCGCCGCGCCTTGATCGAACCAGTTGACCGCGCCGTAGCCCGTGTTGCCCTGGTGGTGGTCGATGTTGATCACCAACGACCGATCGAACCCGGTCACCCCGGTCCGATCGAGCGAGCTGCACTCCATGATGATCGCTGCGTCGAAGACCTCGTCCACGTGGTCGGCGACGACGATCCGGTCGGTGCCCGGAAACGGCCGCAGCGGGCCGGGCACCGGATCGCGATTGACGAGTGTGACGTGCTTGCCGAGGTGATCGAGCGCAAAGGCCATCGCCAGCTGCGAGCCGATGGCGTCGCCGTCGGGCCGGGCGTGTGAGCTCAGGACGAAGCGCTGCCGTGTCCGAATGGCATCGGCCACCGTAACGACGGCGGCTGCGCGGTCAGGCGTGTGAATCGTCATCTGGGAGCGTGGGTTCGGGATGGTCGGCGGCCCGAGCCGCCTCCTCGCGCTTGATCTGCTCGAGCAGCTCTTCGACGCGTGCCTGATGGCCGATGGACTCGTCGACGGCAAACGTCAGTTCGGGCACGCGGCGCAGCCGCAGCCGCTGGCCGATCGCCCGCCGGAGAAAGGGGACCGCGCGGTCCAGGGCGCGCGCCGTCTTCTGCGCGGCAGAGGCGTCGCCGAGCACCGTGTACAACACGCGCGCCTGCAGCAGGTCCTCGGTCACGCGCACGCGAGTGATCGTGATGAAGCCGATACCGGGGTCGTGGACTTCCCGCGCGAGCAGGTGGCCGAGATCCTGGCGGATTTGTTCGCCGAGCCGCGCTGTTCGAGACATGTCCAGTTACGAGTTACGGATGACGAGTTACGAGTACGAATTACGCGGAACTCCCGTACTCGTAACCCGTAACTACGCGGAGACCGGTGCAACCTTCTCGACGACGAAGACCTCGATCATGTCGCCGACCTTGAGGTCGTTGTACTTGTCGAAACCGATACCGCATTCCGTCCCGACCTTGACTTCCGCCACGTCGTCTTTGAATCGCCGCAGCGAGGAGATCTTGCCCTCGAAGATCACTACGCTGTCGCGCAGCAGCCGGGCCTGCGAGTCGCCGGACCGGATGATGCGGCCTTCGGTGACCACGCAGCCGGCGATGGTGCCCAGCTTCGGGACCTTGAAGAGCTCGCGCACCTGCGCCGCGCCCAGGCGCTGTTCCTTGAAGGTCGGCTCGAGCAGGCCGACCATCGCCTTCTGGATTTCCTCGGTCACGTTGTAGATGACCGAGTGCAGGCGGATATCCACCTTCTCGCGGTCGGCAACGTCGGCTGCGTTACGGTCCGGCCGGACGTTGAAGCCGATGACGATGGCGTTACTCGCCGAGGCCAGCAGCACGTCGAACTCGCTGATCGCGCCGGCGCCCGAGTGGATGATCTTGATCTTGACCTTGTCGTCGCTCAACTTGAGCAGAGAATCCGACAGCACTTCCGCCGAGCCCTGCACGTCGGCCTTGACGATGATCGGCAGGTCCTTCACGCCGCCTTCCGAGATCGCGTCTTTGAGCGACTCGAGCGTCAGGCGGCCGCCTTTGGCGCCAAGAGCCTTGGTCTTGGCCTGCTCCTGACGGAAATGCGCGATCTGGCGCGCCTTGGCCGGATCGGCAATGGACTGGAACGTGTCGCCCGGCTGCGGCAGGCCCGTCAAGCCCAGCACTTCCACCGGCGTGGACGGCCCGGCCACCTTGGTCGGACGGCCGCGATCGTCGATGAGCGCCCGCACCTTGCCTACCATCGAGCCGGCGATGAAGTTGTCGCCGACGCGCAGCGTGCCGTCCTGCACGAGCACGGTCGCCACGGGACCGCGGCCCCTGTCGAGCTTCGCCTCGAGCACGGTGCCCATGGCCGGCCTCTTCGGGTTCGCCTTGAGCTCGAGGATGTCCGAGGAGAGCAGGATCATCTCGAGCAGCAGGTCGAGGTTCTGCCGTTTCTTGGCCGACACGTCGACCATGACGGTCGTGCCGCCCCAGGCTTCCGGCACCAGGCCCAGATCCGCCAGCTCGCGTTTGACGTTGTCGGGATTGGCGCCCGCCTTGTCGATCTTGTTCACCGCGACGACGATGGGCACGTTGGCCGCCTTCGCGTGGTTCACGGCTTCACGCGTCTGCGGCATGACGCCGTCGTCGGCCGCGACGACCAGAACGACCACGTCGGTGACCTTCGCGCCGCGCGACCGCATCATCGTGAAGGCTTCGTGGCCGGGCGTGTCGAGAAACACGATGCTGCGTTCGCCCACGGTGACGTGATAGGCGCCGATGTGCTGGGTGATCCCGCCGGCTTCGCGCTCGGCGACACGCGTCTCGCGGATCGCGTCGAGCAGGGTGGTCTTGCCGTGGTCGACGTGACCCATGACGGTCACCACCGGGGCGCGCGGCGCGACGTCTGCGGGCGAGCTCTCGTTCGTGTCGACGTCGACCATCTCCTGCTCGAACGTGCGCATCTGGACGTCGGCGCCGAACTCGCGCGCCAGCGAACTGGCCGTCTCGCTGTCGACCGTGGAGTTGATGGTCATCATCTTCCCCTGTTCGAGCAGCTTCTTGAGCACGTCCTTCACACGTGCCTCGAGCTTGTCGGCCAGATCCTTGACCGTCATGCCCTCAGCCAGCGTGATGTTCCTGGTGATGGGCGGCGGCGCCGACGGCGCCAACGAGCCACGAGGTTGCTCGGGCCGCGCGGTGTGCCGGCGCCCGCCAGAGGGTCGGTAGGCCGGTGGACGCCAGCCACCGGGCTGTCCGGGCCGCGCGCCTCCGGGCGGCGGCATACCGGGGCGGCCGGGCATGCCGGGCCGCGCGCCCATGCCGGGCTGCTGCGGGCGCACCGGCTGGCTGGGCAGCGGACGCGGACCGCCAAGCGTCTGAGGCGTCTGATACGGCGGCCGGGGGCCGCCCGGCGGCCCAGGCCGCGGGGGCAGGACGCCTGGCCGCGGTGGCGCCACCGTGGGCGTGCCGGTCCGCGATGCCGGTCCCATGATGCCGGGCGTGCCGGGGCGTGCGGCGGCGGGCGCGCCCGGGCGCGGCTGGGGGGTGGGACGGCCGGCCAGAGGCCGCGGCATCACCGGCGCGTTGGGATCTTCGATCCGCAGGCGCAACGACGGCGGCACGAGACGGCCGGAGGGCTGGTGGACGGCGCCGGTTGGCGGCGGAGGAGCCTGAGGCACATGTCCGGTCGCCTCGGCATCGACGGTCTCGAGGTGGACCGCCGATGGCCCGACGGCGGGGAATTCAGCGACTGGCACTTCGACCTCGACTTCCGGTTCTGGGGCTGCCGTCAACTCGGTGGCGGGCACCTCTTCGACCGGCGCGTGGTCGACTGCAACATCCGTGCGGGCTTGGACTCCGTCAAGTGGCTCGAACTCGGACAGCGCGGCGCCCGAATCGCCCGCGTCGTGCTCGGCGGCGGCGGCGCGCTCGGCCTGATGGATGGCCTTGGCGGCCTTGACCAGACGCGGGGGGCCCAGCGTCGGCGCCGCCGGCTTGGCGGGCTCCTGGACGGCGCCCTTCTTGGCCAGGGCTGGCTTCTTGGAAGAGACCTTGGCGGCGGCGCCTTCGGCAAACACATCGCCTGACGGCAGGGTGACGCCGCGCTGACGCGCCATCCGGTCGACGAACTGCCGTCCGACGACCTCTTCAATCGTACTGGAGGCGCTCTTGACCTCGATGCCGTGATCGCGCTTGAGCAGCGCCATCACTTCCTGGCTGGTCGTGTTGAGCAGTTCCGCGACTCGATAGATCCGAACAGTGGCCAACGGTTACCTCAAATACACCCAAGAAGCGTTACCAGACGATCGTGTCGCCACCCTCTGGCGGCTACCGCGCGTCGGGTTCGCCCGTGCCATCCTGCGGCGCCGCCTCGGCGGCCTCCGCGGCAGGCTCTGCGTCG
>JAENWD010000192.1 GCA_016650245.1 Vicinamibacteria bacterium
GCATCGATCTTATCGGACTACGGACTACGGACTACGGACTACGGACTACGGACTACGGACTACGGACTACGGACTAGAACTCGACGACGAGGCCGGCGGTGGGCAGGCGCGGGAACAGCGTCTCGGTGAACCCGATCGCCTCTCGTGCCCGTACTCGAAGAAGGGATAGACGAGGAACTCCCTGGCCTCGATGTAGGTCCCAAACATCGAGGTGGGTTGCCCCTCACCTCGATCGCGCAACCGGTCGGGGAGGGAGGGGGAGAATCCTTCGGTTGCGAATTACTACGTCACGGTCTCCCCGCCCAGTACCTCGTACGCGCGCGCACCATGGCCCCTCGCCGTTTCACCTTCACCTGGAGCGTGTGCCACCCGTCGCCCGTTTGCACGCCCTCCGGCGTGAAGGTCAGGATGTAACGCTGGCGGTACTCGCGCAGGATCTGCTGGAATACGGTTCCCAGCGTGCTGTTCCACTGCGCGTCGATTTGGCGACCGCCCGTCTGCTCGGCGATCACCTGCAGCAGCGCCAGGTTGTCGTTGTCCCTCCTTCTGAGCGGTGTGACGCCAGTCGTCCCCCCGCGGTCCGCTCCCACGAACACGGGGTAGATCACGGTTTCGTGGCGTCGCGCGCTGTCGATGACGGAGGTGCCCGGCAGCCAGCTCGAGTTATTGCGCCCGTCGGTCATCAGGACCAGCAGCTTCGGCCCGGGCCCTTGATCGGATTGCAGAATGCCCGCGTAGAGGCCGTCGACCAACGCCGTCCCGCCGCCCGCCCGAATCAACTCCAGCGCCGTCTGGGCGTCGGCCACCGACGCGCCTGGCGCGGCGACGCGTGCGATCTGATCGGCGAAGGCGACAATCGCGAACCGATCGCCGCGGGTCAACTGATCCAGCAAGTCCGAGGTCGCGGCGCGGGCGATCTCGAGGCGCTCGCCGGTCATGCTTCCGCTGACGTCGAGCACGACGCCAAGCTGCACGGCCTCGACCGCACCAACGGCCGTGACGCGCTGTCGCGCGCCGTTGTCGCGCACCTCGAAGTCGCTGGCCGTCAGCCCCGTCACGGGCGCGCCGTCGTCGGTCACCAACGCGTCGATGCGGACCAGCTCCGTGCGTGCACGAAACACCGGCTGCTGGGCCACCGTTCCGCCGACAGCGATCGACAACACCATCAGCAGGCGTGTCACTTCCCCAGCCCTTCCGCGCGGAGTCTTGTCAGCCGCCCCTCGAGCATCCACGCCTGGCCGCGCTGGTACTGCCACCAGGGATCGACGCGATTCCGTCTGGTCGCATCGAACGACCGCTGCAGCCACTGACTGGCGCACGGGTCGTCGGCGGCGGCATCGCACAGGCGGCTGAGCGCAAGCATCGGCGCCTGGGCCGACGGCACGAGCGCGAGGGCGGCCTGGTATTCGGCGACCGCATCTGCCGGCTGCTGTTCCAGTTCGGACAGCTCTCCGAGAAAGATGCGGGCAAGGTATTTCAGCGGAGTCGGGGCATCGCTCGCGGCGACCTGGCCCAGCGCACGCCTGGCAGCCCTTCGGTCGCCGAGATGCCGGTTGATGCGGCCCCACCGCAACGTCGCTTCGTGCAGGTCCGCCTGGTTCCGGGCCGCCTCCTGGTAGTCCCTGCCAGCGGCGCTCATGAAGTTACGCCATCGCTGCATGAGCCCCGACGTGTAGACCTCGGCCGACAGCGACCGATCGACGATCGCGACGTCGGCCTCGCCTTCCGAGATGGAGCCACGGGCCAGCAACAGCTCGGGATCGCCTCGGAACAGCTCAAGCCCGCTGGTAACATGCGCCTTCAGGTATCTGGGCTGATCCGCCGCTTGCAGGTGTGACGCGACGACGAGGTACCAGTCGCGGACGAACCGTTCCTGGCCTTCCCACTCGTCCTGTTCGAGGCTGCGCAGGAAGGTCACCCATCCGCGCGCGAGGGTGAGTTGGTCGCCGAGCGGTCCTTGAGCCGTTACTCGCAGCGCCGCTTCGGTATGCACCAGAAGGGTTAGTTTCAGCCGTCGGAGGCGCTCCTGCCTGAGCTGATTCAGGCGGCTCCCTATCGGCACATCGGGGGTCGCGGCCTTCAATCGCTGCAGCAGGACCATCTGGTCTTTGATGTCTTCGATGATCACGAGCCGCCCAAGCTCGTGCGCGGCGGCGGGCTTCATGGTCAGCGCGGTCCTGGCGGCGCCCTCGTAATCGCCCGATTCGTAGCGCTGCAGGAGCGCGAGATAGGCGGTGACCTGCGCCGTGCCGGGCTGCGCGACGGCCGGCGAGCCGGCAAGCGCGGGGGTGAGGATGCAGACGAGCCCGCACGACGTAGGCCAGGTCACGCCAGCAATTTCCTCACGACCTTGCCCGACACGTCGGTGAGCCGGAAATCACGACCCTGGAACTTGTAGATCAGCTTCTCGTGGTCGATGCCCATCAGGTGCAGCATCGTCGCGTGCAGATCGTGCACGTCAACCGGGTCCTCGACGATGTTGTAGCCGAAGTCGTCGGTGCGGCCGACCGTGGTACCGGCCTTCACGCCGGCGCCGGCCATCCACATCGTGAAGGCACGTGGATGGTGGTCGCGGCCGAGCAGCTTCGACCCGTTACGGGCCTCGTTGATCGGCGTCCGCCCGAACTCGCCGCCCCAGATGACCAGCGTCGAGTCCAGCAGGCCGCGCTGCTTCAAGTCCGTGAGCAGCGCGCCGATCGCGCGGTCGATCTGCAGGCACAGCTGTGGCACGCGCACGACGATGTCGTTGCCGATGCCCGCGCCATGCGTGTCCCAGCCTCGGTGATAGAGCTGGACGAAACGCACGCCGCGTTCCACCAGGCGCCGCGCGAGCAGGCAGTTGTTGCCAAACGACACCTGTCCCGGCTCGGTGCCGTACATCTCGTGCGTCGTCGGCGACTCCCCGGAGATGTCGGTCAGTTCCGGCACGCTCGACTGCATCCGGTACGCCATCTCGTAGGCTGCGATGCGGGTCGTGGTTTCCGGATCGCCGCCGCGCTGGCCCTCAAGCGTGTTGAGCTCTCGAATCAGGTCCAGCGACTCGCGCCGCGCCTGGCTGTCCACGCCGTTCGGATTGCGCGAGAACAGCACCGGTTCGCCCTTGGCGCGAAACTCGACGCCCTGATGCAGGGTCGGCAGAAAGCCGCTGCCCCAGCAGCTCTTTCCGCCGTCCGGGTTGTTCTGTCCGGACATCAGGACGACAAACGCGGGCAGGTCCTTGTTGTCGCTGCCCAGGCCGTAGCTGATCCACGAGCCCATGCTGGGCCGTCCGATCACCTGATGCCCTGTGTTCATGAAGATCTGTGCCGGCGCGTGGTTGAACTGCGTCGTCTTCATCGACCGGATGATGGCGATCTCGTCGGCGTGCTGCTGCAGAAACGGCAGCAGCTCGGAGATCTCGTTGCCCGACTGGCCGCGCGGGCGAAACTCGAACGGAGAGCCGAGCAACCGAGGTGTGCCTCGCACAAACGCGAACCGCTCGCCTTCGGGGATGATGCCGGCAGGAATCTCCTCGCCGTCGTGCTTCTGCAGCATCGGCTTGTGGTCGAACAGATCGAGCTGCGACGGCGCGCCCGCCATGAACAGGAAGATGACCTGTTTGGCTTTGGGGGCAAAGTGGGTCCCGACCTTCTGCGCCGCCGCTTGTGCCGCCGCTCGATCGACCGAAGCCGCAAACAGCCGTTCGTTCATCAACGAGGTCAGCGCCAGCGACCCGATGCCGAACCCGACGTCCTTGAAGAAGTGACGGCGCGTGATGTCGCGGAGGGAGTTGCTCATGTCTTCAGCCTTCAGCCTTCAGTCTTCAGCCTTCAGCCGTCGCATCGCCATCCGCGCCATCGCCGAAGGCCGAAGCCAGAAGGCCGAAGGCTATTTCGTCAGCACTTCATCCAGGTTCAGCAGCGCATTTGCCACCAGCGCCCACGCGGCTTGCTCGGCCAGCGCGGGAGAGGGGACCGACGCCTTCATCACCTTCGCCGCTTCGGCCGGCCGGGCGCGGTAGTGCGCCAACTGCCGCTTGTACGACGCGACCAGCGCGTCCAACTCGCGCTCGCTGGGGTGTCGGCCCGTCACGAGCCTGAATGCGTCGCTGGCGCGCTGCCGTGGCGTGGTGCGGCCCGGTGTGCCGACCCTGGCCGCCAGCGCGCGCGCCGCCTCGAAATACGCCTCGTCGTTCAATCCGGTCAGCGCCTGCAGCGGCGTGTTGGTCCGCACGCGCCGTACCGTGCAGAACTCGCGGCTTGTGGCGTCAAACGTCATGAAGCTCGGATAGGGCGACGTGCGCCGGATAAACGTGTAGATCCCCCGGCGATGCCGGTCCTCGCCCTCGCTGGTCTGCCAGACGGCGTCACTGTAGGGGTTGTCCCAGATCCCGTCGGGCTGCAGCGGGAAGACACTCGGGCCCCCGATTGTCGGGCTGAGCAGGCCGCTGGCCGCCAGCGCGACATCGCGCATCATCTCGGCCTCCATGCGGAAGCGCGGCCCGCGCGCCAGCAGCCGGTTGTACGGATCCTTCTCGATCAAGGCGGGCGTGGCCGCCGCATCCTGGCGATACGCGGCGGACGTGACGATCAGCCGGTGAAGGGCCTTCGGCTTCCACGCCAGCTTCACAAACTCCGTCGCCAGATAGTCGAGCAACTCGGGATGCGACGGCGGCGCGCCCTGTGTCCCGAAGTCCTCGCTGGTCTCGACCAGGCCGCGGCCGAAGAACTGCTCCCACGTCCGGTTCACGGTCACGCGCGCGGTGAGC
>JAENWD010000193.1 GCA_016650245.1 Vicinamibacteria bacterium
CCACGATCAGCGCCGGCATCCTGCAGGTCGGCAGCGGCGGCACCACGGGCACGCTGGGCACCGGCGCGGTGGTCAACGATGCCGCCCTCCGCGTCAACCGCAGCGATGCCCTCACGGTGGCCAATGCGATCAGCGGCACCGGCACGCTCACCAAGCTGGGCGCCGGCACCACGACCCTGACCGGGACCAATACCTACAGCGGGACCACGACGATCAGCGCCGGCATCCTGCAGGTCGGCGCCGGCGGCACGACCGGGACCCTGGGGACCGGCGCGGTGGTGGCCAACGCGGCCCTGGTCCTGAACCGCAGCGATGCCCTCACGGTGGCCAATGCGATCAGCGGCACCGGCACCCTCACCCAGGCGGGCGCCGGCACCACGACCCTGACGGGCATCAATACCTACAGCGGCGCGACCACCATCAGCGACGGCACGTTGCAGCTCGGCAACGGCGGCACCACGGGCAGCATTGTCGGCGACGTGATCGACAACGGCGTGCTGGCCTTCAATCGTTCCGACGACGTGACCTTCAGCGGCGCCATCAGCGGCACGGGCGCACTCCAGCAGTCTGGTCCGGGCACGCTTGTGCTGACGGGCGCCAACAGCTACACGGGCGGCACCACGATCAGCGCGGGCACGCTGCAGCTCGGCAACGGCGGCACCACGGGCAGCATCGTCGGCGACGTGATCGACAACGGCGTGCTGGTCTTCAATCGCTCGGACACGCTGACGTTTGGAGGCGCCATCAGCGGCACCGGCGCGCTCCTTCAGCTTGGACCGGGCCTCCTCATCTTGACGGGCGCGAATACGTACACCGGCGGCACGACGGTCAGCGGAGGGACGCTGATGCTTGGCAGCGGTGGCACCCTGGGCACGGGCGGACTCGCCAACAACGGCACCCTCGCGTTCAACAGCTTGACAACTTTGGTGTTCGGTGGCGACATCACCGGCACCGGCGCGCTCCAGCAGTTCGGTCCGGGCACCCTTGTGCTGACGGGCACGAACACGTACACGGGCGGCACCACGATCAGCGCGGGCACGCTGCAGCTCGGCAACGGCGGCACCACGGGCAGCATTGTCGGCGACGTGACCGACAACGGCGTGCTGGCCTTCGATCGCTCCGACACAGTGACCTTCAGCGGCACCATCAGTGGCACCGGCGCCCTCCGCCAGCTTGGCAGCGGGACGACCACGCTGACGGGCAGCAATACCTACAGCGGCGGCACCACGATCAGCGCGGGCACGCTGCAACTCGGCAACGGCGGCACGACGGGCAGCATTGTCGGCGACGTGGTCGACAACGGCGTGCTCGCGTTCAATCGCTCGGACGACCTGACCTTCGGCGGCACCATCAGCGGTACGGGCGCACTCCAGCAGTCTGGTCGGGGCACGCTTGTGCTGACGGGCACCAGTAGCTACACGGGCGGCACCACGATCAGCGCCGGCACGCTGTTGATCGGCAACGGCGGCACGACGGGCAGCATTGTCGGCGACGTGGTGGACAACGGCGTGCTGGCCTTCAATCGCTCGGACGACCTGACCTTCGGCGGCACCATCAGCGGTACGGGCGCACTCCAGCAGTCTGGTCAGGGCACGCTTGTGCTGACGGGCATCAATAGCTACACGGGCGGCACCACGATCAGCGCCGGCACGCTGTTGATCGGCAATGAGGGCACCACGGGCAGCATTGTCGGCGACGTGATCGACAACGGCGTGCTGGCCTTCAATCGCTCGGACGACCTGACCTTCAACGGCAACATCAGTGGCACCGGCGCCCTCCGCCAGCTTGGCAGCGGCACGACCACGCTGACCGGCACAAGTACTTACACCGGCGGCACGACGATCAGCGCCGGCACGCTGGAAGTCGGCCACGGCGGCACGACGGGCCAGTTGGGCCCGGGCCAGGTCGTGGACAACGCCTCGCTGGTCTTCAACCGCAGCAACGCGCTCACGGTGACCCAGGCCATCAGCGGCACGGGGACAGTGACGCAGGCCGGCAGCGGCACGCTGACACTGGCGGGGCCGATGACGTACACAGGGAGCACGCTGGTCAGGGCCGGCACCCTTGTGATCGATGGCGCGCTCGCCGGCCCCGTGGAGGTCGCCGCCGGTGCGACGTTGGTCGTCAACGGAGACCTCAAGGTGGGCGCGGCGGCTGCCCACGTCGCGACGTTCCGCAAGGAAGCGGCCACGGCGGACGCGGCGGCCAGCAACGTCGCCACGCTGAGCGTGGGCGGAGACCTCACGCTCGCCGAAGGCGCGCGGGCGCGTGTCCGGATCGATGCGGCCGGTGGCACCTCCGTGCTTGCCACCAGCGGAGTCGCCGCAATCGGCGGCGCGACGATCCTGATCGATGCCACGGATGGCGCCTATGGCCGCGTGACCTTCTATCCGGTGCTCCACGCCGATGGCGGAATCAGGGGGACTGCAGAGGTCGCGTCTACCAACGCCGCGCTCGAGCCGTGGGCGACCTCGACCTCGCAGACTCTCGTGGTCACGCTCCTGAACACCGCGTTGCCGCTCGCGTCGTATGCGGCCACGGCCAACGGCGGCGCCATTGGCGGCGCGTTCGACCGGTTGCGGGCCAGCGCATCCGGAGACCTCGCCGCGGTCACCCGTGAGCTGACGGCGCTTGACGATGACGGCCTGAGCCGCGCACTCGACGCGGCCGGCGGCGAGATTCACGCGTCGGCCGTGCAGCTTGCGGCGCTTGATGGCGCGGCCTCCACCGACGTGATCCGCGAGGAGATTGCCTCGCGCGGCACACTCGAAGTGGCTGGGGCGGCACCGGCAGGATGGTCACGCAGCACCGGCCGGCGAGCGTGGGGACGCGCTCAGGTGCAGGACACCACCTTCTCGGCGGATACCGCGCACGGCGGGCGCGCGCAGATCGTCGGGCTCATGTTTGGAGGGGACTGGACCCGAGCCGATGGCTGGCTGGTCGGCATCGGGGGCGGCTACAGCACGGGCGACCTCGCCCTGTCGGGCCTCACCGAATCGAGCAGCTACCGCGCGCCGCGCGCGTTCTGGTACGGCGGTTACGCGGGGACTCGCTGGAGCGTGCAGGCCGGTGGCAGCCTGGCGCACACCGCGTATGACGTCCGCCGGACAATCGCCTTCAGCGCCCGGTTGCCGGAGGCGTTCGGGGGCGTGCCGCTCTTCGGCGGTGTGAACCGCCTGGCCACGAGCGCGCCCGCTGGAGTGGCGACCGACGTCTGGAGCAGCTGGGCGCACCGCATCCGGGTGCGTGAGTGGGCGGTTCGGCCCAGCACCGGCCTGCGGTACGCGCGCTATGCCCGCCGTGCGTGGACAGAACGGGACGCCGGCGCGCTGTCGCTGTCGGCGCCTGATCAGACCGTGTCGTCCATGCAGGCCGACCTGGGTGTCCACCTGGCTCGCACGACAGGGCGTCTTCGACCATTCGCAGCGACCGCGGCGCGTCGCGAGCTGACCGATGGCCTGACCGCCACCACGCTACAGCTTTCTGACACCTCCGACGGTCTCTTCGTCGTCAACGGCCTGCGCCTGGCGCGCAACAACGTCAGCGCTCGGGTTGGCTTCACCTTCCAGGCACAGGCTCTCGAGGTATCGCTCGCGTACGAAGCGCGGCATGCTCTGAGCCAAACCGGCCAGGCCGTCCAGTTGGCGGTAGGGTTCTAGCCAAGAGGACATCGCCGCACGAACACCAGCAGCACTGCATGGCGCGTCACCCTGGCACTGCTTGGAATCGTCCTTGTCGCGTCCGTGCACTCCGCTCTGGCAGGCAATGACAGCCAGGCGCTTCCCGGCGGCGCGAATCCATTGCAGGAGGCCCATGGCGACTGGCGCGTGGCGTGCTCGGAGCAGAATGGCCACAACGCATGCGCGCTCTCGCAGCAGCTCCTGGACCGGGACAGTCGCCAGCGTATCCTCGCGATCGAACTCAACGCTCCGGCGTCCGGCCAGGTCGATGGCACGATCGTGTTGCCCTTCGGGCTGTCACTGGAGAAGGGAGTCACGCTTCACGTGGATGAATCCGCCGCCGGCCCGGCCCTTCGCTTCCGCACGTGTCTTCCGGCAGGCTGCATCGTCGTCGTGTCGTTCGACGCGACGGCCATCGCCGCGCTGAAGACCGCCACCACGATCACCGTGAAGGCGACCGGCGACAACGCGCAGGCACTCGCCTTCCCCATCTCGCTTCGGGGATTTACGAGCGCGATCGATCGAACCGCAGCCCTCGCGGGTCAGGTCCTCCCAAAGCAATAGACCGCGTCGTCGGTCCGCACGTAGATGCGCCCGTTGCTCAGCGCGGGCGTGGCGCGGATCTGCTCGCCGAGATCGTTGACGCCCAGCACCTGCCACTGCCCGCCAGCCTGCAGCACCGTGATCTTGCCCTCGTCGTTTGCCAGGTACACCTTGCCGTCGGCCGCGACCGGTGACGCGGAGTACCCTCCAAGCGCTTCGCGGCTGCGGCCTTCCTTCAGGAGTTTCCCGGTCGCAACATCGAGCGCGGTGATGATGCCGCCGTCACGCACCATATAGAACACGTCCTGGTACACGAGCGGCGCCGGGATGAACGGCAAGTTCTTCTGAAAGCGCCAGCGGATCGCGTCCGGCAGGAGCTGGCCCCGTGCGTTGTCCGGACGGATCGCCATCGCGCCGAACTCCCCGACGCCCATCTCCCGCGCCGCCATCCACTCGGCCCGCTCGACGATGCCGTCGCTGTTGTCGTCGAGCCAGCCGAAGTGCTCGCCAAGGTCGGCGTCGGTCTTGAACTCTGCCTCGGACAACCGCCCGTCGGCGTTTCGATCGTACTTCTCGAGCATCGGGCCGAACTCCGGCATCCATGGCTCGGTGCCGGCCAGCGTCGAGATCAGCACGCTGTCGCCGCTGGCGACCGGCGTCCCAAGCCCGCCTTGCGATGCCACCCTCATCCACCAGCGGGACTGACCGCCGGCCAGGTCGTACGCGTCAAGGTGCGCCGACCCCAACACGACGAGCTGCGGCGGCTGCCCGGCGGGCCTGAACACCATGGGGGTCGCCCATCCCACGGGTCGTCCGGGCCGCTCGGTCTTCCAGCGCACGCGACCGCTGGAGCGTTCCAGCGCGAGCACGAACGAGCCCTGTGCCTGATCGCCCACCAGGACGACCATGCCGTCGGCCATGATCGGCGAAGCGGCCATGCCATAGAAGTTCCGGAAGGGGCCCAACGGAAAGCGCCATGCTTCCTTCCCGTCGTTCGAATATGCCACCAGACCGAAATCCGGGAAGAAGACGACCACCCCGTTGTCGTCGGCGACCGGCGTTGGCGAGGCCGGATCGTTGGCGTGGTAGATCTTGTGCGTCCGCGCGGGCGGGATCTTTTTGCGCCACACTTCCTTCCCCGTCTTCGCATCCAGGCAGATCGTGATCAGCTGGCCGCCCTGGGTGGCGGTGACAAACAGCCGGCCGCCCACCACGACGGGCGAGGACGGCCCAGAGGGGACGGCCGCCTTCCACACGACGTTGTTCGATGACGAGAACTCGACGGGGTAGCCCGCGCCCGACCCGACGCCGGAACCGTTGGGCCCGCGAAATTGCGTCCACTGCCCGTCGGCGGGACTGGCTGCAAGCCCGATCAGGAGGACGGAGACGGAGACTGCTCGGAAGATACGCATGGTCGGTCCTAGCCTCAGGCCTCTGGAGGCCGCGTTGACAGCCTCTGGAGGCCGGGAGAATAGCCATTAGCCTCGGAGACCTAGATGTTAGCCCCAAAGAGGCCAGTCTCTCCGTCCTCCGGAGGCTAGCTCCACGTCCGCCGGAGGCCTGGCGCGCGCCGGTGATATCGTGATCACCGTCCCAGGGGAGGGCTTGCCATGCTCATAGAGGCGATGACGGAGCACGAGTGTCGCGCGGTGCTCGCCGGAGAGCACGTGGTCGCTCACCTGGCGTGCGCCAGGAACAACCAGCCGTACGTCGTACCGCTTCACCTGCACCTCGACGGCGAGTACCTGTACGGCTACTCAACGCTGGGTCAGAAGATCGAGTGGATGCAGGCCAATCCCCTTGTCTGCCTCGAGGTCGACGAACTGACCTCGGAGTGGCAGTGGGCGAGCGTCATCGTGTTCGGGAAGTACGAGGAACTGCCGGACACCCCCGCGAATGAAGAGTCGCGGCTGGTCGCCGAGCGGATCTTTCAGAAGCATCCCATGTGGTGGGAACCCGCCCTGGTTCCGCTGGCCGCCCACGAGCCGCGCTTTCCCGTGGTTTTTCGTATTCGCATCGCCAGTGTGGCCGGCCGCCGGGCGATCGCTGATGGCGCCGCGCACGACCCCGCCAGGGTGTCGGAGGTGAAGCGCCCGAGCGGGCTGCCTGCCGTCCTGCGCCGCTTGACGAAACGGCGCGAGTGAGGCCTCGGGGGGACGGCGATAGCCTCGGCATGCCGGGACGATAGCCTCAAGCCTCGGGCCTCAGTGCTGGCGGCTCGAGTGCTTGTCGGCCGCCGCCGCGTTGAGCGTCGCGATTTCGATCAGCCGCTGGACGAGCTCGGCGGCGTCCAGTGGCTGTGTCGAGTCGTCGAGCGCTTGCGTGATCGTGTCCCTCACGCGGTGCGCCGTGAAGATGTCGCCTGGCGGGTCGGTGTTGAGCGACTGCCGCGCGATGTCGAGAGCGTGCCGACCGGTTGTTCCGCGCCGCGCCGTCTCGAGGACCGAGGCGACGTGCCGCCACGCGAGCGCTTCCGACGCGCGGCCCTCGAATATGGTCTCCACCGCGCGCGCATCGCCAACCCACGAGCCATCGTCGAACACCACATACCTCAACGACGCCACGACGCTGTCCGGGTCGACGTCCGTCTGCGGCCGCGACCGGAGGCTGGCGGTCTTGCCCGGCGCCATCACCTGCGGCGGCTGGTCGTCGTGCCTGCCCACTGCGGCCAGCGGTTGGCCGTCGAGCAGAAGATACCCGTCGAGGCGAATCAATGCGCTGCGTTTGCTTCCATCTCGGGCCAGGAACTGAAGGTTGACCTGCAGCGCGGTGATCGTCTTGTCGGCGTGATTGGTCACCTTTATAGCGAGCGACGCCTGGGAGCCCTCGCGCAGCATTTGGGGCTCCGCGACGCTCGCGACAGTAGCGGGCACCTGCGCGCTCGAAGGCGCACCGGACGCAACCGCCATCGCCACGCTGATAGCCAGGCATCGCATGTTTGACATGTCCCGCCCGAACTAAAGTTCGGGCCTACGTACGGGAAGAGAGCCTCGGGCCTCAGTAGGACGGGAAGATAGCCTCAGGCCTCAAAGATACATCCGTGTAATCTGCGGATATCCTGTCTGTGTCATCCAAGCCAATCCGTGTAATCACGAGCGCAGCTTGGAATGCGAGTACCCGTACGCGAAGTACAGCACCAATCCCACCGCCAGCCAGATCCCAAACCGCTCCCAGGCCTGGTACGGCAAGCCGACCATGATGAAGACGCACGCCGCGGCGCCCAGCGGCGCCACCACCCACGCCACCGGCACCTTGAACGGCCGCGGACGGTTGGGCTCGGTGATGCGAAGGACCAGCACGCCGGTGCAGACCAGCGCGAAGGCGAAGAGCGTCCCGATGTTGGTGAGGTCGTACGTCTCGGCCGCATCGCCGACCAGCGCGGCCAGCGCCACGACGACGCCGGTGATGAGCGTCGTCGTCGCGGGGATGCGCGTCTTCGGGTGCAGCGTGGCCGCCCACTGCGGCAGCAGGCCATCGCGCGCCATCGAGAAGAAGATGCGCGGCTGGCCGTACTGGAAGACCAGCAGCACCGCCGTCATCGACACGGCCGCGCCCAGCGCGACGATCCAGCCCACGCGCTGGAAGCCGGCCGACTGCAGCGCATAGGCCAGCGGGTCGGCCGAGTTGGCCAGCTCCGTATACGGCACCATCCCCGTGAGCACGAAGCCGACCACCACGTAGATCACCGTGCAGATGGCCAGCCCGCCCAGGATGCCGATGGGCAGGTTACGTTGCGGGTCCCTGGTCTCTTCGGCCGCCGTCGAGATCGCATCAAAGCCGATGTAGGCGAAAAAGACGATCGCCGCGCCCTGGTGGATGCCCGTGAAGCCGTTGGGGGCAAACGGCGTGTAGTTGGCCATGTCCAGGCTGGTCAGCCCGACGCCGATGAACAGCGCGAGCGCGACCAGCTTGATCACCACCATGATGTTGTTGGCGCGCGAGCTCTCTTTCGCACCCCGCAGCAGAAGCCAGGTGACAAACGCCACGATGCCAAACGCCGGCAGGTTCACCAGAATCGGGATGCCGGCCACGTGCGGAGCCGTCTGCAGCAGGCCGTGGACGTCCGGGTTGCTGCTCAGCAGGGCCGTGCGATAGCCGGTGGTGAGCCAGGCCGGAAACTCCACGCCGATCCCGCGCATCAGCGTGGTGAAGTAGTCGCCCCACGAGATCGCCACCGCGACGTTGCCCACCGCGTACTCGAGGATCAGATCCCAGCCGATGATCCATGCCACCGCCTCGCCCAGCGTCGCGTACGTGTAGGCGTAGGCCGAGCCCGCCTGAGGGATCATCGACGCCAGCTCGGCATAGCACAGGGCCGCCAGCGCGCACGCCCCGCCCAGCAGCAGGAACGAGAACACCAGCGCCGGGCCCGCGCCGTAGCGGATGACGACGCCGTCGGGGCCCACCTGGCCGGCCGCCGCCGTGCCGATGGCCCCGAAGATGCCGGCGCCGATCACCGCGCCGATGGCCAGCATGATGAGGTCGCCAGCGCCCAGGACGCGCTTGAGCGACCTAGAGCTATCGGCCTCGTCGACGACCAGGTCCGCAATGGGCTTGCGGCGAAAGAGGGACATGGGGGCGGATTCTATCTCGTGCGGGGGAGGAATTCGTCGAGCATCAGCCACGCGCTTGTCAGCCGCGAGCCGCGCGCGAGACCCTCTTGACCTTGGCCTTTCGTCGAGCACGGCTCGTCGGCTGCAGCGCCTTGTTCGACAGCGCTCCACGGTGCATCGATGACCGCCATTCCGCCGCGACTCGGTCCGCCACGAACACCTTGAGAAGCGACTGATACGGGACGTCGCGTTTGTTCGCCAGGGCCTTCAGATCGCTTAGCAGCGGCGCCGGCAATCGCAAGGAGATCGTTTCGGTCGACGGCTTGAGATGCGGCATGGAGACAACCGCGGCCTTCGACCAGTGTACGTAGTCGGCCGAGTCGTGCGTCTCCCAGAACACGCGCTCCTCAGCCTCGGACGCGAATTCAGGAATCTGCTTGAGACTTCGCTTCGATTTGGCCATATGCCCTTCGCTCTGCCCGACTCATCGGCCGAGCCGAGATCACCCGCACGAGCCTGCCGCGAGTCGTAAACACAATCGCGAGATGCCGGCCGCTGTCGGACCGCCCGAGCGTGAAGAACCGCGCCTCAGCCCGCGAATGCTTCAGGTCCGGAGCGAAGACCACCGGTCGATTGAGCAGAACCTGCTCGGCTTCAGCCTGCCGAACCTGGTGATTGTGCCAATTCTTGTCTGAATTATTCGCGTCCCACTCGAACCCCTCGAGAGCCGCGAGGAATTCGTCGAGCACGCGCATGACGTGATGTATATGACTATTCTATACAGCTGTCAAGGATGGGTCGGGACACGGAGGCGGATTCTATCGCGTGCGGGGCAGGAACGCGCGAGCATCAGCACTTCGACGTCGTCAAACGACGGCAGTCGCCCATGGTTGGTCAGAAAGAGCTTGGCGATTCCGCCTCGGACAACGACTTGCAGCTTGGCGCCCGGCTTGAGCCCCAGGGCCTCGCGCGCCTCGCGGGGCACGACGATTTGGTATTTCGACGAAAGGGTAACCTCAGCCATGCCTTTACGTCATACCATAAACGTAAAGCGAGCAGGCACAGCAGAAGTCGCACACGTGCGGGCAGCCGCGCGAGACGACGATGGAGTTCGGGACCAGGTAGAGCCGCCGATTGATCAGGTCGCGCCGGATCGGCGGGAGGCCGGCCAGTGTGCGAATCGTCGATCGGTACAGCGACTTCGGACAGCCGCGCCTGAAATCGGCCAGGAACTGCGGCCATGTGTCCTCGCCGGGGCCGATAAACAGCGTGTCGGCATGCGCAGCCGCCTCGTCGGGGAGCGAGGTCACATGCAGGCCGCCCAGCGCCACGTGCGCACCGCGGCGGCGGTAGTGGTCCGCGATGCGATACGCGCGGTGCGCGGAGGTGATGGAGACGCCTCCACGTGCTCGTCCTGAATCTCCACGTCGTCGTCGGGCAGATACGCGGCCAGCGTGGCCAGGCCGAGCGGTGGAAACAACGAGTACTTGATGGGACGACAGAACGGGTTGGTCGCCTCCGTCAGCGCCGGGAGGATCATCTTGACCCTCATTGCCCGCCCTCCCCGACGATGAGCACCGAGAGGTCGCGCTCGCGCGGGCCATCCAGCTCTACGAAGAACACACGCTGCCATTGTCCGAGCAGCAGCCGGCCCCGCGTCACGTTGAGGCAGGCCGATGATGGCAGGAGCAGGGCACGGCAGTGGGCATGACCGTTGGGCCGCTCTGCGTCGGTCACGTTCACGGTGCGCGCGGTCGTGTCGTCGTGCCGGTATCGGCCATCGCCTGGTGCGGCGGCCTCGAGGAGGGCCTGGAAGTCGGTCAGCAGCAGCGGCTCATGCTCATTGACGACGACGGCCGTGGTCGTGTGAAGCGTCTGGACGTTCAGGATGCCGACGCGGACGCCCGCGTCGGCGACCAGGCGTTCGAGTCGGTCGGTCAGGTCGACGAACTCGGTCGGATGCCTGGTCGTGACGTGGATTGTGGCGTGACGGCAGGTCGGCCGCCTTCGCACTCGCGCGCTTCGGCGCGCCAGGGGGGTGAGCGTGTCCATCGATGTCCTCCACGCGGAAGCATCGGCGGTTGGCGGCGTGGAGTCTTCAGCGGCGCGTGAGCATTGAGTGAGCGGTTCGTGAGGGGTCGGTTCAGTTGGCGGGTTTCCAGTTCAGCAGGACCGTAATGGGCGAGGCGCCCTCGACAGTGGTGTTCACGAGAAACCGCTGTCCGTCTCGAGACACGTCATACCACGATGCATTGGTGTCACGGTTCGGGCCCGCTGGCAGCGCGAACAACACGGATGGTGTGTCCACGTCGATCTGTGTTCCGCTCGACGCGATCCGCGCCGCCAACATCTGATCGTCCGGCGAACGAAAGAACAGTTCGCGTCCGTCGCCTCGCCAGAGCGGTGCCGTGCCGCCGGCTGTCGAAATCTGCGTCTTCCGAGCCGCGTCCGGAAACGACTGCACGTAGATTTCGCTCCTGCCATTTTCGTTGGATTCAAACGCCACCCATCGGCCGTCGGGCGAGAAGCGGGCGCGACGCTCAGAAGCGGCCGTCTGTGCAACCGGGGTGGGCCTTCGGTCACCCAACAGCGGCAGGACCCAGATGTCGTTCCCGGTGGTTGGACTCTGGACCGTGTAGAGGATGAATCGCCCATCCGCCGACCAGTCGGTCGTGTTCTTGTTCTCGGAGGTTTCGAGCAACAGCGTGGCGGCCGAGGCGCTGCCGCTTGAAAGCGATGCGTCGTAGAGATTGGGCACGCCCTTTCGATACGAGCTGAACACGACCCGGTCGCCCCCTGGTGACCACACCGCGTGGTGGTCCACGGCCGGATCGAAGGTGAGCCGGCGGAGGATGTTCCGGCGTGCCTCGATCGACCAGAGGTCTGTGTTGCCGCCAATCGTCCGGCGAAACAGCACGGTCCGGCCGTCGGGGGAGAGCTGCGGCCCGGCAGGCTGCCCTTCGTCAGGATCGCCTAGGGCACCGACTTGTCGGCCGGTCCGATCGAACCACTGGAACTGCCGCGTTCCGGCGCCGGCCCGGTACGCAATCAGGCCTGGCGCCGTCTCCGAGAGCGCCACGGCGCCAACACTGTCGGCAATCAGCGCCACCTGTGTCGAGACCGGCACCGGCTCGCCGACCGGTCGCAGCTCGGAGAGATCCAGGCGCTGCGCCCAGAGCGCTCCTTGCCGAGCGAACAGCACCCGATCGGGCGCGGCGAAAACCGCCGCCGAGTCCGCATCGAAGAGGCGGTGCGCGTCGGTCGAACCGAGCGCGCCCATGTATACGCCGCGACCGTCCGGCGCGCCAAGCGAGTAGAACAGGAAATGACGCCCGTCTGGCAGGAAGTGGGGAAGTCGATGACTGGTCTGCCGCGGGCGCTCGACGCGCGTGACGACCGCGGGGTCGCCGCCGCCAGCCGGCACGGCGTTGAGCGATCCCGCGCTGGCGGCTGCGAACACGATCGTCCCCGTCGTGCCCCAGGTACCACCCCTGGCCTCTGTCGCCCTGGCGAGCGTCCGCACGAGCCCGCCGTCCAAGTCGATTCGCTTCAACTGATCGGCCGTGAAGAAACCGATCGACCGGCCGTTTGGAGCCCAGAACGGCGCTAAGCCTGACGCGCCCGCTGTTCCGTCCAGCGGCCGCGCCGTCTCGGAGTCGAGCGAGCGAAGCCAGAGCTGCGCGCGGCCTTCTGTCGTCGCCTGGTACACGAGCGCTCGGCGATCCGGCGAGATCGCAAAACCCACGAGGCTGGCGTCGGGCGGTGTGACGATCTGCAGACGCATCTCCGGCGCGTCGGAGGTGACCGGCGCGCTGGACCATCGCGAGCCGATAAACCCGAGCGCCGCACTCAGAACCGCCACTCCCAGCAAAGGCATCCAGGCCACTCGCTCCCGCCAGGGGCGTGGCGCGGCCGCTGCCGTCCGCGCGGTCGTCGCGTCAGACGCAATCCATGCCAGCTCGTGGTGCAGATCGTGGGCGGACTGCCACCGCTCGTCTGGGTCCTTCTCCAGGCACTTGATGACGACGTGATCGAGCGAGGCGGGCGCCTGTGACTGGAGGGTCGACACCGCCGGCGGCTGGTCCTTGAGAATGGCCCCGAGCAAGCTCGCGTGTGTCTTGCCCGCAAAGGCCCGGCGGCCCGCGAGCATCTCGTAGAGCACGACCCCGAACGCAAACAGGTCCGTCCGCGCGTCCGCTTCCTGGCCTTCCAGCTGCTCCGGCGCCATGTACTGGAAGGTCCCGAGAACCGAGCCCTGCGCGGTCAGATTCGCCGGTGTCGTCGGCAACATCGACAGTCCCGCGCCGCCAATCACCGGCCCCTGGCTCTTGGCAAGGCCGAAGTCGAGCAGCTTGGCGCCGCTCTTGGTCAGCATGATGTTGCCGGGCTTCAGGTCGCGGTGGACGATGCCGGCACGATGCGCCTTGTCCAGGGCCGAGGCGATCGCGATCGCGATCGTGAGCGCCTGATCGACCGGCAGAGCGCCTTTGACCAGCCGGTCGGCCAGCGTCACGCCTTCCAGATACTCCATGACGAGAAAGGCCGTGCCCTCGTGCTCGCCCACGTCGTACAGGGTGCAGATGTGTGGATGCGTCAGCTGGCTGATCGCGCGGCCTTCGCGGTCGAACCGCTCGCGGAACTGCGGGTCGGCCGCCAGTATGTCGGGGAGAATCTTGATGGCGACTGTGCGGTCGAGGCGCGTATCACGCGCTTTGTACACCTCGCCCATGCCACCCGCGCCAATCGGGGAGGTGATTTCGTACGGGCCGAGGCGAGCGCCGGTGGCTAAGGGCAATCGCGCGCGATTGTACGGGGACACGGGCGGGGATCCGGCACGAATTCGAGTGTCTGGGCCGCAGACCGTGTAACACGCGCGTGTCAGCTTTACCTGCCTACACGAGAAACCGACGCAGCGCGCCGCGTGATTCGACGCCAACCGCCTGGACACCCGGGGCACGACTGTTGCTACGGTAGGGCCGATGCTCCTTGGCGCCCTTGGCTTCAGCACAGATCTGGCAATCGACCTGGGCACCGCAAATACCTGCGTCTACGCGCCCGGCCGCGGCATCGTCCTCAACGAGCCCTCCGTGGTCGCCTACAACACGAAGTACAACCGCATCGAAGCCGTCGGCACCCAGGCGCGCGAGATGATCGGCCGCACGCCGCGCGACCTGGTGGCCATCCGGCCCCTGCGCGACGGCGTCATCGCGGACTTCGAGGCGGCCGAGCGGATGCTCACCGACTTCATCCGGCGCGCCAACCGCCGCAACGGGTGGATACGGCCGCGCGTGGTGGTGGGCGTCCCCGCCGAGATCACGCAGGTTGAACGGCGCGCGGTGCGCGAAAGCACCCTGCGGGCCAGGGCCAGCGAGGTCTACCTGGTGGACGAGCCGGTGGCGGCTGCCATCGGCGCCGGGCTGCCCATCACCGAGCCCACCGGCAACATGATCGTGGACATCGGCGGCGGCACCACAGACATCGCTGTCGTGTCGCTGGCGGGCATGGTCTACCGCAAGTCCGTGCGCGTGGCCGGCGACGAGATGGACGAGGCCATCGTGGACTACATGAAGAAGGCGCACGGCCTGCTGATCGGCCTGCGAACGGCAGAGCTGATCAAGATCGGGATCGGGTCGGCGGCGCCGCTCGACCAGCCGATGATGATGGAGGTGCGCGGGCGCCACATCACGCAGGGCCTGCCCAAGAGCATCCCGGTGACCGACAGCGAGATCCGCGACGCGCTGCGCCCCACCGTGGACATCATCGTCTCGGCCGTGCGCGACGGACTCGAGACGATCCCGCCCGAGCTGTCGGCCGACATCTACGACCGCGGCGTCGTCATCACCGGCGGCGGCGCCCTGCTGCGCAACCTCGCCAAGCGCCTGCGGGAAGACACCAACCTGCCCGTCCTGATCGCCGAGGATCCCCTCACATCCGTCGTCCTCGGGGCCGGCCGGATGCTCTCGAATATTGGACTGCTCAAGAAACTCGCGATGAGCTAATAAGGCGGCACGTTCCCACGTTCCCACCCTCCGCCCCCAGACCGTCAGTTCTCCGTCAGTTCCGTAGGCCCCCACCGTCTGCAGTCCGGTACCCTTCCGCCCGATACACCGCGAAACGGCCCAGATTTTCACCCGTCCGGGCAGGCGGCCGCCCCAGCCGGCCGGGCACGACAGTTGCGACGATCGAGGAAACGTCCTTCAACCCAGCGCGGAGCCTTGTGAAGATGAGATTCGGCAAGATCCTCCCCTTCTCCTTCTCTACAGACCTGGCCATCGATCTGGGCACGGCCAACACCTGCGTCTTCGCCCCGGGCCGCGGCATCGTCCTCAACGAGCCGTCGGTGGTGGCGTTCAACAAGGTGACGGGCCGCATCGAGGCGGTGGGCACGGAAGCCAAGGAGATGGTGGGGCGCACGCCGCAGCACCTGGTGGCCATCCGGCCGCTGCGCGACGGCGTGATCGCGGATTTTGAAGCCGCCGAGCGCATGCTCACCGACTTCATGCGCAAGGCGCAGCCGCGCAGCGCCTGGGTGCGCCCGCGCGTGATCATCGGCGTGCCGGCGGAAATCACTGAGGTCGAGCGGCGCGCGGTGCGCGAAAGCACCCTGCGCGCGAAGGCCAGCGAGGTGTTCCTGGTGGACGAGCCGGTGGCGGCGGCCATCGGCGCCGGGCTGCCGATCACCGAGCCCACCGGCAACATGATCGTGGACATCGGCGGCGGCACCACCGACATCGCCGTCGTGTCGCTGTCCGGGATGGTCTACAGCAAGTCCGTGCGCATCGCCGGCAACGAGATGGACGAAGCCATCATCGAACACATGAAACGCGCCCACGGCCTGCTGATCGGCGAACGCACGGCCGAGCAGATCAAGCTGGAAGTCGGGTCGGCCTCGCCGCTGGACGCGCCGATCTCGATGGAAGTGCGCGGCCGGCACATCGCCGACGGCGTGCCGCGCAGCATCCTGGTGAGCGACCAGGAGATCCGCGCGGCGCTGAAGAGCACGGTGGACGTGCTGATCAGCGCGATTCGCGATGCGCTCGAACGGATTCCGCCCGAGCTGTCGGCCGACATCTACGACCGCGGCATCATGATCACCGGCGGCGGCTCGATGCTGCGCAACCTGGACCGGCGCATCTCCGACGACACGCAGTTGCCCGTGCAAATGGCCGAAGACCCGCTGACCTCCGTGGTCCTCGGTGCGGGGAAGATGCTGGCGGATATGTCGTTGCTAAAGAAGCTCGCAGCCGCGTAAGATTCAGCAATCACGTGCCGTTCTGGCACCTAGGTGATCGGTTGAAGCACGGGGATCAGGCCACAGATGACGCGTGTGCTGCTGGTCGACGACAACCCGGTCGTGATGGCCGTCTACCGGAGCGGCCTCAGCATGGCGGGGTTCACCGTGGACACGGCCACCGACGGGGCGGCGGCGCTGGCGCAGGCGGCGGCAACCACACCCGACGTGATTGTGCTCGATCTGATGCTGCCGGTCATCGACGGCTTCGAGGTGCTCCGCCGCATTCGAGCCGACCCGAGCGTGATGCACGTGCCCGTGATCGTCTTCTCGAATTCCTACACGAGCGACCGTACCAGCGAGCTGTGGTCGGCAGGTGCCACCCAGGTGCTGGCGAAGGCGACGATGACGCCCAGGAAGCTCGTGGCGGTGTTGCAGGCCGTCGTCCCCCCCGAAGTCGTAGAGCCTCCCACACACGTCCTCATGCAGGGCGAGCCAGCCGTGGAGCCCCGCAAAAGACCTCCAGCGTCCGCACGACCTCAACGAGCTCATCTTCGAGCGCCGCCCTGGCCGCATCCAGCGCCGTTAAATCGCCGCTCGCGCCAAGTTGTTCGACGCGCTTGGCGGCGTCCCAGGCTCCCTGCGCGGCGAGCACCGCCAGCGAGCCGCCCAGGGTGTGAGCCGCTGCGGCGGCGGCGGTGCCGTCGCCCGCGTGGATCGCGTTTCGGATCTGTCCGATCAGCGCAGGGCACTGATCCAGGAACAACAGGACGATCTTTTCAAGCAGCGCGCGGTCGCCGCCCACGGCGTCCAGGGCGGCCTCCAGTTCTGACGGCATGTCCGGCCCCGTCACCACGCGGGGAGTGTTCCGTGCCGTCTCGTGCCGCGGCAGCAGGTCGGCCATCACCTGGAAGAGCTCTCCGACGCGCAGAGGCTTACTGACGTAGCCGTCCATGCCAGCCGCAAGACAGCGTTCCCGGTCGCCTTCCATGGCGTGAGCGGTCACCGCGACGATCGGGGTGTGAACGCCGCGCGTCTTCTCGATCTCGCGGATGGCTTGTGTCGCACTGAGGCCGTCCATTTCCGGCATCTGCACGTCCATCAAGACGATGTCGACGGGGCCTCGTTCCCAGAGGGCCACGGCTTCGCTGCCGCTTCTGGCCAGCACGACGTGACAGCCGCGGCGTTCCAGGATGGCAATCGCCAGTTCCTGGTTGACCTCGTTGTCTTCGGCAAGAAGCACCACCAGCCCCGATGGGATCGTCGCAACGGCCTCGACGCGGCTGGGCGGCAGCGCCTGCAGCACCCCAGCGCTCTTGCCCAGCGTGAGGACGATCGCGTCGAGCAGTTCGGATTGCTTGATCGGCTTCTGGAGATAGGCCGCTATGCCCAGCGTCCGGCACCGCGCCGCATCGCCAGGCTGGTCGCCCGAGGACAGCATCATGATGGTGGCGCCGCCGAGCCGGGCGTCCGCCCTGATCTTCCGGGCGACGGCGAAGCCGTCCATCCCCGGCATCACCGCGTCGAGCAGCACGAGTGGGAAGCCATGGGGCGACCCCGCCAGGGCAGCCAGGGCTGTGGCACCGTCGGAGACGGTCGAGGGCCGCATGCGCCAGCGCGACAGCATCTCGTGCAGGATCGTGAGATTGGTCGTGTTGTCGTCGACGACGAGCACAGGAAGTCCTTCGAGGCTGACCGGACGCACCGCCGGCACCTCCATGGGCCGGTCGTGGACTTTGAGGCGCGCGGTAAAGGAGAAGGTCGCGCCCTGGCCCGGCTGGCTCTCCACCCACAGGCGGCCGCCCATCAACGCCACGAGCTGCGAGGAAATGGCCAAGCCAAGCCCGGTGCCGCCGAACCGGCGGGCAGTGGACATGTCCGCCTGGCTGAAGGCGTGAAAGATCAGCGCCTGCTTGTCCGACGGAATCCCAGGACCGGTGTCCGCGACGGCGACGTGGAGAACCAGCTCGTCTCCTGTCCTCGAGCAATTGGCACGCACGACGATCTCGCCAGCTTCGGTGAATTTGATGGCGTTGCCCACCAGGTTCATCAGCACCTGGCCCAGCCGCAGGCGATCGCCGACCAGCGTCCCCGGCGTCTCGCAGTCCACGTGCAGCACCATCTCCAGGCGCTTGCGGTGGGCGCGCGGGCCCAGCGCTTGGATGGTTTCACCCAGGGCCTCGCGGATGTCAAACGGCGCCTGCTCCAGCTCCAGCCGGCCGGCCTCTACTTTGGAGTAGTCGAGAATGTCGTTGATCAGGCGGAGCAGCGCTTCGGCCGAGGCCTTCGCTTTCCCGAGATAGCCTCGCTGATCGGGCTGCAGTTCGGTGTCGAGGACGAGCTCCACCATGCCGAGGACGCCGTTCATCGGCGTGCGGATCTCGTGGCTCATGTTGGCCAGGAACTCGCTCTTGGCACGGTTGGCGGTCTCGGCCGCCTCCTTGGCGTCCTGCAGCTTTTCTGTCTGCCTGCGCACGCGATGGCGCAGCACCGCCACCCAGGCCAGCGAACACAGCACCACGCCTGCCATGACGCCGACCGCCGCGAGCATCTGCGCCGCGGTCCACCAGGGCGCGGCCTGCACCAGCGACACATCGGCCTGCGACTGCAGCAGGATCCTGAAGCCGCGTGGCGCGCGCTGGCTCGCGGCGCCATCCGTGCTCACCAGGCACACGCCGACCACGTCGAGCA
>JAENWD010000194.1 GCA_016650245.1 Vicinamibacteria bacterium
GGCAGGGTGCCGCGCAACCGGCGCGTGCGGGTGCGGGGCTTCCACCGCGACGGCACGCCGATTGACATGGAGATGGAGGACTTCCACGCGCGCGTCGTGCAACACGAGAACGATCACCTCAACGGCGTGCTGTTCTTCGACCGGATGAAGTCCTTCGAGACGCTGGCGTTTCTCGAGGAGTACTCGCGCTTCTGGTCCAAGGACGACGACGAGTGAATCCCTGGAGTCCGGAGTCTGGAGTCCGTAGTCGATCGTGACGACCACCACCTTGCAGACCGCGCCGCCGCTGGTGACGCTGCGCAACGCGCCTGCCCAGCCGTTTGACGGCGCGATCGCGGCAGCCCGCACGTGTTATTCGCCGCGCGTGGTCGCGGTCGCCGAGGTCACCGATCGGCAGCGCGACTCCATCGGCGCGCTCACCTTCGACGCCGGGCACCACACGGTCTACCAGCACGCGCATTTCGAGTTCGGCCTCGAGAACATCTCCAGGCAACTGGTGTGGACCTCGCTCCACAGCTATCCGTTTTACAACTCGGAGCAGTCGAGCCAGCGCTACGTGAAGCTGCGCGAGCCGCGCGCCTTCGTGCCGCCCATCACCGGCGAAGCGCTCGAGGTCTACGAACGCGCGATTCTGTCTGCGTGGGACAGCTATGCGGCGCTGTCCGCCCTGCTCAAAGACGACGCCTTCCGGATCCTGAAGGAGCTGCGGTACGTGACCCCGCGCGCCAGCGCGGAACGCCTGACGGGCATCGAGAAGGAAGCCGAGAAGAAGGCGATCGAGACGGCGCGCTACGTGATCCCGCTGGCCGCGTTCACCTCGATGGTGCACACCGTCTCCGGGATCACGCTGCATCGGTTGCGCCGCATGGCGGCGACTGGCGACGCGCCGTTCGAGGCGCGGCAGGTGATCGGCCGGATGGTCGAGCTGGTGCGCGAAGTCGACCCGTTCTTCTTCGAGAAGGTCGGCTGCGACGAGCTGCCGGCCGATCGGCTTCCGGAGGTCGCGTTTCCGAGGGCCCGTGCCGGCGGCGACGCGTTTGCCGCGGCGTTTGACGCGCGCCTTGGCGGCCGGGTGTCGCGGCTGGCGGACTACTCGCCTGGCGCCGAGACGTCGGTGGCCGACGCGGTCCGCACGACCTTCGGCCTGACGCCCGAGGACATGGATGACGACGAAGCGATCGACCGGGTGCTGAACCCTGCGCGGAACCGCTATCGCCTCGAAGTGATGAACGTGTCGTATCACTCGCCGCTGATGCGCGCGCTGCAGCATCCGTCCTACACGTTCGAGAAGCGGCTCAGTCACACCGCCGATTCGCAGGATCAGCGGCACCGCATGGTGCCGGCCAGCCGGCCGCTGATGTCGTACGTGGACACCGTCAGGCCCGACTACGTGACGCCGCGTTTGATCGATGCCAACCCGGTCGCCCTGGCGGCGTATGACCGCGCGATGCGCGCGGCCTGGGACGCCAAGAACCGGCTGCTCGAGCTTGACGTGCCGCTCGAGTTCGCGATGTACGTGCTGCCCAACGCCAAGGCGCTGCGCATGGTGGAGTCGGGATCGCTCATCGCGCTGGTGCACAAGTGGCTGATGCGCACGTGCTTCAACGCGCAGGAAGAGATCTATCTCGCGTCGATGGATGAACTGGCCGCCCTACGCGAGGTCCATCCAAAGCTGGCCAGGTACATCGGCCCGCCGTGCGTGGTTCGCAACGGCCTGATCTCGCCCCGCTGCACCGAGGGAACGCATTTCTGCGGCATCCCAGTCTGGCGCGATTTCCCCAACGCCGTCCGGCGGCTCTAGCCCTCAAATCTGCGTAATTTGTAATCGTCAATGATCGTCAATCGTCAATCTGCAATCGTCATTTGTCTCCCTTAGTCATCATCTTCGTCACGGTCTTCATCGACCTGCTCGGCTTCGGCATCATCATCCCGCTGCTGCCGTTCTACGCCGAGACGTTTGGCGCCTCCGCGGTGGTCGTGGGGTTGCTCTCGACGAGCTTCTCGCTGATGCAGTTCCTGTTCGCGCCGGTCTGGGGACGGCTGTCGGACATCTATGGGCGCCGGCCGATCATCCTGGTCGGGCTGCTCGGTTCGGCCCTGTCGTATCTGGCCTTCGGCCTGGCGGCGTCGCTGACGATGTTGTTTGCCGCGCGCATCCTGGCCGGGATCGCCGGCGCGAACATTTCGACTGCGCAGGCCTTCATTGCCGACTCGACGACACCCGAAAACCGCGCGAAGGGGATGGGGCTGGTGGGTGCGGCCTTCGGCCTGGGGTTCATCTTCGGGCCGGCCATCGGCGGCTTCCTGAGCCACTGGGGCTACTCGGCGCCGGCGTTCTTCGCCGCGACCCTGTCGCTGGCAAACTTCAGCGCGGCGCTGTTCCTCCTGCCCGAGTCGTTGCCGCCCGACAAGCGCGGCGCCCGGGCGCGGCCCGGCCGTGTGGCCGCGTTCCGGCGCGCGCTGTCGCGTCGGAAGCTGGCGCTGGTGCTGGCGGTGTCCTTTCTGGTCATGACCGCCTTCGCGTCGTTCGAGTCGATGTTCGCGCTCTTGGTCGAGTCGCGCTTCGAATTTGGCGCGACCACCATCGGGTACCTCTTCGCCTGGGTCGGTGTCGTCCTGGCGCTGGTGCAGGGCGTGATCGTCGGACGCGTCGTCAGGCGAGTCGGCGAGCACCGGCTGGTTCCCGCGGCTATCCTGATCATGGTCTTTGCGCTCGCCGGCGTCGCCGTGGCCCGCAGTGTGGCAGTGCTGATGGCGGCCATTGGGCTGCTGGCCCTCGGCATGGGCTTCAACAGCCCGTCGATGCTGTCTGTGGTGTCGCGGCTGGCCGGTCCCGGCGACCAGGGCAGCACGCTTGGCGTGTCGCAGTCGCTGGCGAGCCTGGCGCGGATCGTCGGCCCGCTGTGGGGCGGCTTCGTATTCGACCGCTTCGGGCACAGCGTGCCGTTCTACACTGCCTCGGCCCTTATGCTGGTGGCCTGCGGGTTGAGCGTCCTGGTGTTCCGGGGATTCGAGCTTCGTCCGGCCACGGCCGGCAGCCTGTAGCCTAAAGTCCATGAAACAGGAGATCAGGAGTTCAGGAGAAATTCCTTCAAAGAAGCTCCTGAGCTCTTGGTCTCCTGTAGACCGCCCTTAGTCCTAGTGCGCAGTCCGGAGTCCGCATGTGGAAGTTTGAACACGAGCTCGACGTCAGGTTCCGCGACTGTGACCCCATGGGCCACGTCAACAACGCCGTGTACCTGACCTATCTCGAGGCCGCCCGCTTTGACTGGTGGCGCCGCATCTTCGGGCCGTCGGGCCTCACCGAGCACGGCTTCATCGTCGCGCGCGTCGAGATCGACTTTCGCAAGCCGGCGCTGCCCGGTGAGCGGCTCATCGTCAGACTGCGCGTCGACAGCCTCGGACGATCGAGCTTCACGGTGGCGTACGAAATCCTCAACGTGCGCACGCGCGAGGTGGTGGCGGAAGGCAAGAGCGTGCAGGTGGCCTACGACTACGCGCTGGGCAAGTCCGTGACGTTGTCGGAAGGCCTTCGCGCGAAGCTTGAGGCGGCGCTGTGATGCCAGTCTGGTTGGGTCGGGTTGGGCCGGGTTGGGTCAGTTTGGGCCTGGTTGGTACAGCGTCAGCCCGTCTACGTCGCGGAAGTCGGCCTCGTTCAGCGTCCAGAAGGTCGCCTCCTGCGTGAGCGCGCACGCGGCGATCGCAAGATCGATCTCCCGACCTCGGGGCCGTCGAACGGTCCGGTACAACGTCGCGGCACACGCCGCTTCCTCGAGACCGAACACCGCCGCCTCCTCACGCGGGAAGAGCTGTTCCTGCACGTCCACTTCCTCCGCTCGCCGGGGGCCTCGGAGCCACTCGTACAGGACGAGCGTGCTCACGACAATTCGCTCGCCGCTCGCCAGTGCCGTGCGCAGGGCCGCCGCACTGCGGCGAGGGCCCGTGAGCGCGTCGACGAGCACTGACGTATCGAGGTGAATCAACGGACGTGTCCTTTGCGTCCGCCGGCGCGCCGGGCGCGAGTGATTTCTGACAGCTCGCGATCCACGTCCGCTGCAGGGCGCGTCGGTACGAGCGGCACTGACTCGTCGAACACCCGAAGACGTCGAAGGCGCTCCTGCTCGCTCAGCCGTCCCACCCGATCGGCGTAGTCGCGAATGGCCTCACGCACGATCGCGCTCTGCGGCTTGGCCAGCCGGACCGCCGAGTGACGCAGTCGTGCCACAGTGGCGTCGTCCAACGTGAACGTCATCTTGACCATACTGATGCCATACTACCATATAGCCATACACCAATACCCTGGCAGGCCTGAAGGCCTGCGCTACGGCCACACATCCGCCCCCGCTCCGCACCCATGGGTGGTGGTTGCGATGCTGGCCTTTGCGGCTGCCATTGCACCGACCATCCGCGCCCAGGCTCCCAAGCCAGGCTCAGCCGACTGGGTCGCTCGCCAGATCCAGGACCGCGACACCGGCCGTGACAGCCGGTTCGACATGCAGATGCGCATGTTCGACAAGCAGGGTCGCATGCGAGAACGACACCTCCGGCTTGCCGGACTCCGCGGCGCCGAGAAGGGCGAGCGCGCCGACCGCCTGCTGATTCGCTTCCTCTTTCCGAACGACATCAAGGGCACCGGGTTCCTCGTCCTCGAGCATCCCGGCGCCGACGACGAACGCTTCCTCTATCTGCCGGCGCTGGGTCGCGTACGACGGATCGCCGGCGAGGAGAAGCAGGACAGCTTCGTCGGATCCGACTTCACGTACGAGGATATCGGGGGGCGCGAACTCACCGACTACGCGTACGCCATCGTCGAGGCGGCGGCGCCGTGGACTGATCCAGGCGGCAAGGCGTGGCCCGCCTGGAGACTCGAGTCGCGCGCAAAGGATCCCACCGCCACGTACCCCCGCGTCGTGTCGACCGTGCTGAAGGACACCTTCGTCGTGGTGGCCGCCGACAACTTCAACCGTCGCGACGAGGTCGTGAAGACCTTCGAGGTCCGAAAGCTCCAGCAGATCAGCGGCATCTGGACGGCTCTCGAGCTGGTGATGCAGAACCGGCGCGACCGCACACGCACTGAGATGTCGGTGACCAGGGCCGAGTACAACGTCGGCCTCAAGGAGACTGACTTCACCCGCCGGACCCTCGAGCAGGACGCGCGATGATCGGCGTCGGCGATCGCCTGGCCCCCTGGATCTTCCGCTGGCGCCGCTGGCTCACCGGCCTGGTCGTGCTTGGCGCCGTCGTGGCGGCGCCCAGCGCCGACTTCACGACGCTCGACAACGACATGACCGCCTGGTTCTCGAAGCAGGACCCGGTGTATGTCGAGTACGAACGCTTCCGGCAAGAGTTCGGCGGCACACGCACCCTGATCGTCGCGCTCGAAGGCGACGTCATCTTCACGCCGGACGGGCTGGACCTGATTCGCACCGTGACCCGCGAGATCGAGCGTGTGGACACGGTGGAGCGCGTGCAGAGCCTCACCACTGCAAACGTCGTAACGGCGCTGCCGGAAACCGGCGCCGACGACGCCGGTGGCATCGAGGTCAACCCACTGCTGCCGGAGAAGGTCGATGCCGGCGCCGCCGCCCGGGTGAAGGCCCGCGCGCTCGGCGACCGCCTGATGCGTGGCGACCTGGTGTCCGAGGACGGCCGGGTCACGGCGATCATCGTCTCGTTCGACGAGAGCCGGATCGACGAGGTCCGGGCCGGCGTGATTCAGAAGATTCACGAGGTCATCGACCCCCGGCTGCCTGCCGGCCTGAAGGCCTACTACAACGGCAGCCTGGAGATCACCGAGAGCTACAACCGGGTCACGCTCGACAACCTCTACTCGCTGACGCCGATCATCTTTGGCTTCATGCTGCTGTCGATCTACGTCCTGTTCCGCTCGGTGACCAGGACGCTGCTGGTGTTTGTCGCGATCCTCACCAGCGTGCTCTGGACGATGGGGCTCTACACGCTGCTCGGGTTCTCGTACAACGTGCTCAGCAGCATCCTGCCGGCGTTGATCGTCGTGCTCGCCGTCGCCGACGACGTGCACATCGTCCAGCATTTCGACCACGAGTATCGCCTGTCTGGCGACCACGAGCGGGCCTTCACGTCGAGCGTCGCGCACTTGTTCGCGCCGCTCCTGGGCGCCAGCGTGACCACCGCCCTCGGGATGCTCTCGCTGGCGACGTCCGACATCGCCGCCGTCCGCGAGTTCGGTATGGGCGCCGCAATCGGCGTCATGGTGGACTTCGTGCTGTCGCTCGTCTACGTGCCGACGCTGATGGGCCTGGTGCGAGTCCAGCGGACCGCGCCGCCGCAGGAGCGCTGGCTCATCGGCCCGTTGCGGGCCATCGCGCAGTTCTCGATACGCCGGTCCGGTGTGGTGCTGGCGACCGTGGCCGTCGTCTCCGCAGTGGCCCTGGCGGGCCTGACACGGTTGCGGGTGGACACGAACCACATCAACTTCTTCGCCGATACGCACCCGCTTCACCAGTCGGCGGTGCTCATCGACAACCAGCTCGCCGGCATCTACACGTTCCAGGTGATGCTCGAGGGTCCGGCCGACTCGCTGAAGTCACCGGACACCATGGCGAGGATCGAGCGGCTCGAGCGGCTTTTGCAGACGCTGCCGTCGGTGAGGAAGGTCGTGAGCCACGCCGACTACATCAAGCGCGTGAACCGGCAGTTGCACGGCGATCGTCCGGACGCGGAAGTAATTCCCCCCTCGGCCGAGGCGATTGCTCAGGAGCTGTTCCTCTTCGGCTTGGCCGATGACGGACGCGCCGAGCTGGAACGCGTCGTCTCCAGCGATTTCTCGCGGGCACAGATCACCGTGAAGATGGCGTCGCACAGCTCGGATCTGGTGTTTCAGGAGATCGCCTCGGCCGGCGCCATGGCCGACCAGGCCTTTGCCGGCAGCGACGTCGATCCGAGCACGACCGGGTCGGGCAAGCTGTTCAGCACGCTGGATCACTACATGGTGATGTCGCAGCTCAGCAGCTTCGGCACCGCGTTCCTGACGGTGTTCGGCGTCATCTTTCTCGTGTTCCGATCGGCGCGATTCGGCGTGCTCGCGATCGTCGCCAACACATTTCCCGTTCTTGTGATCCTTGGCTTCATGGGCTGGCTGGGCATCACCCTCAACATCGCGACGATCATGGTGGCCAGCGTGACGCTGGGCGTCGTCGACGACGACACGATCCACTTCATCAACCGCTATCGACGCGAGGCCGCCGAAGGCGCCACCACCGAAGACGCCATCGAGACCGCCACCATCCACGAGGGGCGGGCATCGCTGACCACGGCGATTATCAACACCCTGGCGTACGGGATACTCGGCTTCTCGTCGTACAAGCCAACCTCCTGGTTCGGCGGCCTGCTGGCCCTGACGATGGCGGTGGCGTTTCTCGCCGAGGTCTTCATCGTCCCTGCCGTGATCACGCGCGTGCGCAGCGTCTTTGCGACCGAGCGCGTGCGAGCGGCTGCGTGAGGTCTGCCGCGCTGGCCGTGGCGGCAGCGCTGTGGGCGTCGGTGCCTGTTGCGGCGCAAGCCCCTGTCACCGGCTACGTCTCGATGCTGTTCGATGTCGTGGGCCGCCCGGCCACAGGAGGCGGCCGCGAGGCCGACAGCGAGTGGCGGCCGCGGGTCTTTCTCGAGCATCGCCGGGACGTCGGCGACCATATCCGCCTGCGCCTCTCGGGTTACGTCGAGGGCCTGGTTGCCGACCGTCACCAGGCTGCATCGCCTACGACGGACGTGATCGCGCGTCCGCGGGAACTCTACGTCGAGCTGGTCTCCGAGCGGGCGGACCTCCGCGTCGGCTACTCCCGACTCGTCTGGGGGCGCCTGGACGAGTTGCAGCCCACCGATGTCGTGAACCCGCTGGACCTGGCGACGTTCTTCTTCGAGGGGCGAGCCGAGGCGCGCATCGCGGTTCCGCTGGCCCGCGCGCGCCTGTTCCTGCCCGCATCCACGACGCTGGAAGCCGTCGTCGTGCCGCAGTTCCGGCCTGGGCGGTTCGATCAACTGGACGAGCCGAGCTCGCCGTTCAACCTCCTGGGAGGGGCCTGGCCCCCGCATGCTGTACGGGGGCCAGGCCCCCGTACGAGCTGGTCCAACCTCCAGGGCGGCGCGCGCCTGCAGACCACCAGCGGCCGGGTGGACTGGAGCGTGTCCGCATACCGAGGTTTCGAGACCTTCGGAGTGCTGCAGCTCATGCCGGATGCGGCAGCCGTGGAGGAAGTGTTCCCACGGTTCACCATGATCGGCGGAGACTTCGAGACGGTGCGGGGTGAGTGGGGTATCCGCGGCGAGGTCGCCGCGTTTGTGGTCGATTCGTTTCAGGCGGCCGGCGTGCCGCGCGGGCTGGACGGTCGCTCTATCGAAGGCGGCATTGGGGCCGACCGCAAGGCGGGCGATTTCCGCGTCAGCGGCAACGTGCTGCTGCGCCGCCGGTTCGTCGACGGCGGCCCGGCGTCGGGCATCGATGAGAGCGACGTCAACCTGATTGCGTCAATCGACCGGTCGTTCTCGCGCGAGACCCGTTCGCTGCAGGTGTTTGGCGTCTACGACCCGACCGAAGCCACCAGTTTTCTGCGCGGGATCTTCACGGTGAGCCTCACCGACCGGCTGTCGATTGAAGCGTCAGGCGGCCTGTTCTCGGGGTCTGGTCCCGACACGCTGGGGCGGTTCACGGACCGCGACTTCGTGTACGTGACAGTGAGAAGACACTTTTAGCCTTCGGTCCTCGGCACGACGGCGTAGCGGATTTCCCCGGACCTGCGTATAGAGTTAGAGGTCATGTCCCGGTCTTTGTTCATTGCTCTGTCGCTTCTTCTCGCTGCGCCCCTGTCAGCGCAACCCCCCGGGGCCGCCGTTCGCGGCATCGTCCGCGATGCCTCAGGCGCGCTGGCCGGAAGCGTGCAGGCCACGGTGGCGCACCGCGACACCAACCTCGTCCGCAGCGTCGAGACGACCGACGATGGCCAGTACGTGGTCGCCGCCCTGCCGCCGGGGACATACCGGCTCGAACTGACCAGGGCTGGCTTCAAGACACACGTCGAGGCGTTCGAGCTGTTTGTCGGCCAGGACCTTCGGTTGGACGTGGCGCTGCAGGTTGGCGCGCCTTCCGAGCAGGTCCTCGTCGTCGCATCGTCGATCGCGCTCGAGCGCGACTCGACGGCCGTGGGCGCGATCGTGGAGAACGCGCAGGTCGTGAACTTGCCGCTTGACGGCCGCAACTTCCTGGAGCTGGCGTTGCTGGCGCCCGGCACGGCGCCGGCCGCCCAGGGGTCGGCCGGCTCGGTGCGCGGCGATTTTGCATTTACCGCCGCCGGTGGCCGCGAGGACGCCAACGGCTTCCTGCTCGACGGCGTGGACAACGTGGACCCGAAGCTGAACACGCCGGCGGTTCGGCCGGCGGTGGACGCGATCCGTGAGTTCGAAGTCCTGACGAGCAGCTATGAGCCCGAGGTTGGGCGATATGGCGCCGGCCAGGTGAATGTCGTGTTGAAGTCGGGCACGAACAACCTTCACGGCACAGGCTACGGGTTCTTCCGCAACGGCGCGCTGGACGCGCGGAATTTCTTCGCGCCGCGTGACGAACAGGCGCCGGACTACCGCCGCAACCAGTTCGGCGGATCGGTGGGCGGGCCCATCAGTCGCGACCGGTTGTTCTTCTTTGCCGACTACGAGGGCACCCGCATCACCGAAGGGCTCACGCAGGTGACCAACGTGCCCACCGCGGCCGAGCGCGCCGGTGATTTCTCGCAGAGTGTGCTGCCGGCGCCCATCAACTTCTTCACCGGCCAGCCGTTTCCTGGCAATCAGCTGCCGTCGTTCTTTCAGAACCCCGTCGGGCAGGCGATTGCAGGGTTGTACCCGTTCCCCAACCGGAACGCGCCGCTGGCCAATTTCGTGTCCTCGCCCAATCTCGAGGACCGGAACGACCAGTTCGATGTGCGCGTCGACCGCCCGGTTGGCGGCCGCCTGGATCTGTCGGCGCGCTACAGCTTCTCGGACCGCACGCTGCTCGAGCCGTTTGCCGGCTCCGGATTCTCACTGCTGCCCGGATACGGCAACACGCTCGATCGGCGTGCACAGAACGTGGTGGCGTCGGGCGTAAGCGTGATCACGCCGCGACTGCTCAACGAGGCGCGTTTTGGCTACACGCGCGTGGCCAATCAGGTGAACCAGGAAGGCCAGGGGACCAGCATCAACCGCCAGGTCGGATTGCCAGAGTTGTCGACGAACCCGCGCGATTGGGGACTGAGCTTGATCACCGTCACTGGCTACTCCCCACTCGGGCAGGAATATAACAACCCGCAGAAGGGCATTACCGACGCGTTCCAGTTCCTGGACACGATCACCTGGAGCCCCGGCGCGCACCTGGTCAAGGGCGGGTTCGACCTTCGGACCGTGCGGCAGGATGCATTCCGCGACGTCCAGGCCCGCGGTCAGCTGGCCTTCACCCCGTTTGCCTATACTGGCAATGCCCTGGCAGACCTGCTGCTGGGTCTTCCCACGATCACAGTCGCCGCGGCGCTCGACAACCCGCAGCGGCTCCGCACCGAGAATCTCGGGTTGTTCGTCCAGGACCAGTGGCGCGCCACCAGCACGCTGACGGTCACTGCCGGCCTGCGGTACGAGTTGACGTCGGCTCCTGTGGACGCTGCTGACCGCGCGACGATCTACGACCAGTCCACGGGCAGCCTGGTCGCCGTGGGCACGGGTGGCGTGCGGCGCGCAGGTTATGAAGGCGATCGCAACAACGTCGCGCCGCGCCTCGGCTTTGCCTGGTCGGCGACGCCTGAAACCGTCGTGCGCGGTGCGTACGGCATCTACTACAACCAGTCGGCCCTGGCGCCCTCAGAGGGGCTGTACTTCAGCGACCCGTACTTCCACCTCGACTTCTTCTTCCCGGCCCAGGGGCTGCCGCCGCTTACGCTCTACGATCCGTTCCCGGCGAACTACCCGATTCCCTCGCCGCAGTCCGGGTTCACGTTCCAGCGTGACCTGAAGACGCCGTACCTGCAGCACTTCAGCGTCGGCGTGCAGCGGCAGCTCGGGGCCACGCGCAGCGTCGAGGCCGCGTACGTCGGGTCGCACGGCTCGTCGCTCATCGCGGGGCGCGACCTCAATCAGCCGCGGCCAAGCACGCAGTCGCCGAACCTGCGCCCGAATTACTACTTCGGTGACATCACGATCCTCGAGTCGGCGGGCCGGTCGGAGTACAACAGCCTGCAGCTCAAGTTCGAGCAGCGCAGCGCAAAAGGTGTCTCGATGCTGGCCGCTTATACGTTCGGTAAGTCCGAAGACGATGCGTCGGGGTTCTTCCCGAGCGCCGGCGATCCGAACTACCCGCAGGACAGCCTGAACCGCGCCGCCGAGTTCGGGCGGTCGAGCTTCGACGTGCGCCATCGTTTCTCGCTCGGCTTTGCGTGGGACCTGCCGTGCGACGACGCGCGCAGCGGCGCGATGCGCCTGCTGCTGGCCGACTGGCAGGTGAGCGGCGTGGTCACCTTTCAGAGCGGGCAGCCGTTCACCGTGGCGCTGCTTCAGGAGATCGACAACAGCAATACGGGCCGAGCCAATCTCGGCTTCGGTTACAACGACCGGCCCAACGTCGTTGGCGATCCTGCGCTGGCCGACCCGACCGCGGAACGCTGGTTCGACACGAGCGCGTTTGCCTTCCCGGCTTTTGGTACGTTTGGCAACTCAGGCCGCAACACGGTGGACGGACCGGGCTATCAGAACGTGAACCTGGCGTTGATGAAGCGCCTGCCGCTGGGTGCCCGGTCGAAGCTGCAACTGCGACTCGAAGCGTTCAACCTCTTCAACCACACCAACTTCAATCAGCCCGACAACTTCTTCGGGTCGCCGACCTTCGGGCAGATCCTGTCGGCGCAGAGCCCGCGGCGATTGCAGCTGGGCGCGAAGGTGTTGTTCTAAGCTCGTACCTGGCCAAGTACTTCGAGGTTTCTTGAGTCACCCATCACGGCTGAGGCGATGGCCTACGACGGTGTAAAGCGTGAAACCGTAAAGGTCTTCGTACTGGACCAGCGACGGTATGTACTGGTCTCTGGAGCGTTCTTTTGTTTGCTCGCCGCAATACAGCTGACCCGCGTCGTGATGGGCTGGCCCGTTCGTGTCGCCGAAGTCACCGTTCCAGTGTGGGTGTCAGGTCTGGCCTTTGTGATCGCGTCGACGTTCGCGCTCTGGGCTTTTCGCACGGCCAAGGGAGCCGCCTGAGGTTAACCAGTGCTTGGAGGGAGGTTCGGCATGAACGCGACGGTCAGGCTCGGGTTGATCGGCTCATCCATCACCTTGGCCCTCAACGTGTTTGGCGTTCTTGTTCTCAGACAGACGGCTGCTCGGTTCTTTTCCGATGATTGGTGGTCAGTCTGGTTCCCGTCGTTCGTCGTGTGGCTCAGCATCACGATTGTTGGCCTTGGGCGGCAACGTTCTGGCTCGCAGGCAGAACGAGATGGGCGACCTTCATGAGGTGGAGTCCGATTGGGGCTGCCGCTACGCGCCCTTGATGCAATACAGGTGCTTCGCGCCTCTCACCAGGATCCGCCCCTGCGAGATCGACGGCGTCGACGCCGCCGGCTCGCCGATGGAGTTGGTGGCGATCACTTCGTGCACCGGGCCCGCCTTGATGACGTAGGTGTCGCCATCCACGCTCGTCAGCAGGAGCTTGCCGTCAAAGGCAATCGGTGACGCCATGAAGGTCGCTGGCACGGGCACGCGCCCGCCCTCGTACTTCACCTCGCCCGTCTTCGCATCCAGGCAGCTGATGATGCCCTTGTCGCTCACCAGATACACGTAGTCGCCGTAGAGGATCGGCGAGATCACGTAGCCGGTGCCCCGGTCGTACTGCCAGACGATGCGGTCGGTCCCGGTGATGTCGCCCGACCCACCCGGGCGGATCGCGATGACCTTCTTCACCGGGTAGCCGGCCGTCATGATGACCAGCCCGTGCCCGACCAGCGGCGTGTGGATGGCGTTGCTCTCCACGCCCTTGCTTCTCCACAATTCCTTGCCGGTCTTCGGGTCGTAGCTGATGATGAACTGGTTGCCGTTGGTCACCAGCTCCGATCGGCCAGCGGAGGTCACGACGACCGGCGTGGACCAGCTGGCCTCCACCGTCCGTGGCGTCCGCCACACTTGCTTGCCCGTCTTGATGTCGTAGGCCAGCAGCAGCGACTGCTTGCCCTCGTTCTCGTCGCGCTGGATGATCACGAGGTTTTCGAACAGCACCGGCGAGGTGCCCGTCCCCATGCCCAGCAGCGGGAACTGGCCGACGTCTGCCTTCCACTTCAGGTTGCCGTCGATGTCGTAGCCATACAGACCCTCGGGGCCGAAGTAGGCGACGACCATCGAACCGTTGGTCACCATGGTCGGGGCGGCGTAGCTGCCGCGCTTGTGGCGATGGTCGAAGACCGTGCCCTCGTACGCGGTGCGCTCCCAGAGGATGGACCCGGAGGCCAGATCCAGGGACAGCACCTTCATCGCGTGCAGCGTGTCGATGCCGACGCTGTCCGGATGCACCCAGGGCTGGCCTTCCATGATGTGGACCGGCGCTTTGTGGTCGGCCGGTGCCGGGGCGCCCTCGACGTCGGCCGTCAGGAAGATGTGCGAGCCCCAGACGATGGGCTGCGACTGGCCGTAGCCCGGAAGGGCTGTCTTCCACGCGACGTTGCGCGTGGGGGCCCATTCGGCCAGCAGGTTCTTCTCGTCGGAGATACCCTGTCCGTCAAGGCCGCGCCATTGTGGCCAATTGGCGGCGGGCAGGGTGCCGGTGGCCGCTGTCACTGCGGCGGCGGTAAGCAAAAGTCCGAGCTGACGCGTCATAAGAATCAGATCCACAAGGCGCTGGCGGCTTGACTGGCTTCGAGCCCACCCGTACAGTACAGAGTCGGGCCGATCATAGCGGCATCTCCCTCCGAGACTCCATGAAACCCACCCGTTTGGCAGTGACGAGTTGTGTGACGGCCGTACTTCTGGGCGGGCAGGCGCTGCTGGCCGATTGGCCGGAGTGGCGCGGGCCGAAGCGCGACGGCACCTCCACCGAGAAGAACCTGCCGGCGTCGTGGTCGCCTGCCGGCGACAACCTCGCATGGAAGGCGCCGTATGGCGGCCGATCTGGTCCGGTCGTCTTCGGCGACCGGGTGTACCTGAACACGTCGGTTGGCACGGGCGACACCGTGCAGGAGCGGGTCGTCGCGCTCGACGCCAACACCGGCAAGCTGATTTGGGAGCACCGGTTCAACGTTTTCCATTCCGACGTGCCGGCCCATCGCGGCGGCTGGGCGTCGCCGTCGGTGGACCCCGCCAGCGGCGTGGTCTACGTGTTCGGGGCGGGGGGCCTGCTGACCGCCCTGACGCCGGCGGGCAAGGTGCAGTGGCAGCGGTCGCTCAGCGAGGAGTACGGCCTGGTCAGCACTCACGGCGGCCGCACGGTTTCGCCGGTCATCGAGGGCGACCTGGTGATCGTCAACGCGTTGTGCGTCGGGTGGGGCGACCTTGGACGTGGCGGCAATCGCTGGTTCGCCTTCGACCGGACCACCGGCGCTACGGTCTGGGTCAGTTCACCGCAGAAGAAACATTTCGACACCAACATGTCGCCCGGCATCGTCACGACGGTGGACGGGATGGAGATTCTGGTCGTGGGCGGCACCGACGGCACGTTCCACGCGCTGAAGGTCAACACCGGCGAGCAGGTGTGGGAGTTCGAGATCAGCAAGCGGGCGATCCTCACCGGCGCCGTGCTGAATGGGACGACTGCGTACGTCACGCACAGCGAGGAGAACCTGGATACCAGCGAGATGGGGATGATCGCGGCGCTCGACGTCCGCGCGAAGGGGACGCTGGCGCGTGGCACGAACACGCAGTGGTTCACCCACGGGTTCCAGGGCGGACTTGCCTCGCCGGTCACCGACGGCCAGCGTCTCTACGTCGTCGACAACGGCGCGATCCTCGGCGCCTTCGATCTGAAGGACGGCCGCAAGGTGTGGGAGAAGACGCTGGGCACCATTCAGAAGAGCTCTCCCGTGCTGGCCGACGGCAAGCTGTACATCGGGACCGAGAACGGCAAGTTCTACATCCTCAAGCCCTCGGCCACCGGCGTCGAGGTGCTCGACGAGGACTGGCTGGGGAGCGAGCAGACGCCGGAGCCGGTGTACGGCTCGCCGGCCGTGTCGGGCGGCCGGGTCTTGGTGACCTCGAGCGAGGCCACCTACGCGATCGGCAAGACTGCGCCGAAGGCGCCGCCGGCGGCGTTGGCCAGGCCGGCGCCGGTCATGCCGAGCACCGAGGCGCCCGCGACAGTGCAGGTGTCTCCGTACGAGGTGATGCTGAAGCCGGGTGAGAAGGCGACGTTCAAGGCACGCCTGTTCGACGCCAAGGGGAACTTCATCCGCGAGGAGAAGGCCACCTGGGCGCTCGATCAACTTGGTGGGGCCATCGCCGACGGCGTCTAC
>JAENWD010000195.1 GCA_016650245.1 Vicinamibacteria bacterium
ACAACACGGCTGCGGGCGCGAAGAAGGACGCCGAGATCGCGGCTGAAGACGCCAGACGGGCCAGCGAGAAGACCGCCGAGACCACCGCCGACGCGGCACGGGATGCCTCTGACGCGACCAAGCGTGCCGGAGAGGCCGTCGGCGAGGGCGCAACGAAAGCGGCCAAGGACGCGTCCGCGGCCACTGGCGCCGCCGCGACCACGATGTCGGTGAAGAGCGCACTGATGGCCGACAGGTCAGTGGACTCGACCAGGATCGACGTCGATTCGGACGGCGCGACGAAGATCGTCACTCTGCGCGGCACCGTGCCCAACGACGCGCAGCGCGTCTCCGCCGAACGCATCGCGCGCGCCAAGGCCGAAGGCTACACGGTTGTGAACCACCTGACCGTCGGCTAACGGATTGACGATTGCAGATTGACGATTGACGATTAAGGTTCGCTCGGATGAACCCCTGCGCGCTGGGTGCATCCCAACGCCTTTGATCTGCAATCGTCAATCACCAATCGTCAATGCGCCCCCGAGTCGTTAGTCCTCGACGAAGTCGAGATCGCGTCCGAAGGTCTCGTCGAGCCCCCACAGCGCGACGGCGGCAATGGTCACCGTCAACAGGCCGACGGTCAACCCCGCCAGTGAGATCCCGAGCGGGGCGCGGAGCGCCTGGAACAGCAGCGTCACGGGCACCACCGCCCCTCGGACGAAGTTTGGCGCCGTCGTCGTGGCGGTCGCGCGCAGGTTGGTGCCGAACTGTTCAGAGGCGACCGTTACGAACACGGCCCAGTAGCCGATGGACACGCCCAGCCCGAAGCAGATCGCATAGAAGAGCCCGAGCGACTTCGCAAACGGCGCGAAGTAGACCAGGATGCACGCCGTCGTCATGCCCAGGAACAGCCCAAGCGCACGCTTCCGGCTGCCCATCCACTGGCTGAGCAGTCCACTGGCCATGTCGCCTGCCGTGAGGCCCAGGTAGGCAAACAGCACCGCGCGCGCCGCCCTGGGCGCCGGCGTGACCCCGACGGCTGTGCCGATCTCTGGCGCGAAGGTGATCAGAATCCCGATGACGTACCAGATCGGCAGGCCCACCAGCACGACACTGAGATACCGGCGGGCACGCGCCTGGTTGGCGAACAGCGCGAAGAAATTGCCGCGTGCCACCGTCGTCTGCTTCACGCCCTCAAACAGCCCCGACTCGAACACGCCGACGCGAAGCACCAGCAGCGCCAGCCCCATCGCGCCGCCGACCATGTAGGCAATGCGCCAGTCGAAGGCATCGCCGACCAGCACGGCGACCACGGCGCCCATGACGCCGACGCTGGCCACGATGGTCGTGCCGTATCCGCGGACCTCCTTCGGGAGGATCTCGCTGACCAACGTGATGCCGGCCCCAAGCTCCCCGGCCAGGCCGACACCGGCCACGAACCGCAATACCGCGTACGTCGACACGTCCTGGACGAACGCGTTGGCGATGTTGGCGATCGAGTAGAGCAGGATCGACCCGAAGAGCACCGACAATCGCCCGCGCCGGTCACCCATCACGCCCCAGGCGATGCCGCCGACGAGCATGCCGGCCATCTGCATGTTGAGCAGCAGCACGCCGGACTCGAGCAGCGCCCCGCCCGAAACGCCGAGCGCTGTCAGGCTGGGCACCCGCACGATGCTGAACAGGATGAGGTCGTAGATATCGACGAAGTATCCGAGCGCGGCGACCAGGATGGGGATATAAGGCCGGCGTTGGCGGCCGGCGGCGCTTCCAACCATGCCGGCACTATATCGCAGGAGTGTATGGCTACTGCGTGCCGCGCGCCTTTGTCGGCACAGCCGCCGGCGAGAGCGCTTCGGCGAGCACGCGGCCCGAAGAGCCGCTCGGCTTCTCGACGCCAAGCAGCGTGGCCAGCGTCGGCGCCAGGTCGTTGAGCGCGACCGGGGCGTCATAGCTGCCCGCCTTGATGCCGGGGCCCATCAGCACGAGCGGGATGTGCGCGTCGTAGGGGTACGGCGTGCCGTGCGTGGTGCCAGAGGGCGAGCGCAGCCAGTACGCGTCGAGCACGATCTCGAGGTCGCCGGACCGCTGCTGGTTGTACCCGCGGGCGACTCGGCGCCCGGTGAGGTCGGGCTGGACCTCGCCGCTCAGGAGCTGCTCGCGCGTGTAGACGCGGGCAACATGCGGAACCGCGCTGGCCGCGGCTGCAGCGACGCGGCGCACCTCGGCCGAGTCGAGCCCCTTGGCCGCGATGAGTGGGTGATTGAGGTAGGGCGACGTGCCGGCGGTCGCCAGAATCCACTTGCCGTCGCCGTACTTGGCCGTCAGCGCGGCCGTGATCGGCCCGAACAACTCGTCGGACTTCATGCGGCCGCCTGGCAGCCCGCGCTGCTGCTGCACTTCGGGCACAGGCGCCACGCCGTGATCGGTGGTGAAGGCGACGATCGTGTGGTCCAGACCGACCAGAGAATCGACCCGCGCGAGCAGCTCGCCCACCACCCGATCGGTGCGCACGGTGATGTCTCGCACTTCCGGACTATCTGGGCCGTAAGCATGCCCGACGCCGTCGTTGGACGAGAAGCTCACGGCCAGCAGGTCGGTGACCCCGCGCTGGCCAAGCCGCTCGGCCTCGAGAGCGGCGACGGCGAAGTCTTTCAACAGCTCGTTGCCAAACGGAGTGCCGTAGACCGCAGCGTAGAGCTGCGGGCCGGGCGTGCCTGGCATTGCGCGTCCAGGCCCGGAGGCCGCGTCGAGAAACTCCCACTTGCGGCCCGCATACTTGTCGGCCGGCGCCGCCTGATTGAACCGTGCTGCCCAGGTGTGCAGCTGGGCCCTATAGTAGGTGCTCGTGACGAACGCGCCCGTCTTGGTGTCGAGCCAGTACGCGGCGTCGGCGCGATGACCGACCGCCAGAATCGCCGACCGATCCTTCAAGGAGAGCCCGACGACCTTTGGCGCGGCATCTGCGCGCGGATGCGCAACGGCGTTCTTCATCCCGTCCCCGAGCGTGCCCACCAGGAGCCGCCGGGGCGATGAGCCCGGTCCGACCCCGCCCACCAGCTGCGTCCCTGGGTCCGAGACGCTGGTCACGCTGGCGCCGATCGTGCGGTCGTACCAGTCGTTGCCGATGATGCCGCTGACAGCCGGGGTCGCCCCCGTCAGCATCGTCGCATGGCCCACAGCCGTAACGGTGGGGTAGTGATCCAGATGGGCCTCGGTGAAGGTCGCCCCGCGCGAGAGCAGCTGCGCGAACCCGCCCACGTACTCGGCCCTGAAGCGCGTGAGGTAGTCGTAGGGGAACTGATCCACGACGACCAACAGCACGAGCTTGATGTTGCCGGGCGCGGCGGCGGCCCGCGTCTGTGCACGAGGCGCATCAGGCAGCGACAGGATCAGCGCGAGCAGGGCGGCGGCAAGGGCGGACAGGCGCATGGGGTATAGCATACCCAATTGCAGATTGCAGATTGAGGGACGCCCGGATGCATCCAGGCGCCAGGGTGCATCCCGGCGACCCTCAATCTGCAATGTTCTACTTGGCAGGTGTTGCGTCTTTGACGATGAAGACGATTTCGCCGGGGGCGAGCAGGCGGAGGTCGCGGCGGGCGACTTCTTCGATGGCCTCGGGGTCGTCCTTCAGGCGACGGGCCCTGCTGCGCAGGGCGGCGTTTTCGGCGCGCAGTTGGCCGAGCGACGACTGCATGGCCTGATGCTGTTTTCGGGCCGCGATCATGGCCGTGAACCCGCGCTCGCCGAAGAGCGACTCGGCAAGCAGCAACGCCGCGCCGATCCACATCACGGCCTTGAGGGCACGGCGGCCACGCCCCGCCCTGGGGGGCTGCGTGCGTCGGCCGGTACCTGAAGCGGGAGCGTCTGCCATCAGCGTCGAAACGAGAATATCCTCAGATGCACCAAAAGTACAAGCCTAAAATGTGCTTTCACCGCCGGACGGACGGAGGTGCTAGCGCTTTTTCAGCCTTCAGGTTGCGGCTTCTGAGGTGTCACAGATGAGCGCGGTGATCGTGTTGACGACGGTGGGGGCGTCTTTCGACGCCGCGCGCCTGGCGCAGACGCTGGTGAGCGAACGCCTGGCGGCCTGCGTGAACGTCCTGCCCCCGATGCAGTCCATCTACCGCTGGCAGGGCCAGGTCCACGTGGACGACGAACGATCACTCGTCATCAAGACCTCGTCAGACCAGCTCGAGGCGTTGCAGCTGCGCGTGCGCGCCCTGCATCCCTACGAGGTGCCGGAGTTTCTCGTCATTGACGTCGCCGGCGGAAGCCAGGCCTATCTCGACTGGCTGCGGGAGCAAACGGGGACCTGAAGGAGCGGTACAATGCCCTCGGACCCCGGTCTACCTCAGCGCGCGATACACCTCTCCGTAGACGATGTTCGCACGCACGTCACTGATGGACGTCGCGTCTCTCGGCGTCGCGCGCTTGATCTCTTGCAGAACCTGTGATGAACCGCAATCGGCTGGCGCTACTTGGCGAGGAGGCCGCGGAATGTGTGCGGCAGTCCGAGGTGGCGTCATTTGTCGAAGAACTGCGCGGATTTACCTGGGACGGCAAACCCACCGTCGAGGAAACCACGACCGCGGCGTTCGACGGACAGCCAATCGCAGTGCCGCAGCTCGTCAACGAGTTCTGGACCAGCCGCCAGCGCGCTGCTCACAGTCTCCACGAGATTTCTTATCGGGCATGCTTTAAGCCGCAACTCCCGCGCTTCTTCATTGAACGCCTCACGGCGCCCGGGGATAGGGTATTCGATCCGTTTTCGGGGCGCGGTACCACAGCGCTGGAGGCCGCCCTCTTGGGCCGCCTTCCTGTTGCCTGCGATATCAATCCTTTGAGTCGCATGCTGCTTGAGCCGAGGCTCTCTCCCCCGTCGCTACCCGAAATCATCGAGCGACTCCACGAAATTGCCTGGAGCAGCGAGGCCGACACGACCGACGATCTCCTCGTCTTCTACCATCCGGACACTCTGCGTCAGATCAGTGCATTGCGCGGCTACTTCTTCCGGCGCGAGGCATCTGGCGATCTCGACAGGATAGACAGATGGCTGCGAATGGTCGCGGTGAACAGGTTGACTGGTCACTCTCCGGGGTTCTTCTCTGTCTACACTCTTCCTCCGAATCAAGCGGTGTCCCTCGACGCGCAGGCCAAGATCAACGTGCAGAGAGGTCAGACACCGCCGCAGAGGGATGTCGCACGGTTGATAGTGGGCAAATCGAAGTCATTACTTCGCGATTTGGATGAGCAGGCGAGGCGTGGTCTGGCACGCGTCGGAAGCGCTGCGCAGCTGGTCACCCGGCCGGCTGCATCGACACCAGAGATCTCCTCGGAATCGGTCGACCTCGTAGTGACGTCGCCGCCCTTTCTAGACGTCGTCGACTACGCAGGGGACAACTGGCTTCGCGGTTGGTTTTGTGGCATCGATCCGAACAAAGTCCAGATCACGATGGCGAAGCGGCCTGAGCAATGGCATGACGCGATGCGCGACGTGTTTCTTGAGCTCTTCAGGATCTTGCGCCCAGGAAGATTCGTGGCCTTCGAGGTCGGTGAGGTTCGAGGTGGTAAGATTCGGCTCGAAGAGATCGTTGTGCCATCGGCGATGGGCGCTGGCTTCGAACCACGCGTTGTTCTGGTCAACTCGCAGCAGTTCACCAAGACCGCCAACTGCTGGGGAGTAGCGAACAACCGTAAAGGCACGAACACCAACCGGATCGTGCTGCTGCAAAAGCCCAACGCATAAGACTGTCGCTCCATTCAGCGCCTTCCACCGTAAGCCCGGATGCGCCTACACCGCATCCAGCGCCTGCGCCAGGTCCGCCTTCAGGTCGTCCACATCCTCGATTCCGGCCGAGATCCGCACCAACCCATGGGTGATGCCGATGGCAGCGCGGCGCTCTGGGGGCACCGAGGCGTGCGTCATCGTGGCCGGATGCGAGATCAGGCTCTCGACGCCGCCGAGGCTTTCGGCCAGCGCCAGCAGCCGGACGCGGTTCAAGAACCGTCGCGCGCGTTCAAGCGACCCCAGCTCGAACGACAGCATCCCGCCGAAGCCCTTCATCTGGCGCCGGGCCAGCGCGTGCTGCGGATGTGACGGCAACCCCGGATAGAACACGTGCTCGACCTTTGGGTGCGCGGCCAGATACTCGGCGAGTGCAAGCCCGTTGATGTTGTGCTGCGCCATGCGGATCGCCAGCGTCTTGGTGCCGCGCAGCACGAGCCACGAGTCAAACGGGCTGAGAATCGCGCCCGCCGCGTTCTGGTAGAACCGCAACCACTCGATGTCGGCGTCGTGTTGCGCGACCACGACGCCGCCGACGCTGTCGCTGTGGCCGTTGAGGTACTTCGTCGTGCTGTGCAGCACCAGGTCGGCCCCGAACTCGATCGGGCGCTGGAGGGCCGGGCTGGCAAACGTGTTGTCCACGACCATCGACGCGCCGTGCCGGTGCGCGATCGCCGAGGCACCCGCCAGGTCGGTGAGGCCCAGCACCGGGTTGGTCGGCGTCTCGATGAAGAGCATCGTCGTCTTCGACGTGAACGCGGATTCCAGCAGGTCGAGCCGCCCCGTGTCCACGTAGCTGAAGTGCAGGTCGTATCGCTTCAGCACCCGTTCGAACAGCCGGAACGTGCCGCCGTAGGTGTTGTCGGTCACCACCACGTGGTCGCCCGATTCCAGCCTCGAGGTCGCGGCGCCGATGGCGGCCATCCCGGAGGCAAACGCGAAGCCGGCGCGCCCGCCCTCGAGGGCGGCCACGTTGGCTTCCAGCGCTGCGCGCGTCGGGTTCTGCGTGCGCGCGTACTCGTAGCCTTTGTGCTCGCCGAGCGCGTCCTGGACGTAAGTCGACGTCTGGTAGATCGGCATGATGATGGCGCCGGTGGACGGGTCGGGCTCCTGGCCGGCGTGGATGCAGAGGGTGGCGAAGCGTGCCGAGGGGTCGAGTTTCACGCCGTTACGATATCATTGGGCCTCTTCGTCACGGACCTATCTCGTGAGGCTGTTTTCGTCCCGCGCGCCGCGGGCTTCCGTCGCCGAGCGCCCCGGCGCTCGCCACCCGGTTCTGCACGCGCTCGTGGGAACCTGGCCAGGCCGCGCCGTTCTCGTCGGTGGCTCGGTCAAGCTCGCCTCGCTCGTCAGCCGTAGCCTCATCGGGTCGGTTGGGGGCGTCGAGATCGTCGGCAGCCTTGGCACCCTGGCGCTGCTGGTTGGTCTGGCGTACTTCCTCGTGCGCCTGGTCAGCATCGCCCGGCGGCACCTGCTGTGGCGCGTGCGCCGCAAGCTGATCCTCTCCTACATCCTGGTAGGCCTGGTGCCCGCGCTGCTCATCATCACGTTCGGCCTGGTGAGCGGGTTGATGCTCTTTGGCAGCGTGAGCCAGTACATCGTCACCACGCGTGTGCGCACGGCGGTGGAGCAAGCGCAGTTTCTGGCGCGGACGTGTGCGATCGAACTCGCACGGCTCACCGACGACGCCGACGCCACCGCATTTCTCGAACGCAAACAGTCGGCCCTGGCTAGTCGCTACCCGGAGGCGTCGCTGGCTGTCGTGCCCGTGGGCCGGAGGTGCCCGGGCGCCGAGGCTCCGCCGGCCGCCTCGCCGCTGCGGCCCGCGCGCATGACCAGCGCAGGGCCCTGGTTGCACCTTGAACCGCCGCACCAGATTCCCGCCTGGGTGCCGTGCGGCGGCTTTGCCGGCCTGGTCGCCTACGACGTCCGGACCGCCGGCGCAGGCGCGCAGACGCAACTGGTCGTCCGCGCGGCCGTGTTTGCCGACGGCGCGGCGCCCCGATTTGCCGTCGTGCTCGATCTGCCGGTCGACGAGCGCACGGCGTTGCGCATGCGGGATGAGACCGGCATCGAGCTGCGTGACATCTCCGCCACCGATCCGCGGCCCCAGTCGGCGCGTGCCGGCGCGCGAGTGGTAGAGCTGGCGACCGATGGCTCCGCGCAGCAGCGACGGCTGCAGCCGTCGTGGGTGGCGATGCTCGACTTCTCCGACTGGGAGACGGGACGGACCGGGCAGGCGACGCTGTCAATCGGGATGAGCATCGGCGAGATCTACAACCGGCTCTCGCCGGCGCGGCTGGGCGAGATGAGCTTCGGCCAGTTGCTGATCATCGTCCTGATCGTCGTCGGTATCCTGTTCCTGTTCATCCAGTTCGTCGCGCTCATCTTCGGTCTCGCCCTGGCGCGGTCGATCACCGGATCGATCCACGAGTTGTTCGTCGGCACCGTCCAGGTCCAGAAGGGCGACTTCTCGCACAAGATCGAGGTCAAGGCCCGCGACCAGCTTGGCGAGCTCGCCAACTCGTTCAACACGATGACGAGCCGGCTGACATCGCTCCTGGCCGAGATGGCCGAGAAGAAGCGGCTCGAAGAAGAGCTGCGCATCGCGCGCGACATCCAGATGTCGCTGCTGCCGCAGGGCCCGTTGCGCATGCCGGGCCTGCAGATGACGGCGCATTGTTCGCCGGCGCGCGAGGTGGGCGGGGACTACTACGACTTCTTCGCGATCGACGAGCAGCGCGTCGGCATCCTGATCGCCGACGTCTCGGGCAAGGGCACCTCCGCGGCCCTCTACATGGCCGAGCTCAAGGGGCTGATGCTGTCACTGAGCCAGATCCACACCTCGCCGCGTGAGCTGATGGTCGCCGCCAACCGCATCATCGCGCACAACCTCGACGCCCGCAGCTTCATCACGATGACCTACGCGGTGCTCGACATGGGCACACGCACGATGACCTATGCGCGCGCTGGCCACACGCCGCTCATCCATCTCACGGGCCGCGGCCTGGGCCGGCGTGCGCAGATTCTGATCCCCGATGGCATGGTGCTCGGCCTGAAGTTCGACCGCGGCGAGAAGTTCGCCGCGTGCCTGGAAGAAGTGACGCTGCCGCTGACGGCCGGCGACCTGTTCGTCCTTTTCACCGACGGGATCAGCGAAGCGATGAACGCCGACGAAGATCTGTTCGGGGAGAACCGGCTGAGCACCCTCGTCGAGGACCACGCTGACCTGCCGTTTGACGAGCTGCGCGAGCGCATCCTGCGCGAGGTGCGCGACTTCACCGGGGAGCTGGGGCCACACGACGACATGACGCTCATTTTGTTGAAGGTCGAAGACGCCCTTGAACAGGTTGATCGGGTTGAACAGGTTGATCGGGTTGGGCAGGTTGCCTCGTAATCTGCAATCGTCAATCTGCAATCGTCAATTTCAGGTGCAGTAATGGACTGGCCCGTCGTGTTTCGAACGCACTCCGAGATCGAGGCCAGCATCGTCCGCGGCCTGCTCGAGACGCACGGCATCGACTCGATTCCGTCTGCGGGTCCCGCGCCATCGACGTTTCCGTTCAGCGACGGCCTGGTGGAAGTCCGTGTGGCCGTGCCGGCCGAGTTGGCCGACCAGGCGCGGCGCGTGATCGCCGAGCATCGCGAACAGGTGCCGGCCGGCGTCGTGTTGTCGCTGGGGCAGTCGCTGGCCCTGCTCGAGCGGCGTATCGGCTACCGCTTCCGCGACACCGGCCTGCTCGAACACGCGCTGACCCACAAGTCCAAGGCGCACGAGGATGCCACCGGCGGAGTGGTCGACAACGAGTCGCTCGAATTCCTGGGCGACGCGGTGCTGGGTTTCGTGATCGCGGACCTGCTGTATCGCGAGTTCCCGCAGTTCCAGGAAGGGCAGAAGTCGAAGGCCAAGGCCGCGATGGTCTCCACGGCGGCGTTGGCGGCGCTGGCCGGACGCATCGGGCTGGGCGAGTACCTGCTGCTGGGGCGTGGGGAAGAGAAGACCGGCGGGCGCCGCAAACAGGCGCTGCTGGCCGACGGCTGCGAGGCGCTCATCGCGGCGCTCTATCTGGACGGCGGCGTCCTTGCCGCGCGCACGTTCCTGCTCAACGAGCTGTCCTACGAGATCGCGCACGTCCGCTCGCCCGACTTCCTGTGCGACTACAAGTCTGCGCTGCAGGAACGACTGCAGTCATCGGGCCGGCCGCTGCCGGTCTACGTCGTGACCGCAGAAGTCGGGCCCGAACACGACAAGCGCTTCCACGTCACCGTGCGGGTTGGAACCGAGGTGCTGGCCGACTCTGTCGGCCGGACGAAGAAGGAAGCAGAGCAGGCGGCGGCCAAGGAGGCACTGACGAAATGCTAAATGCGAAATGCGAAGTGCAAAATGCGAAGTGCAAAATGACTAGGGCATTCGCACGTTCGTACTTTGCATTTCGCACTTCGCATTTTGCACTAGTCGATCTCGATAATGCCCGATCGACTCGTCCTCCCCGCTCCCACCAGCGCGGGTTCGGTCTGCGGCAGCCGCGACAGCGCGTAGTGCTGCACCTGGCGCGCGACCTCGCCTTCCTCGGGCGGTTCGGGACGGCAATGGAGGCGAACCCACAGACGTAGCAGCGAATCGGCGAAGCTGTACCTCTTCTGCCGGACCGACACCAGGTCTACGTCTTCGAGCCACGACAGGTAGTCTTTGGTCGAGCCCGGTGTGCGCTGCAGGCGGTGCGCGATCTCGGTGAGCGTGAGCGGCTCTTCGGCGGCGAGGATGTCGAGGATCCCCTTGAGCGCACCGTATCCCCTGGCCCGATGCAGCCGCAACTCGTAGGAGTACGTCATTTCGCGGGTGAGCGAGGCCTCCGGCGCCAGCAGCGAGGCCAGGGCGCTGATCGGATCGGCGCCGCCGAGGCTGGCCATGGCCTGACCGATGGCCTGCGCGTAGCCGGCGTGCCCGTCGCTGAGCGCGTGGATGGCGCGCAGCAGGTCCGGATCGGACGCCTGGCTGGCGGGCACGACGGCACGCACCTCGTCGGCCGACAACGGCGTGAGCGCGATGATCTCGATCGACGCCGACTGATCGCGGAAGAACCGCAACGCACGCGTGATGTACCGCGTCGTCAGCACGAAGCGGTTGGTGGACTGCGACAGCCCCTGCACCAGGTCGCGCAGCACGTGCCGCAGGCCCGGGAAGTTCTCGAAGGTCCGGAACTCCAGCACCTCGTCGAGCAGGAACGTCACCGGGCGGTCGCCCGGGCCACGCGCGCCCTGGAAGAAGGCGAGCAGCGCGTCAAACGCCGCACGCGGCGAGGCCGCCTCGGCGCTCACGTCCGGGGCCAGAAACGGCGAGGTCGTCACCACCGAGTGCAGCATGCGTTCCGGCGTTGACGCGCAGCGCTCGACGTCCAGGTACTGACACCCGTCCAGGCCCAGATGCTCGCGCAGGCCGCGTAACAAGTGGGTGCGGCCCGTGCCGCAGCCGCCGATGAGCACGGGAATCCGCGCCGGCGTCGCGTCGAGGGCCGCAAGCACGCGGCGTTCGAACTGGGGACGGGCGATGGTCATGGGGCGGTCACCAAAATCCTACTCGACATCAGCAGGCCTCGCACTACCCACCTAGGCGACGCATTGGCAGCCGCACGCCGCGACGTTCCGCCGTCGCGATCGCCTCGGGGTATCCCGCATCGGCATGGCGCGCCACGCCGATGCCCGGATCGCACGTGAGCACGCGCTCGAGCCGTTCAGCAGCCTCGCGCGTGCCGTCGGCGACGATCACCATGCCGGCGTGCAGCGAGTAGCCGATGCCGACGCCGCCGCCGTGGTGCACCGACACCCAGGTGGCGCCGGCCGACGCATTCAGCAGCGCGTTGAGGATCGGCCAGTCCGCGATCGCGTCGCTGCCGTCGCGCATGCCCTCGGTCTCGCGGTTGGGCGAGGCCACCGACCCAGTGTCCAGGTGGTCGCGCCCGATCACGATCGGCGCCGTCACCTCTCCCGTCCGTACCATCTCGTTGAGCCGTCGCCCGAAGGCGGCCCGGTCGCCGTACCCCAGCCAGCAGATGCGCGCCGGCAGTCCCTGAAAGGCCACGCGCTCGCCGGCCAGCCGGATCCACCGCGCCAGTGCCTCGTCGTGCGGGAACAGCTCGAGCACCGCCCGATCAGTGGCCGCGATGTCGGCAGCATTGCCCGAAAGCGCCACCCAACGGAAGGGACCCTTGCCTTCGCAGAAGAGCGGGCGGACGTACTCGGGCACGAAGCCGGGAATCGTAAACGCGTCGTCCACACCGGCCGCCTGCGCCTGCGCGCGCAGGTTATTGCCGTAGTCGAAGACCACGCTGCCACGATCCTGGAGCGCACGCATCGCGCGGACGTGCGTGGCCATGCCGGCCATCGCGCGCGCGATGTAGGTGTCTGGATCCCGTTCGCGCAGGGCCGCCGCCTCACTCAGCGACACCCCAGGCGGCACGTAGCCGTTGAGCGCGTCGTGGGCCGACGTCTGGTCCGTCACCACGTCTGGCACAACACCACGGGCGACCAGCGCCGGCAACACGTCGGCGGCGTTGCCAACCAGGGCCACCGACCGTGCCTCGCGGGCGCGCGCCCATCGCGACAACCGGTCCAGCGCCTCGTCGAGCGACCCTGTGGCTTCATCCACGTACCGTGTCGCAAGCCGGCGCTCGACCCGCGCAGGGTCGACCTCGACCACCAGGGCTGCGGCGCCGTTCATCGTGGCCGCAAGGGGTTGGGCTCCGCCCATGCCGCCCAATCCGGCGGTCACCACCGTGCGGCCGGTCAGCGACCCGCCGAAGTGTCGGCGTGCCAGCGCGGCAAGCGTCTCGTACGTGCCCTGCAGAATCCCCTGCGTCCCGATGTAGATCCAACTGCCGGCCGTCATCTGGCCGTACATCGTCAGGCCCTTGCGCTCCAGGTCGCGAAATACCTCCCACGTTGCCCAGTGCGGCACCAGCAAGGCGTTGGCGATCAGCACGCGCGGCGCGTGATCGTGTGTTCTAAAACGCGCCACGGGTTTGCCCGACTGCACGACCAGCGTCTCGTCGTTGCCCAGCGTCGTGAGCTCGCTGACGATCGCGTCAAACGACGGCCAGTCTCGAGCGGCACGGCCGGAGCCGCCGTAAACCACCAGATCGTCAGGACGCTCGGCCACGTCCGGATCGAGGTTGTTCATCAGCATGCGGAGCGCGGCCTCCTGCTGCCATCCTCTGCAGGAGATCGTCGTGCCGCGAGGCGCCCGAATGATGCGCGTGCCGGAAGTCATTGTTGAAGGCGAAGTCGTGCGTGTCGTCTCCGCGGGAGGTTAGACGTTATGGACCTTGGGCGCGCCTTGTCAATCGTGAGAAGAAAGATTAATCAGTTGACGAGCGGGCCGACGATGTGATCGAGCGCGCCAGCCGCGATCATCGCGGCAATGGCCTCGATGTCGGGTGACGGCGGCCGGTCGCCGTTTCGACGGGCGACCCGCGTGCGGACATGCGCGTGTACCGCGCTGAGCGGCGCCGATGTGGTGAGCGGCGACAGCAGGTCGAGCGCTTCGCACGCGCACAGCAGCTCCACTGCGACCACTAGCGTCGCCAGTTCCACGGCGCGCGCGGCCTTGAGGGCGGCGGCCATGCTCATGCTCACGTGGTCTTCCTTGTTCGCCGACGTGGGGATGGTGTCCACCGACACGGGATGCGCCAGCGCCTTGAGCTCGGAGGCGAGTGCAGCCGCGGTGACCTGCGCGAGCATCAGCCCTGATTCCAGTCCGCCGTGCACGGTGAGAAACGCGGGCAGGTCGCTCAGCGCCGGGTTCACGAGCCGTTCGGCCCGTCGCTCGCTGATCGTCGCGACGTGCGTGACGGCGACCGCCAGCAGATCGGCGCCAAGCCCGATGGGCGCGCCGTGGAAGTTGCCGCCCGAGACGATGTCGCCGGCCCCGGCAAAGACCATGGGGTTGTCGGTCGAGGCGTTGGCCTCGACTTCGACCGTGCGCGCGATGAAGGCCAGGGCGTCGCGGCAGGCGCCGTGCACCTGCGGCGCGCACCGTTCCGAGTAGGCGTCCTGCACGCGTCCGCAGTTGGCGTGCGACTGGTTGATGGCGCTGCCGTCGAGCAGGCGCAAGAGATTGGCGGCCGAGATCACCTGCCCGGCGTGTGGGCGGGCGGCGTGGATGCGGGCGTCAAACGGCCGGGTGGACCCACGCAGCACGTCGATGGACAAGGCGGCGACGATGTCGGCCGCGCGGGCGAGCCGTTCGGCGGCCACAAGCGCCAGGGCGAGCACGGCCGTGGACGCCTGCGTGCCGTTGATGAGCGCCAGTCCTTCCTTTGGCCCCAACCGCACGGGCGCGAGTCCGGCGCGCGCCAGGGCGTCGGCGCCAGAGATGCGGCCATTGGCGGTGTGCACCTCGCCTTCACCGATGAGCACCAGTGCCAGGTGGGCCAGCGGCGCCAGATCGCCGCTGGCACCGACCGATCCGCGGCTGGGCACCACCGGGTGCACCGAGGCGTTGAGCATCGCGACGAGCAGGTCGAGCGTTTCGAGCCGGATACCGGAATGGCCGCGCGCCAGCACGTTGGCGCGCAGCGCCATCATCGCGCGCACGACGGGGATGGAGAGCAGGTCGCCGACTCCGGCGGCGTGGCTGCGCAGCAGGTTGATCTGCAGCGCGTCGAGCGCCTCGGGCGCGATGCGCACGTCGGCGAAGGACCCGAACCCGGTGTTGATGCCGTAGACTGGCGCGTCGCCGGCAGCCTTGCGGTCCACCACGGCGCGCGCCGCGTGTACGCGCGCCTTCGCGTCCTCGGTCAGGACAACCGTGGCGCCTGCATCGGCGATCGCCGCCACGGCAGTGCGCGTCAACGAGGCGCCATCGAGCAACACCTGCGCGGTCACGACCACGCATCCTATCACTCTGCCGCGGATGACGGAGCCGGCAGGCTTGGTGTACGATGGCGTGCTTTGACCATGGCCAGAAATCTCACAGTCATCGGCGCGCAGTGGGGAGACGAGGGCAAGGGAAAGATCGTCGACCTGCTGACCCCGCGCTTCTCGATCGTCGCGCGGTATCAAGGCGGCCACAACGCCGGCCACACCGTGTATGTGCGCGGCCAGAAGTTTGTGCTGCACTTGATTCCGTCGGGCATCCTGCATCCCGGCGTGTCGTGCGTGATCGGCAACGGCGTGGTCGTGGACCCGCAGGCGCTGTTTGCCGAGGTCGACGAGCTGGCGGGGCTCGGCATCGACGTGGACGGCCGGCTGTTTGTGAGCGACCGTGCGCACCTGATCCTGCCGTACCACCGCGAGCTCGACGTGCTCTCGGAAGCGCGGCGCGGCGAGCGGCGCATCGGCACGACGTCGCGCGGCATCGGACCAGCCTACGAGGACAAGATCGCGCGCCGCGGCATCCGCGTGTGCGACCTGGCCAACCCGGCCGTGCTCGAAGAGGGCGTGCGCGAGAACGTCAAGGCCCGAAACCGCGTCATCAAGGACACCACGCTCGACTGGCAACAGGTGTACGACCAGCTGGCGGCGTACGGCGAGCGCATCCGTCCCTGGATCGTGGATGCCTCCGTGATGCTCAACGCCGCCATCGCCGGCGGCAACGCCATCATGTTCGAGGGCGCACAGGGCACGCTGCTCGACATTGACCACGGCACGTACCCGTTTGTGACCTCGTCAAGCGCGTCGGCCGGCGGCGTGTGTACCGGCCTGGGTGTGCCGCCTAAAGCTGTCGGCACGGTGCTCGGCGTCGTGAAGGCCTACACGACGCGGGTAGGCGAGGGGCCATTGCCGACTGAGCTGCTGGGGGAGATGGGCGACCGGCTGCGCGAAAGCGGGCAGGAGTATGGCGCCTCGACTGGCCGGCCGCGCCGCTGCGGCTGGTACGACGCCGTGGCCGTGCGGTTTTCGGCGCGCGTGAGCGGCATCGACGCGCTGGCGCTGACCAAGCTCGACGTCCTCGACGGCCTGGAATCCATCAGCCTCTGCACCGGCTATCGCTGCGGCGGCCGCGTCCTGCACGACTTTCCGGCCGACTTGACGCTGCTCTCCGGCTGCGAGCCCATTTACGAGCAGATGCCCGGCTGGACCGCGCCCACCCGCGGCGCGCAGTCCTACGATCAACTGCCCAGTGCCGCCCAGGCCTACGTGCGCCGCCTCGAAGAGGTCACCGGCGTCCCTGCCGCCATCATCTCGACCGGGTCGGACAGGGAAGAGACGATCGTTCGAGATGGATCATTGACGATTGGTGATTGACGATTGCAGATTGAGCCCGGGCAACGCGGCGGTATTGCTGAAAATCCACGATCGGGCTTGCCGGCAGGTCGCAAGATCCGCGTACTAGACTCCCCCCGACACTGTTTCTGTCGAAGACGCTGAAGGGTCGTGATTGGCATCGCGCGTGCATCGGATGTGCGCATGCCTCCTCCCACTGCTGAAGAACTTCGCCGCCGCATGTTCGCTCTCGCGGCCCGCAGTATTGCGTTCGTGCGTGCGCTACCAAGAGGCGTTGTCGAGTTTCGTCTAGGTGGCCAACTCATCGACAGCGGCTCGTCGGTGCCCGCCCAGTACAGGGCGGCGTGCCGCGCCCAGTCGACGCGCGACTTCATCGCGAAGATCAAGAAGCTGGAGGAAGAGGCCGACGAGTCGGCGTTGTGGCTGGCCCTGTTGCGTGCGGCGGGGCTTCCGGACCGGTTGAAGTCTGAGTCCGAAGCTCTGGAAGACGAGTTCAGTCAGATCACGGCCATTGCAGTCGCGTCGGCAAAAACGGCGCGTGCTCGACTACTGCGCGAGAAGGACGCCAAGCGCCGCGCCAAGCAGACTCCCAGTACGCTGCAATCGTCATAAACACAAAGGCGCGGTTGGGCACGTGCTAGGATGTGCGCCATGCCGACCGTTGGTCTGTATATTGAGGAAGACGCAGGGTGGGGCCATCCCAAAGCCGTTCGGCTGGAACGAGTGCCCATGGTCGGGGAGTTCTTGGCCGGCCCCACCGATGACGAGTTCTATGTCGTGAGGGCCGTCGTCCACCACCTCGACCCGAAGGGTTCCGAGGTCTTCGCGAAGGTCGCCAGCCGGGGAGACATGCTGGTGGACCTACATTCAAAGCCCGACTGATACATCACGCCGCGTCCTTCATGACCCAAGAACAGGCGGACCGGATCAACGGAAATGCTGACGGTGGCCTGCGCACGCACCCAAGCGCATCCATATTCGCAACCGCCGCCCCGTTGCCCCGACGTAACCGTCAACCTGCAATCTGCAATCGTCAATTCTTCTTCTGGTGTCGGCGTGCGTACTCGGCCACGCCGTCGGTGTCGGCGCCGGAGAACTCCAGGCCAGCCCTGTAGCGCGCGCCGGGCTCGCCGTG
>JAENWD010000196.1 GCA_016650245.1 Vicinamibacteria bacterium
GCGGACGCGAAACCAGCCGCCGCCCTTCGCGCCGCCGTCGACGGTCGCAATGCTGCCAGCGTGCGCGGTGACGATCCGGTGCGCGATCGCGAGCCCGAGCCCGGTGCCCTTCTCCTTCGTCGTGAAGAAGGGGCTGAAGATTCGCGCCATGTGAACGTCCGGCACGCCCGGGCCCTCGTCGATGACGTCGATCAGCATGTCCGGCTCGTCGATCGACTCGCGAACGATCACGCGCCCGCCCGACGGGCTGGCCTGGATGGCATTGAGGACGACGTTCAACAGGACCTGCTCGATCTGTTGCGGATCCACGCAGGCCAGCGGCAACGCGCCGGGGCGCTCGACTTCCAGCGTGACGGCTCGGCGATCGGCTTCGACCTGTACCAGCGCTGCCACCCGATCGACGACGTCGCCGAGCGGCACCTGGCGCAATTCGGGCTCGTGAGGTCGAGCGTACCGCAGGAACTCCATCACGAGTCGATCCAGCCGCTGCAGCTCGGCCTTGGCGAGTCGCGAGAACTCCCCTTCCGGGCTGTCCTCCGCCGCCCGGGACTCGATAATCTCGAGCGCGCCGCCGATTGACGCCAGCGGGTGCCGGATCTCGTGCGCCAGCCCCGCGGCGATTTCGCCGAGCGCCTTGAGTCGATCGGCCCGGCGCAGGTGGTCGTAGGCGTCGCGCAGTTCACGGTTCGCGGCTTCGAGAGATGCCGCCGCGCGCTGGTACCGCTCGGTGACACGGCGCTGCGCGCCGGCGAGCAACCCGACCACGACGCCGACCAGGTTGAACACCACCAGCTCTGCGTATCGGCTGGCCTCCTGCTGAACGCCCTGCGTCCACGCCATCCGGATATGCGGCAGGTACGCGAGGGAGACCAGCAGGGCGGTCAACAGGCCACCCCGCACGCCATACCAGTAGGCCGCCAGAATGATCGGCACGTAGTACAAGCGCTGAAACACCTCGTGCCATACGACTCGCGTCGGGCTCGTCACGTAATGAAGCGTTGAGATCGTCGCGACGAGAAGCACCAGCGCGGCGACGCGCCACCCGTCGGTGCCGGCCACCCGGTCTCGAGCCCATCGTCGGCTGACCACCATCCCGGCCGATGGTAGCACTCCCAACTCGCGAGATCAGGGTGGTGTCTGCTTTCAGACAGTCGAAGCAGGGCCGCTGTCTGAAACCGGCCACCGGGCGCATCGCGCCGGCCGGTACTGCACGCCACGAGGGGAAAAGACCACGGCACTGGCCTTGCGCATGAAACTGGCGATCATGCGCCCGAAGATTTCTGAAAGGAGCGGCTGCACATGGCAACGGCCCACGTACCTCTGCACGCTCACCTCGTAGAGGCCGAACACCGGCCCAGCCACCCCGAACCGTTCGACGCCGCGCACGCAGGCAAAGTGTCCTACACGTGCCCGATGCATCCGGAGATCGTCCGAGACGCCGCCGGCAGCTGCCCCATCTGTGGCATGGCGCTGGAGCCGCGGACGGCGACCAGCGACGACGACGAAGGACAGGCGGAGTTGACCGGGATGACCCGGCGCTTCTGGATCGGCGTCGTGCTCACGTCGCCACTGCTCGCCATGGCCATGAGTGCATCTCTTCCTGGCAACCTCGGTCACCTCGTTGCGCCGCGTGCACTTGGCTGGCTCGAGTTCGCGCTCGCCACGCCCGTGGTGCTCTGGTGTGGCTGGCCCTTCTTCGTGCGGGCCTGGCAGTCGATCCGCAATCGCAGCCTCAACATGTTCACGTTGATCGCGTTGGGTGTCGGGGTCGCCTACGGTTACAGCGTCGTGGCCACGGTGTGGCCAGGCCTGTTTCCACCGTCGTTCCGGGGCCCGGCCGGCGAGGTGGCGGTGTACTTCGAAGCCGCCGCCGCCATCGTGGCGCTCGTGCTGCTCGGTCAGGTGCTCGAACTCCGCGCGCGCAGCCAGACGGGGTCCGCCATCAAGGCGCTGCTGGGGCTCGCGCCGAAGACCGCGCGCAGGCTCCTCGACGATGGACGCGAGGAGGACGTTCCTCTCGACCAGGTCCAGGTCGGGGATCGGTTGCGCATCCGGCCGGGCGAGAAGATCCCCGTTGACGGTCTCGTGCTCGAGGGTGCGAGCGCGGTTGACGAATCCATGATCAGCGGCGAGCCGATGCCGGTCGAGCGGACGGCGGGCGATCGCGTGATCGGCGCGACCGTCAATGGCACCGGCGGCCTCGTCATGCGCGCCGATCGCGTCGGCGCCGACACCCTGCTGGCGCAGATCGTTCAGATGGTGTCGCAGGCGCAGCGCAGCCGGGCGCCGATCCAGAAGCTGGCCGATGTGGTCGCCGGCTATTTCGTGCCGGCGGTCGTCTCGATCGCGGCGATCGCGTTCGCCGTGTGGGCGCTGGTCGGCCCGGAGCCCCGTCTGGCGCACGCGCTCATCGCCGCCGTCGCCGTGCTGATCATCGCCTGCCCGTGCGCGCTGGGCCTGGCGACGCCGATGTCCATCATGGTGGCGACCGGTAAGGGGGCCACCGCGGGTGTGCTCTTCAAGAACGCCGAGGCCATCGAAGTCCTCCGGAAGGTCGATACGCTGATTGTCGACAAGACCGGGACGCTCACCGAGGGCAAGCCGAGCCTCGTGAGCGTGACACCGGCCGCCGGCTGGCGCGATTCGGATCTGCTGCGCATGGCGGCAAGCCTCGAGCGCGGCAGCGAGCATCCGCTGGCGGCCGCCATCGTGGCCGGCGCGCTGGCGCAGGGGGTCGCGGCCGGGAACGCCACGTCGTTCGAGTCGATCACCGGCAAGGGCGTCACCGGGCACATCGAGGGGCGCAGCGTGGCGCTGGGAAACCTCAAGCTGCTCGAGGACATGCACATCGATCCGGGCGGGCTGGCGCAGACCGCCGAGTCGCTGCGAGCGGATGGACAGACGGTGATGTTCGTGACCGTGGACGGGAAACCCGCCGGTCTCCTTGGCGTCGCCGACCCCATCAAGGCCACCACGCCCGAGGCCATCCGGCAGCTCCACGACGAAGGCATCCGCATCGCCATGATCACCGGCGACAGCCGCACGACGGCGTCGGCGGTGGCCCGCAAGCTCGGCATCGACGAAGTCGTCGCCGACGTGCTCCCCGACCAGAAGGCTGAGGCCGTGCGGCGCTTCCAGTCGGAGGGACACATCGTCGCCATGGCGGGTGACGGCATCAACGATGCGCCCGCGCTCGCGCAGGCGCAGGTCGGCATCGCGATGGGCACGGGCACCGACGTCGCCATGCAGAGCGCAGGGGTCACCCTGGTCAAAGGTGATCTCCGGGGCATCGTCCGCGCGCGCCGGCTCAGTCGCGCGACGATGCGGAACATCGAACAGAACTTGTTCTTCGCGTTCGCCTACAACGCCGTCGGCGTGCCGATCGCGGCGGGCGTGCTGTACCCGGTGTTCGGCATTCTGCTGAGCCCGATCATCGCCGCCGCGGCAATGAGCTTCAGCTCGGTGTCGGTCGTGGGCAACGCGCTGCGGCTCCGACGCGCGCGGTTGTGAGGGCCAGGCGTGCGCATGGGGAAACGAATCGCGACGAGTGAGAACAGCGACTGGACCAAGCGACGGGACGTCAATGAAAGGAGCAAGTCATGAAGCTCTCGGTACGCGCGCTGGCGACCGTGATGTCACTGCTCTGGGGCGGGGGTGTGCTCCTGGTCGGCCTCGGGAACGTGGTATCGCCATCGTACGGGTCGGCATTCCTGCAGATGGTCAGCTCGGTCTATCC
>JAENWD010000197.1 GCA_016650245.1 Vicinamibacteria bacterium
CCTTCGGGTCCAGCCACTCTGAAGCCTGGGCCGGGAACTCGCGCTGCACCAGTGCCTTGAACGACGGGCTGTCGGCCAGTTCCTCCAGGCTCTGCCAGTACTGTTTCCCCTGGGTGCCGGCAATCCGGGCCCGAATCGGGGTGAGATCGATCGTCGTGTCGTCGCTCATGTGAGGGGGGGTTGGTGTCACAGCGTTTACCTGTGACACGTCGAGCAGGAGGTCAGCGACTCTATGTCGTATTCCTTCACCAGGCGACGGCCCAGTTCGATCTGGTTGGCCGGTGGCTGATAATCCATCTGAAACACGGTGTCACGCGGACGCACGTACTTTTCCGGGTTGCGGTGACACTCGAGGCACCACTCCATCTGCAGCGTGTTCTGCTGCAACATCAGCGGCATCCGATCCACGCGGCCGTGACAGGTCGCGCAGCCGACGCCTTTCTTCACGTGCACGCTGTGATTGAAGTACACGAAGTCCGGCAGGTCGTGGACGCGCAGCCACCTGATTGGGTTGTCGTCGCGATAGCTGGCACGGACGATCTCGAGATAGGGGCTGTTGCTCCAGATCTGCGAGTGGCAGTTCATGCAGGTCTTGGTTGGCGGAATGCCTGCCGATGCCGCCTTCTCCACGGTGGTGTGGCAGTACCGGCAATCGACGCCCAGTCCGCCGGCATGGTGCTGGTGGCTGAACTGCACCGGCTGCTCGCGCACGGTTTCGGCACGGGTCATGTACGGCGAACGGCTGAGCCGGTCCAGCGTCAGGCCCAAACTCGCCAGCAGGACAACCAGCGCCACGATGCTCCCGCGGGCATAGCTGTTGGCACTGCGTGGGAAAATCTGCGCCATCTTCTGCTGTCTTGAATCCTGGGTTCACCGAAACGAGGGCGCGCCTTCGGCTTTCGGTCCACAGCCTTCGGCCTTCAGCAAGAACATCGACGGAATTCCTGAAGGCTGAGGGCCGAAGTCTGAAGGCTAATGACTGAAGGCCGGCAGGCACGTGGGCGACGCGCTCACGTCCGACGGCAATGAGAAGTATCAAAGTGATGAGGTAAAGGTCAAGGACTGCCCGACGACCGTGCCGAGTTGCGTATAGTCAGCATGCGTCAATGAATGCGATTGCTCTCCACAACATCACCAAGCGTTTCGGCAGCCATGTCGCCGTCGACAACCTGTCGCTCGAAGTCCCGGCCGGTTCGGTGTACGGCTTCATCGGGCCCAACGGATCGGGCAAGACCACGACCATCCGGATGATCCTCCACATCCTGCTGCCCGATTCCGGCCGAATCGACGTGTTCGGGGATCCGCGCACCGATCTGGCGCGAGACAAAATAGGGTATTTACCAGAAGAACGCGGCCTCTACAAGAAGATGAAGGTGCATCGGCTCTTGCGATACTACGGCAGGCTCAAAGGTAAGTCACTGTTAGATATTGATAAAAACATTAATAGGTGGATTGACCAAATGAATCTGCGCCCGTGGCTGGACAAGCCGGTCGAGGCGCTCTCAAAGGGCATGGCGCAGAAGGTCCAGTTCATCGCGGCGGTGGTCGCCGGGCCCGATCTGCTGATCCTCGACGAGCCATTTTCCGGGCTCGACCCGGTCAACGCCGACGTGCTCAAAGACGCCGTGCTCGACCTCCGCCGCGCCGGCACCACCGTCGTCTTCAGCACCCACGACATGGGCGTGGCCGAGCGCATGTGCGACCGCATCTTCATGATTTACAAGGGCAGGAAGGTGCTGGACGGCACCCTGGACGAGATCCAGGCCGCCTATGGCGCCGACACGGTCCGCGTGCGCGTGGACGGTGGCGCCGAGATGCTGCGGGCGCTGCCCGAGGTCACCAGCGTGAACGACTACGGGCAGTTACAGGAGGTGCGCTGCGCCGACCCGCAGGCACTGCTGGCGGCGCTGGTCGCGCGCGCCCGGGTGGAGCACTTCGAGATCACCCGCCCGTCCCTGCACGACATCTTCGTCCGAATCGCCCGGCCCACGGCCGAAGAGCTCGCCTCGGAGACGGCCCATGCGTAAGGTCCTGACCATCACGGCGTCGGAGTTCCTCAGCGCCGTCCACACCAAGGGGTTCTGGATCGGCATCTTGTTGATGCCGCTGCTGTTTGGAGGCACGCTGGCCCTTCAGAAGGTCGTGGACCGGCAGGTCGACGCCAAGCCGCGCGTCATTGCCGTCATCGACGACACCGGGCAGCTGGTTGGACCGCTCACGGCATCGTCCAAGGCCTGGAATCGTGGCGAACGCGACCTGGGCCCGGTGGTCAAGCAGGGCCCGACCTTCCTGATCGAAAACGTCACGCCGTCGGGCCGCGACCGGCAGGCGGTGCGCCTGGAGCTGTCAGACCGCGTGCGCCGGGAGGAGCTGTTCGCATTTGCGGAGCTGCCCGCCGGCCTGATGGCGCCCGACACCACCGAGAAGATCCGCTACTACTCGTCCGCGCCGGCCTACGGCGAGTTGCCGAACTGGCTGCATCGCACGGTCATGAAAGAGGTCGTGAAGCGGCGGTTCCTCGACGCCGATGTGAGCCCCATCGTCGTGGCGAGCTTGATCCGGCCGCTGGCGATCCAGGAACTCGGCCTGCTGGACCGAATACGCGACGGCTCGGTGCGCGCGGCCCAGACCGTGGACAAGGTCCGCACGATCGGCGTCCCGCTCACCTTCATGTTCGTGCTCTTCGTCATCGTCATGACGACCACGCCGCAGCTGCTCAACAGCGTGCTCGAGGAGAAGATGAGCCGCATCAGCGAGGTGCTGCTGGGCTCGGTGACGCCGTTCCAGTTGATGCTCGGCAAGCTCCTGGCCAGCACGTCGGTGTCGGCGGTGCTGACGCTGGTCTATCTGGCCGGGGCCGCCTATACGGCACGGCGGTGGGGCTATCTCGACGTGATCGACCCGCGGATGCTCGCGTGGTTCGTCCTGTTCCTGCTGCTGGCGGTGGCGATCTACGGGTCGCTGTTCATCGCGATCGGCTCGGCGTGCTCGGATCTCAAGGACGCCCAGAACCTGATGACGCCGGCGATGATGCTCATCATGATCCCGGCGCTGATGTGGCCGGCCATCACACGCGCGCCGCAGAGTGCGCTCTCGGTGGGCGCGTCGCTGTTCCCCCCGGCAACGCCGTTTCTGATGCTGCTGCGCCTGGCGCTCGAAGAGCGGCCCCCGGTGTGGCAAGTCGCCCTGGGCGTGTCCCTCACCGTGCTCACGACGATCCTCATCGTCTGGGCCGCGGGCAGGATCGTACGAACGGGACTGCTAATGCAAGGCAAGGGCGTCACGTTTGCGGAGTTGTTGCGGTGGGTTCGAGCGTAGCTCGAATTGACGATTGCAGATTGACGATTGACGATTACGGGCTGGCACGCTGCGCTTCGTTCAGATCACGAAGACCCCCTCGAGGAGCCAATGCAACCAACGCCTTGTCCCAACTGCGAAAGCAACGACCAGTATCGAAGCAAGGAGGTCGGCGCCGGCGGCGGGCACGCACCCAACTACCTGCCGGGCCTGGGCCGCTGGTACGCCGCGGCGAAATTCACCGTCGTCGTGTGCCGCTCGTGCGGGCTGACGCGCTTCTTCGCGTCAGAGGAAGCGCGCGAGAAACTCGCCAACGCCGATGAGGTTGACTGGACCCGCATCTCCTGACTCTTTGAGTTACGAGGTACGGGTTACGGGTTACGAGTTGAGTGCCGAACTACGCGTTACGAGTTACGGGTGGTCGCGAACACGCTGAGCCGCGCAGATTCTGCGTACATCGTGACAGGACGGATCGCAGAGTCTTCAACTGGCGGCTCTCGCAGTGAGCAGTTGGCGTGTGATTCCGGCACGCTCCTTGGCGGCATCGAGCATGCACTGCCGCGTGGCATGCGTACCGGCCCGCTTACCGACATCACCATCTCGGCAGCTCGTCACACCATCGGGCTCGTGGAGGCGCTGCCGCGTCAACAGATCTTCTACCGGCTTGGTGGCCAGCTCCTCGACAGCGGCACATCGCAGGCTCGAAACGTGAGCTCGAGCGGAAGTCCTAGGGTCCATGAAGTCATGGCCCGGCGGGCCATGGGACAGCGGGACAGCAAACACTCGTAACTCGTAACCCATCACTCGCAACTCAACCCGTAACCCGTAACCAGTAACCCGTAACCGTAACTGGTAAGTGGTAAGTGCGCTAAACTCGTATCCATGCGCTCTATCATCCTGACTTTCGCTTTTGTCCTGGCCGTTGCCCTGGCGCCGAGTGCGCAAGTCGCGACCCCGATTACCGTTTACAAGACGCCCACCTGCGGCTGCTGCGGCAAGTGGGTCGAGCACATGAGGCAGAACGGCTTCGCGCCGAAGGTCACCGACCTGCCGAACCTGTCGGCCATCAAGCAGACCACGGGCGTGCCGCCGAACCTGCAGTCCTGTCACACGTCGACCATTGACGGCTACGCCATTGAAGGGCACGTGCCGGCCGACGTGATTCGGCAGCTGCTGAAGGAGAAGCCCAAGGTCGCCGGCATCGCGGTGCCCGGCATGCCGATGGGCTCGCCCGGCATGGAACAGGGCGGCGTCAAGGACAAGTTCAACGTCGTCGCCTTCACCCAGGACGGCACGCAAAAGGTCTACGCCTCGCGATAGTTCGCGGTGACCGACCCCCATAGCTACGCGCGGCCCGCCGAGGCGCGTGTCACCGATGTCGCGCTCGACCTGCGTGCTGATTTCACTCGTAAGGTCTTCGAAGGCAGCGCGACGCTGACGCTGCACGTGGCAGGCGACGCGCGTGAGGTGGTGCTCGATACCCGCGGACTGGAGATTCAGCGCGTCGCAGATGCGAAAGGCGCGGCGCTCACCTATGCGTTCGGTCCCGACGATCCGATTCTCGGCCGGGCCCTGACCATCGCGCTGCCGGCCGACCGCAAGACCGTGGTCGTGCGCTACCGCACGACACCCGAGGCCGAGGCGCTGCAGTGGCTGTCCCCAGCGCAGACGGCCGGCGGCGCGCATCCGTACCTGTTTTCGCAGGGACAGGCGATCCTCACGCGCACCTGGATCCCCACCCAGGACAGCCCGGCCGTCCGCCAGACCTACCGCGCCCGCATCGTCGTGCCATCCGCGCTGCGTGCCGTGATGAGCGCCGAGGCGCTGACGCCGGACGGCACGCCGATCGAGGGCGGACGCGCGTTCGAGTTCACACTCGAACAACCGGTGCCGCCGTACCTGATCGCCATCGCGATTGGCCACATCGCTTTCAAGGCCGTCGGGCCGCGATCGGGCGTCTACGCCGAGCCGTCGGTCGTCGATCGCGCAGCATCGGAGTTCGTCGATCTCGAGAAGATGATCGAGGCGGCCGAGGCGTTGGGCGGGCCGTACCGCTGGGGCCGCTACGACGTGCTGGTGCTGCCGCCATCGTTCCCGTTTGGAGGCATGGAGAACCCCCGCGTCACCTTCGCGACGCCGACGATCCTCGCCGGCGACCGCTCGCTCACCTCGCTCATCGCGCATGAACTGGCGCACTCGTGGTCCGGCAACCTGGTGACCAACGCGACGTGGCGCGACTTCTGGCTCAACGAGGGGTTCACGACCTACTTCGAAAACCGCATCATGGAGCAGCTCTACGGCGTGCCGCGCGCGCGGATGCTCGAAGTGCTCGGGCGGCGCGAACTGGCAAACGAGCTGGCGTCGCTCGAGGACAAGCCAGGCGACCAGATCCTCCACATCGATCTCACCGGCCGGAACCCCGACGATGGCGTGACGTCCATCGCGTACGACAAAGGTGCGGCGTTCGTGCGGATGATCGAGGCCACGGCAGGCCGCGAGCGATTCGACCCCTGGCTGCGCGGCTACTTCGACCGCCACGCGTTCACCTCGCTGACGACGGCGGAGTTCCTCGAGGACTTGCGTGCGAACCTGATTGCTGGCGACGCCCCTCTCGAGCAGACGCTGCAGCTCGACGAGTGGCTGGAGAAGCCGGGCCTGCCGGCCAACGCGACCGCGCCGACCTCAGACGCCTTCACCGTCGTCGAGCGGCAGGTGACGCGATTCACGGGGGGGACGCCGGCCTCGAGCCTCGAGACGAAGGCCTGGACGACGCAGGAGTGGCAGCATTTCCTCGCGTCGCTGCCGGCCACGCTGTCGGAGACACAGCTTCTGGATCTCGACCACGCCTTCGGTTTCAGCAAGAGCGGCAACAGCGAGGTGCTGTGTGCCTGGCTTCGGATTGGCATCCGCCATCGCTACCATCCGGCGATGCCTGCGCTGGAGCGCTTCCTCACGTCGCAGGGAAGGCGGAAGTTCCTCAAGCCGCTCTACGAAGACCTGATGGCAACCGATTGGGGCAAAGCCGAGGCGAAACACATCTACGCGGTCGCCCGCCCCACCTATCACGCGGTCTCCACCACCACGCTGGACCCCATCGTCGGGCGCTGAGCCGCCACGGTTTCAAGGGTTCTGGAGTGCGCCGGTTCGCCGAGTCCACGCGTGTGCACTCACGCGCTGCCCTGTGCACTCGCAGGCAAGAGTCCAAGGTAGGTAATCTTCCCATGATTTCCTGCCGATAGCCATGCCGTGAGCAAAGCGTCGGGAGCACCAGATGTGGGCATCGATCTGCCTGTCGAGGCGGTGGCACATCTTCGAGCGGTTCTCGAGAGGCAGCCGGTCGTCCTGACCCGCGTCAACAGGGACGGCACGTTCCTCGCCATCAACGAAGCCGGTTTGTCCATGCTCGGCGCGCAGTCGCTCGAGCAGATCCTCGGCACCTCGCTGATGAACATGGTGTCGACCGAGGAGCGCAAGCCCTGCCAGGCTTTCCTCGACCGCGCTCTGGGCGGCCAGCGCGGGTCCTTTGAAGTCGATCTGGTTGGTCTCACCGGCTCGCGCCACACCTTCGAGCTGCATGCCAGCGCCCACCCGGGCGCGCCCGACGCGATCGCGTCGGTGCTCATCTCGTTCCGGGACGTCACCGAGTCGCGACGGCTGGAACGGTCGCTGGTTGAATCCGCCACCAGGCAGGCCGAGCAGGAAGCGGCACACGAGGCCGAGCGCTCGCGGCTGCTGACCGACCTGGAACTCGCGCGCAAGGCCCAGACGGATCAGTTCGCGGTCGACGAGCAGTTCACCGAGCTGGAACGCCGGCTCGCCGAAGCTCACGACGAGCGCGTCGCGCAGCAGAAAGCGCATGCCGACGAGCTTGGGCGTTTGCAGGAGGCCCTTGCCGAACAACTGCGGCAGGCCGGCACGCAGTCGGCGGCGTTTGCACGACTGGACGGCAACGACCAGCAGCTGGTCGAGCTTCGCGGCCGCTACGACGCCCTGGATTCGGAGCGGCAGCAGCTCTTGGAAATGGCCGGCCTGCTGCGGAGCGAGGCCGAGGCTCGGCAGCAGACGGTCACCGAGCTGACCGAGCGTCTCGAAGGCCTCGAAGGCGAGCGGCAGCACGCGGTGGACACCGCCAACTCCCTGAGGCTCGACCTCGACGAGCGGCACACGCTGGTCGCCGACCTGACCACGCGCCTGCAACTGCTCGAATCGGACCAGCAACAGACCACCGAGGGCAGCGCAAAACTCCAGCGCGAGCTCGAGTCGCGAACCTCGCTTGCCAACGAGCTGGCCGCACGCATCGAGACGCTCGAGGCCGAGCAGGCGGCGTTGCGCGCAGCGGCCGAGGCGGAGCTGGCGTCCCTTCGGTCGGCCAGTGAGGCCGAGCTGGCCGCGATTCGCGCCCAGGCGGAGGCCGAGAAGGCGCAACTGCGGACGGCGGCAGAAGCTGAGAGAGCGCAATTGCGGACGGCGGCCGACGCCGAGCGGGCAGAGTGGCGGTCGGTGGCCGATGCCGAACGCGGGTCGATGCGCGCGGCCCTCGAACAGGAACACGCGTCGGTTCGCGCTGACATCGAATCGAAGTTGCAGGAGCTGCAGGCCCGCTACGGCACGGATACCGGCGCACTACGCGACGCCCTCAACGAGTCGCTGAGTGAGCAGGGGCGGCTGGCCGAAGCGAGGGCGGCCGCCGAGGAAGATGCCGCCCAGAAGAGCACGCAGTTTTCGGCGATCGAACAGGCACTGTCCGAGCAGCGCAACGCGCATGCCGGGCGTCTGGTGGATCTCGAAGCCAACTCCGCCACGCGCCTGGCCGAACTCGACGCTCGCAGCGCCGAGGCCGAGCGTGCGTACCAGGCGAGCCTGGCGGAACTGGAAGCCACGCACGCCGCGCGCCTTGCCGGGCTCGAATCGGCCAACGCCGCCTACCAGGCTCAGCGGGACTCAGCAGAAGCTGCTGCCGCCGCTCGCACGGCCGAGCGTGACGCGATCTACGCGACACAGATCGCCGAGCTGGAAGCCGCTCTCGCCCAGTCCACCGAGCGCGCCGACGATGCGCTGGCCGCGGTTCAGCGGGCGGAAGACGCCTTTGGCGCCGAACGCCAGCGACTCGAGGACGCGCTGCTGGCAGCCGTGGACGGCGAGCGAGCCGCCAGGCACGCGTTGTCCAGCGAGATCGCCACGCGCACGGTGGCCGAGCGCGGCCAGCGGCAGATGCAGCAGGCGATCGAGCGGTTCGCCAAGGAAGCCGGCGTCGCGATCACCGGTGGCGGTGGCGCTGCCTCAGCGCCTGTGAAAATGACCACGAGCACCAAGGCGTTGGCAAATCGACTGAACAACGAGCTGCCCGGTCGCCTGGGTGATGGCTTGACGATGCAGTTGCTGGTGTCAAGCGCGGACGTCTCGGTCGCGGTCGAGGAAGACGCGGCGGTCGATGCGATCGGCGCGTTTGCCGACAGCCGCCGCCTGTCGATGCTGGGCGGCCAGGTGACCGTGGAGGTCGCCGAGGTCACCATCGACAAGGGCGTGGGAAAGGCGCGGAGCATGTCGCCAGGGCGCTACGCGCTGGTGGCGATGAACATCGAAGGCCCCGGCGCGCAGCAGGGCTTCCCGCAGGAGATCTTCAACAGCGCCGACCCGCGTCCGTGGCGGGAAGTGAAGGACGACCTGCAGGAGGCGCGCACGGCCATTCTCGGCGCGGGCGGCCAAGTCTGGCTCACTCGTGAAGGCGCCGCGATCATGATCGTCGAGTTCTATCTGCCGCGCGAAGGGGCACGGTAATGGCTGAATCGAAAGCCGAAGCCGCCGTCGCTGAATCCAACCGCCGGGTCGACGCGCGGTACCCGGCCGCTGCTATCCCGGCGATCACCGCAATGCGCCTGTCGCCGGGTGAAGCTGTGGCGCTGGTCAACATCTCGGCCAGCGGCGTCCTGGTCGAGGGCAAGACGCGCTTTGTGCCTGGCACGCGCGTGACCGTGCACTTCGAAGGTGCGATCAAGCCCAACCAGATCAAGGCGCGTGTGATCCGGTGCCAGGTGTCGGCCATCGGCAGTGGCGGTTCGCTGCAGTACCAGTCGGCCATCGCGTTTGACGGCCGGATGGAGCTGCCGGTCGAAGAGTCGGCGTTGCCGCCGCCGGCCGTGGCGTCGTCGGCTCCCCCTGAAGATCCCGCGCCGAAGAAGGGCAAGGCCGCCGCGATCCCTCCGCCAGCGGCGCCGGCCCCGCCCAGGGTCTATAACCGGTGGTGAGTAGCTGTTAAGTACCTGGCACCGGTCATCTATGCTATGCCGCATGAGACGTCGTGCCTCCATCTCGTCGCTCGTGCTGGTGATCGCGCTGGGCCTGGTGACGCACGCGCAGACGGGTCGCCACGTCGTTCTCATCACCATCGACGGCTTCGCGAACTTTCACCTGAAGAATCCGGCGATCGACCTGCCGGCCATCCGCGCGCTGGCCAAGGCCGGCGTCGAGGCCCAAAGCGGCGAGACGGTCTACCCCAGCGTCACGCATCCGTCGC
>JAENWD010000198.1 GCA_016650245.1 Vicinamibacteria bacterium
CCCCGGCGGGGCCGAAGGCCCGCGCCCTATCAGGTCCGTCGGAAGCGGTCGATCAACAAGGCTGGGCGGCTGAAGAAATACTCGAGAGGTCCGACCAGGAGGAGATTGAAGAGAGCGGCGGGCCGCGGATCGCGGCCCGACAGCCCGGTCAGCAGCAGCGCCGTCGCGGTCAGGATGCCGTTGCCCAGGCCGATGGTGAAGAGCACCACCAGAAAGTGTCCCGTCGACAGCACCCCCAGCGGCACGGCCAGTCCGAGCAACACCAGGGCCGACAGCTCCACCCACGGCGCAACCAGCAGGTTGAACGCATACCGCGGCAAGTCGAAGAGGCCCAACCGGCCGTACCGCGGGTTGAAGAAGAGCACCTTGTGGCGCCACATCAGACCAGCCGGCACACGGGCACGGCGGGCCAGTCCCTCGGCCTCGGCCGGTGCGACCAGACCCACTGGCTCGCTGACGTGGATGATGCGGTAGCGCTGTCGGTTGCCGCCGTAATGCGCGTGGACGCGCAGCGTCATGTCCGCGTGCACCGCGATGCCGTCCTGGGCGAACCCGCCGACGTCGAGCACGACGTCGCGACGCCAGATGGTGAAGCCTGGGCACCCTTCCGACGGCAGATCGAGTCTCTGGCGTCCGACCGTGACCAGCCGCGTCCGCGCCGCCGACAGATACCGCAGCGCCTCGAGAAGTCCCGCGGGCGCGTCGCCACGCAGCGCCGCCTCGAGCCCTTCCACCGGGCGGACCGTCAGCGCTGTCGCGGCGCCGACCACGCGCTGTGGCTCCTCGAGCGCCGCCTGCATCGCTTCCAGCAAGGCATCGCTGTTGTAGGCGGCCGCGACGTCCACGACAGCCAGGTATCGATAGCGCGCGAGGTTGACCCCGCAGTTGAGCGCTTCGCCAGCGCTGGCCGGCTCGGACTGCACGACGATGACGCGGGGATCTGCGTTGCTCCGATACAGCCCGCGCACGGCGGCGCCGGCCAGAGACTTGCGGTAGAACACCTCGGCCGCCGAGAGCGACAACGCGTGCTTGAGCTCGTCAAGCGCCGAGCCCGCCGACACGACGACGATGAGCTCGAGTTCCGGGTAGCGGAGTTGCAGCAGATGACGCACGCGATGCGGGGCGTCGCCGGCGTCGGCCTCGATGGGCACGATGAGGCTGACCGGGATCGTGAAGCGCGAGGTCGCCAGCACGTCGTCATTCCTGGTGCGGTAGCGGCGCCTGCGGCGCTTGCCCAACGTCAACAGCGTGCGAAGCAGGAGGAACGGCGCCCCGATGCCATAGGCCGCGACCAGCAGCACCGCGGATGCCGCCGTGAGCCAGGACAGCGACTCGATCATCGGGCCGTTCACGACTTGACACCGGCTGGTTCGAGTCCCAGCGTTTCAAGCAGCGCACGCACTCGTGGGCGCGTCCGGACATCGACGCGCTCGAGCAGGGCGGCGGTCATGCGGGTGCCGCCGGCCGACGCGATCTTGCGCAGCATCTCGACCTTGGCCGTACTCGGCCTGGCTGTGACGGCTTCGAGCACGATCAGGCTGTCGAGCACGCCCATGTTCTGCAGCACTTCGGCGGCGCCGTTGCGTGCGAAGCCGTCCTCGTGATCCAGGTAAGGCACCAGCACCGACCACACCTCGTCGCCCAGCTCCTGCAGCGACTCCTTCACGGCCAGGCGCACCCACCACTCGCGGTCGGCCAGCAGCGGCGCGATCTCCTCGGCGACCGCCGCGTCTGCCGTCGATGCGAGCGCGCGCGCGGCGTGCGCGCGGACAAACCAGGTGTCGTCCGCGAGCAGCCGGCGTGCGACCGGAGCCAGGGCCGGCCCGCCGATCTGCGCCAGGCTGGCGACGGCGGCCTTGCGCACCAGGGGGGCCGGGTCGTCGGCCAGGGCGGCCAGATCCTGGTCGATGCCGGGAACCGGATGCCGTGACAGCAGGGTGGCGCCCCAGTAGCGCACGTTGGGGTCGGGATGGTGCAGCAGCGGCCGCAGGTCGGCGCCGATCGGACGCGGGAAGTGGTCCAGATACGTCGCGATGCGCGAGGACGTGTATTTGGCGTGCTTGAGCGCGTCGATGAGGGCGGCCGCCGCCGTCTGGTCGGGCACGCGTCCCAGGAGCGCGAGGCTTGCCCCGACGATCTCCGGATCGCGCTCGTCGACCAGGCGCGCCAGCAGCGTCGTGACGCCGGGCGACTGCGCCACGGCAAGCACCTGCATGGCCGCGATGCGGCGGCTGTTGTGACGAGGATGGCCTGGCGTGCCCGATAGCCCTTCCAGCGTCTCGCGGCCCAGCCGCGCGATGATGGCCTCGGCCAGTCGGCGCGCGCCGGCGTCGTCGGGCGAGCTGGCCGCAAGGGGCAGAAGGACCGTCTCGGGCAGGGTCGCGACCAGCGCGACCAGCGCGCTGAGCTCGCTGTCGGCCTCGAGTCGCTGGTTGCCGATCTCCTGGAGCCGCCCACGCGCGCGCGCCAGGGCAAGCGCCCGCGGCCCGCCGGAGAGTCCGCGCGTCAGCAGCACGAGGCTGACGCCGACCCAGGTGCCAAGCGCGAGATAGAACGCGGGCAGCAGGAGGACGTCGAGCAGGTGGGACGGGGTCAGCACGCTTCTGTTACGGTTTGTCGGATGCCCGGGATGACGCCAATAGTAGCGCACCAAAAAGGGACGTGGCCGACCCCTTCGACCTCGCCTCGATCTCCGGTCAGGAGAGACGAGGTCGAGGATGGGCCGGCCACGCCGGACGCAGGAGGGCCATCCTGCGAGGTCGAACGTGTCAGACGGGTTCTATCGCAGGCTCGACGCCACCTTGTAGTTGTTGGCGACCACGGCGGCGGTCACGCCGTTGGCAATCAGCATCGTCGCGATGGCGCCGATGCGGCTGCCTCGCTTCCACATCCGCTCGGCGATCCAGATCGTGCTGGCGGCCACGCCGGCCTTCACGGCCATCATCGCGCCCTTGTTCTGAACCACGCCCTTCATCAGCGGGTTGGCCTCGACGCCGCCGCGGTTGATGGCGGCGTAGGTCGAGTGCGCGTCCATTGCCTGCAGTGCGACCTGCACCGCGTACAGCGCGGGCAGCCCCAGGGGACGCTTGCCACGCGACTCGAAGCTCGACCGCGAGATCGACGCTGTCTGGCCGGCTGTCTGCTCGCCTTCGGCCGTGGCAGCCGTCGCGGCCGCGGGAGCCAAGAGTGCCACCGGCGCCGGCGCAATCGGCGTCACCGGGAAGAGCACGGTGTTGGCGACGGCATTGGCCGCCATGAGTTCCTGAGCCTGTGCGGGCGCGACGACGCTCAACGTGAGAAACGCCGCCGAGGCGACGACGAGATTGGGGAGCGAGCGGAACATGGCAACCTTCCCGGCCTGATGGCCCTCTGGTGCCGCCGCGCGTTCCTGCCGTGTGACATGACCGGAAGCAGGTGACGCGCGCGCAGCCGTCGCCATGCACCAGGGCAAGGCGGGTGCCCGCTGTGCCCGATCGGTCAAGTTGTTGATTTCAGTAGCGATCGTTGGTAGGGAGCGCCGACGCGCACCCCCCGATCGATCACAGTTCTGTCGTGCGTGATTTCGGTTCTGTCCGAGGAGGGACTCTCAGGAGCGCGGATTCAGATGCGGGCCTTTGCAGCGTCCGAGCTCGGGCGCTTGAGTCCGAGCAGTCCCTTGAGGCGATCGACCAGCGAGGTCTGGCCGGCGTCGGGGTTGTCGGCGGTGATGAGGAGATCGAGGCACGCACCGACAGAATTGACGCCGCCGATGCCCAGGCGGCGCGCGCTGGCGGGCACGGCGTTCTGATCGCCGCGCCAGATCAGAATCGCGCGCGCCTTGGAATCGATCGCGATGTCGAGGCAGTTCTCGGGCCGGTCGTCGACAACGACGTCGAGCTCGAGACCGGAGGCGATCTTTCCACGCGAGGTGGACACGACAAACAGCGCGGGGTACTCGAAGCCGTGCGCCCGCAACCAGCGCTGGCTCTGGACCTGCACGACATCGCCTGTCGTGCGCGGACGGCTGGTGAGGAACATCACTTCCCACCGGCGCGTGCGCGCGGTGTCGGCCAGCCGCCTGATGATGCCCGGCTCGGTCTCGTCGAGTGTCTCCCAGAAGTTGTCGATGCGCTTGACCGCATCCCAGAGCTGCCGTTCCTGCCGCCGGCTGAGGGTCAGCGACGTGGGGCTGGTCTCGGCCGGGTCCCCGCCCTCGGGGGCATCGGGTTCGATCGCGGCCGGTGCCACCGCTTGGTCGGCACCCGCCTTGATCTCGAGGCCGGGAAACAGGCGAATGGCTTCTCGAACCAGCGCTCTGTCGAGGTCGGCGAGGACGCCGTCGAGATCGAAGCCGAGACGGAGTGACATGTGGCAGGAGCCCTTATCTTACGCCACTGACAACCTGTGCATTGGTGTGCCACATCCGTCCTGCACCCACCTGCGAGCGCCCCGGTAGAGCTCCGCGAGGCGAGCCTTGTATCCGGCCGACGACAAGCCCAACCGTCTGGGTACAGTCTGGCCTCGCTTCGCTTGACGGCTTGTTGAGGGAGGCGTACGCTTTCATTCGACAATCTGTCTCATGTCCAGCGCAGGGGGAGATCCCCGGTTTCAGGAGCTGAGGCCCAGCCAGCATGTGGTGTCGAGCCGGCTGGGCGATGCCGGTGTTCTCGTGCACTTGAAGACGAACCAGATCTTCGAGTTGAACACCACGGGCATCCGGACCTGGGAGTTGATTGGCGAAGGGCTCGGCCTCGACGCGGTGATCGAAGCCCTTGGCTCGGAGTTTTCCGCCGATCCCGATCTGGTGCGTCACGAGGTGACCGATCTGGTGCTCGCGCTGACGCGGGAAGGATTGCTCGATGTCGGCGGCGGGGGTTGAGCCGGCGGTGCCCGTGGCTGATGCTGCGCGGTGGCACGCCGAGTGGCGCGTGACCGTCGGCCCGCAGCATCTGAGCGTCTTGGACCCGGCAACCAGGCGCTGGCATTACGACGGCACAGAGTTACAGGTTGCCGGAACCGCGGGCAGCGATCTGCGAATCGCCGAGGACAACCGGCTCGTCGTCATCGTCACCGGCGTGCTCAGCAACGTGGGCGAGTTGGCGCCGGGTGCGGGCGAGGCACAGGCAGCGCGGGTCGCACTCGAGTTGATTGCGGCCCACTCGGACGCCGCGTTCACACGGTTGCGTGGTGCGTTCGCCCTGCTCGTGTGGCACAAGCAACGCGGCACGCTGCAGGTCGTGCGGGATCAGATCGGGCTCGAGCCGATCTTCTACGCCAAGGCACGCGCCGGCTGGATGGTGTCGCCGTCGCCCGACGTCCTGGTGGCGCAACCCGGTGTCTCGCGCGACGCCGACGCGGTCGCCCTCAGCGAGTGGCTCTGCGGGTGGTTTCCGGCGATCGAAGACACGGCGTACCGGGAGGTGAAGCGCGTCCCGCCGGCAACGGCGATGACGCTGCAGGCATCAGTCGATCCCGTGTTCCGCCGGTATTGGGACCCGTTTCCAGACGACGGCGAGGTCACGTGTCTCGACGACGACGAGATCGAGCAGTTCGAAGCGACGTTGACACGTGCGGTACGCCGGGCGATGGACACCGGCCCCTCGGCGATCTTTCTCAGCGGGGGCCTCGACTCTATCGCGGTCGCCGTGGCGGCCACTGATGTCGCGCGTGAGCGCGACGCGCAAATGCCGCTGGCGTTGTCGCTGGTGTTTCCTGAGGGCGCCTCGAACGAAGAAACGGTGCAGGTGGGTGCGGCCAGACTGCTCGGGCTTGGACAGGAGCTCGTGCCGTTTGACGAAGCGGTCGGCCCCGCAGGGCTGCTGGCTGGCGCGCTCTCGATGAGTGCCACGTGGCCGCAGCCGATGTGGAATTTGTGGGCCCCCGCCTACAGGGCGCTGGCCAGGCGTGCGGCAGCCGATGGGCGGCGCCTGTTGCTCACCGGTCGGGGGGGCGACGAGTGGTTGACGTTGTCGCCGTATCTGCTGGCCGACCTGCTCGGGCGCGGTGACGTGACAGGCGCCTGGCGATTGCTGCAGATGCGCCGACGGTCGAACAACCTCCGGGGGGTGCGATCGGCAGCACGGTTGCTCTGGTCGACCGCGGGCAGACCACTGGCCAGTGCCACGTTGGACTGGATGGCTCCAGCGATGTGGCACCACCGCCGCCGCCGGCGGCTCCTGGCGGAGCGACCAGAATGGGTGGCGCCCGACCCGGCAGTCCGGCGCGCCATGGACGAGCGTATCGAGCGGTGGATTGAGCCAGCGCGGCCGGCAGGCGGGTTTTACCAGCGTGAGGCGCGATTGGCCCTGCGCCATCCGGCGATTGCGCACGATATGGAAGAGACCCAGGAATTCGGGCGTCGGCACGGGATGCGCATGTTGCATCCGTTCTGGGATGTGGATCTGATCGAGCTGGCGCACCGGGTGCCGCCCGACGTGCTGATGAAGGACGGCCGGTCCAAGTGGTTGTTGCGGAGACGGTTGACCGCGCGCCTTCCAGGACTTGGACTCGAGCGGCGGGGGAAGGTGAGCGCGCGGGGTGTGTTTCAGGGCCTGCTGGGGCGCGAAGCCCCGCCAATTATGGAGGCCCTTGGGGGGCCAAACGCGCTCGCCCGCATTGGAGTGGTTTCGACGTCCGATATAGAATCGACGGGCCAACTGCCGTCCTTGACCGCGCGATGGGGCGGATCCGGACGCCTGTGGACGTTGCTGAACCTGGAAACGTGGGTCCGACAGCGCGCGTAAGCGCAAGAGAGCAGGAGCATTTCATGAGCAGCAAAGTGATGGCGCCGCAC
>JAENWD010000199.1 GCA_016650245.1 Vicinamibacteria bacterium
CACCGCAAGTCGCTCATCATCGACGGCGACCTGGCCTTCACCGGCGGCGCCGGCATCGCGGACCAGTGGGAGGGCCACGCACAAGACCCTGCGCATTGGCGCGACATCCAGGTTCGTGTGGAAGGGCCGGCCGTCACGCCGCTGCAGACTGGCTTTGCCGACAACTGGCTGCTCACCACGGGCGAGCTCATCTCGGGCCCGCAATACTACCCGCCGATCGATCGCAAGGGCCCGCTGGTTGCGCAGACCATCATCAGCTCACCCGAGGTGGGCGCCTCGACGGTCCGCGTGATGTACTACCTGTCGATCGTCTGCGCACGACAGTCGATCTACATCGCCAACCCGTATTTCGTGCCGGATGAGGCCGGAGTGGACACTCTCGTGGAGGCCAAGAAGCGAGGCGTCGATGTCCGCATCATGGTGTCGGGCATCCACAACGATAATTGGCTCGCGCGTCACAATAGCGTGCGCCTCTACGGCCCGCTGCTCGAGGCCGGGATCGAGATCCTCGAGTTCAACCGCACGATGCTGCACCAGAAGACGATGGTGGTGGATGCGCACTGGGCGACGGTAGGCACGACCAACTTCGACAACCGCTCCTTTGCCCACAACGAAGAGAACAACGTGTGCGTGTACGACGTGACGTGGGCGCGGCGGCTGCACGACATCTTCCTCGGCGACATCGCCGGATGCGATCGCGTCACGCTGGACGCGTGGCGGAAGCGTGGCATCCTCGCGAAGGCATCCGAGCTCTTCGCCTCGCTGGGGCAGGACCAGATTTGAGGGACAAACGCCCGAACTGAAGTTCGGGCCTACGTACCCTCAGTGAGGTGTCAGGCAGGCGTGCGCTTTGTCACCAGGCGATACACGAACAGCAGCGCGATCGCGCCCAGCAGCGACATGATGAAGCCCGCCGGCTGACCTTCCGTATAGAGGCCCATGGCCTGTCCGATGTAGCCGGCGACAACGGCGCCGACGATGCCAAGCAGACTCGTCACGATAATCCCGCCGCCGTCCTTGCCCGGCATGACCAGCTTGGCCAGCGCGCCGATGACAAGCCCGAAGATTGCCCAACCCAGCAGTCCCATCATGAAGTCCTCCCACGGCGCCCGCCGCCCGCCTGGACCGCTGCGCCACGGCTGACACTACGCAGAACCGGCGCCAAGGGCAAGAGGCCAATGCGCGGTCCTCTAGTTGCAGGGCTGAAGCCCTGCCGCCACGTACGTACTTACAGCGCGCGGATTGTCGTCGCGACGTTGGCGCGTGCGGCGCGGATGGCGGGAGGCACGCCGCCCACGACGCCCATCAGCAACGCGAAGCCGATGCCAGACAGGAGCAGATCGGGCGTAATCCGGAAGGCAAACGACAGGTGCGAGAAGGTCTGCCAGTTGATGGTGCCCGTCGTGATGCCGTTCACCGGCAGGGCCACCAGGCAGCCGAGCAGCCCGCCCAGCAACGCAATCCACATCGACTCGATCAGAAACGACAGGACAATGCTGCCTCCACCGAAGCCCAGCGCACGAAGCACCGCGATCTCGCGCGAGCGTTCAGCCACGGCAGAGTACATGGTGTTGAGCGCGCCGATAACCGCGCCCAGCGCCATCACGGCGGCCACCATGCCGCCCAGCACGGTGATGAGCGTCGTGACCATCGTCGACTGGCTGGCGTAATAGTCCTGTTCGCGCGAGGCCTGCATCTCGAGACGCTGGTCGCCTTTGACGGCCTTTTCGAACGCAGGAAACGCGTCCACGGATCGCAACCGCGCGGTGACCGACTGGAACACGCCGGCCGGGCGGGCGTAGTTGCCGTTGAGCACGTCGGCGTCGGCCCAGATCTCGGAGTCGAACGAGCTGCCGCCGGCGTCCATGATCCCCACGACGGTCCAGGTCCCGGGCCCGATGCGGACCGTCGCGCCCAGGTCGAGCCCTTGATAGGACTTGGCGGCGTTGGAGCCAGCGACGATCTCGTACAGGCCCTGGCGAAGGAACCGCCCCTGGACGATGCGGACGTTGTCGCGCACCTGCAGCACCCGCTGCGACACGCCGCGCATCTGCACGTTCGCGTCGCTGTCGGTACCGCGCAGAGGCAGGGCGGCGATGACCACCACTTCGGCGCTGACCAGCCCGTCGTCGCCCTGCCGCACGACCTGCGGCAGGTCTTCGACGATGCGCACCTTCTCGAGCAGGATGGCGCTGGTCATCTCGGAGTCGGAGCCTGCCTGCTGCACGATTGCGTTTTGCGGCAGCCCCGACGAGACAATCGTGGCCTTGAACCCGCGCGCCAGTGCCATCATGGCCACAAACACGGCCACAGTGCCGGCAATGCCGAGGATCGCCACCAGCGAGCTGGCCCAGCGCCGCCGCACGCTGCGCAGGTTGTAGACCAGGGGGATGGCCATTCCTACAGTCTCCGAAGCGCGGTGGCGACGTTGAGTCGCATCGCGTTGACCGCGGGAATGAGGCCGGCCAACAGGCCGGTCACGAGCGCGATCACCAGGCCGACGACGAGCGCCGAGATGGGAAGGTAGAGCAGGATCAAACCCGACGTCAGGTCCTGCTGTGTGATGAACCGCGCGAGCCACAGTCCAACCGTGCCCCCAATGAGCGCGACCAGCAGCGACTCGGCCAGCACCAGGCCGAGGACGAACTTGCTCGTGAAGCCGATGGCTTTCAGCGTCGCCAGCTCGTTGGTGCGCTCGCGAACCGCGATGGCCATGGTGTTGCCGGTCACAAGCAGCAGCGTGAAGAAGACGACCGCGCCGATGGCCGTAATCAGGAACTCGATGTTGCCCATCTGCTTCACCATGGACGCGGCAAACGCCGACTCGGTCTGCGTCCGCGACTCCGACGCCGAGTTGGCGAACTCGGCGTCGATGGCACGGGCCACGGCCAGGGACTGATCGGGGTCGGCGACGCGGACGATGTACCAGCCCACGATGCCCTTCCAGAAAGCAGGCGCCCTCTCATAGAGGTAGTCGTGTCGCATCCAGAACTGCGTCTCGTCGTCGTTGGACCGCGTGCCGTGATAGAGCGCGCGGACGTAGAAGTCCCAGCTGCCCCCGCCGAAGTAGCCTGGGACCTTGAGCGGAATCTTGTCCCCGATCTTCCACCCGAAGCGCGTGGCCAGCTTCGCGCCGATCACGCACCCCTGCCGATCGTCGAGGAACGCCTTCCACTGGGCTGGCTCGACCTTGAACTCCGGGTACATGCGCAGCCAGTCGTCGGGCACGATCGCAAACTGCGCGAAGAAATTCTTCGGGTCCTGGTAGACGCCGCCGAACCACGTTGAGTGCGCGACGTCTTTCACGCCCGGGACGCGCTTGATGCGGTCGAGGTACGGCAGCGGCAGCGGCTGAATGATCGACGTGCGGCCGATCACGACCAGCCGGTCGGCACCAGCCACGTCGATGCCCTGGCGGAAGCCATACCTGATAGCGCCCAGCAGGCCGAAGAGAAAGAACGCCACGACGAACGAGCCGACGGTCAGCATCGTCCGGATCTTCTTGCGCTTCAGGTTGGCGAGCAGCAGGGGCAGGAACTTCATCGTCAGACCCTCAATCGTAACCCGAATACCGAGAAGCCGCCGTCCACGGCGATCTCCTGCCCTGTCACGTACGACGCGGCGGGCAGGCACAGGAACGCGACCACTGCGGCGATCTCCTCGGGCTCGGCCACGCGCCCCATCGGCGTCTTGTCGACGATGGCGGCCAGCACGTCTGGCTGGCCGAGGACCGGCCCGGCCAGCGGCGTTCGCGTGTACCACGGCGCCACCATGTTCACGCGGATGCCGTCGCGCGCCCACTCGCACGCCAGATACCGCGTGAGGTGCGCGAGGGCTGCCTTGCTCATCGCGTAGACGGCGCCGCTGCCGACGGCGCGTAAGCCGGCGACCGATCCGATGTTGACGATGCTGGCGCGGCCCGAGGCCTTCAGCGCCGGGTGGAGCAGCCGCGTCAACTCCCACGCCGACGTCAGGTTCGTGTCGAGGACGGATCTGTACTCGTCCTCAGTGAAGGCCAGCGACGGCTTGCGGATGTTGGTGCCGACGTTGTTGACGAGGATGTCGAGCGCATCCCACGTGGACGCCACCCCGTCGAGCACGTGCTGACGGCCCAGCGCGGTGGCGACATCGGCCTGGACGACATGCAGGCGCGCGTCCCTGGCGGCGGTCTCGAGCGCCGGGTCCAGTGGGCCCGGGCCGCGAGCCGCGACCAGCACGTGCGCCCCCAGGTCGAGCAACTCACGCGTCACCGCCAGGCCGATGCCTTTTGTGCCGCCGGTGACGACGGCGCGCGCGCCGTCCAGGCGCCAGCGGGAGGAGGTCATGTCCGTCATGCTAGCAGGACATGGCTCCGCCTACCCGATGCGGTGGGTCTCGATGCTGGTGGTCAGCGTGTGCGGCCCGATGTTGACGAAGATCTGCCGCTCGGTGATCGACAGCGACAACGACGTCCGTCGTTCGATATGCTGCGTCAGCCGATCGATGAACCCGTTATCGAACGTGAAGACCGGCACATCG
>JAENWD010000200.1 GCA_016650245.1 Vicinamibacteria bacterium
ACCGCATACGCCCGATGGTTCAACGATGGAGCCCAGGGTCTCGGTGCCGAGCGAAAAGCCCACCAAGCCGGCAGCGACCGCCGAAGCCGGACCTGCCGACGACCCCTGCGAGCCCATTGTGAGGTCCCACGGATTCTTGGTCTGCCCACCAAACCAAATGTCATCGAGCGCGAGTTCGCCCGTGCTGAGCTTGGCTACGAGAACCGCGCCCGCGGTATCGAGCCTGGACACGACTGTCGCGTCTTCATCGATGATGCGTGTCCTAAACGGGGCGGCACCCCACGTGGTCGGATACTCTCTCGTGGAGCAAAGATCCTTTACGCCCCATGGAATGCCGTGCAGCGGCCCGCGATAGCGACCCGCACCGATCTCCGTGTCCGCCTGCCGGGCCTGGCGTATCGCGCGATCTTCTGTGAGCGTCACGACGCAGTTCAGGGCTCCGTTGTACCGTCGCAGGCGCGCCACATACATCTCCGTCAACTCAATTGAGCTCACCTGCCTCGTTCGCACCAATGCGGCAAGGTGCATGACTGACCAGAACGCCACGTCCTCGAGATTCTTCGGTCGTGCTACGCGCGCTATTCCACTTGCCTTGAACGGCCTCTTCACGCGCTCGATTGGCATCCCCGGCAGAACGGGACTGAAATACAAGGGCGGAGCGACGCTGTTGTCCATGCGGACCGAGCGCAGCGCTTCGTACCGTGTGAGGTTCTGATTGGCACCGTCGAGCATGACTTCCAGCTGGCGGTCGGTGAAGGTCAGTCCTGAGACGGTCGCTGCGTCTCTCAACATCTGCGCCGTTACGCGTGGGGATCTCTGTGCCTCTAATCTCTCCCACAACACGCCGGGAAGCAGCGTCGAGGACAATCCCAATGACCCAAAATGCGAGAGAAACTGCCGGCGTTCTGTGTTGGTGTGCATTCGGTGAATTCCGTCTCCTGGCAGTCGTGATGGGGTTACCAGGCCAGCTGCTGGTTGGTCAGAATCCGCCCGCCGACCAGTAGCAACCACAACACCGCAGGTCCCCAGGGCCACATCCGATCGAGCCGCTCGGCCCACGACGCCACGCGTGGCCAGCGTGCACACGCCAGGACGACGCCGGCAGATGCGGCGAAGAAGTACGCGGGGAACACATAGCGGTCGGCCTTGGTGTCACGTGCGGCGACCAGGACGATCGTCGCCAACGCCGCCATCATGGAAAAACGGACCCAGTCGCGCGGCGCCGGAGTCAGCCGCGCGCGCATGGCGGGCGCGACAGCCGCGACTGCGATCAGGCTCCACGGCGAGGCGTACCAAAGCACGCGCCCGACATACCACACCGCGTTGCCCACCTTGTCCAACGGGAACGGCCACGGCGTCGACGAGCTGCCTTCGAGCGCGATGCGGGCGCCGAGGTAGTAGTCGAGAAACGACTGGCCAGTGATCGCATGATAGGCGTGCTCGTAACCCCATGCCGCCAGCGGCATCAGCCCGACGATCAGCGCCAGGCCCGTCCAAGCCGTGGCGCCCACGCTCGCCTGTCTGCGCCGTGACCACAGCCAGAGCGCGGCCAGCACCGGTGCCAACAACGCAAACACGCCCTTCACGAAGAGCGCGTAGAGCGCGCCGACGACGGCCAACGCGACCCATCCCCACGACGTTCGAGCCCGCTCGAGCGCGTAGATCGCGACGAGCAGGCCGGCGAGCAACGGATACTCCTGGTTCCCGCGGACGCGAAAGACAAACGCGATGGGAATCAACTGAAGCGCCCACACCAGCACCCTGGCGTGTGAGGTCGGTGCCAGTCGCGACGCGAGCGCCGACATCAGCAGCAGCGAGACGACCTGGCAGGCCAGTGTGACGACAAAGAGCGATTGCGCGACGGGATACCCCGCCCTCGCAAGCAGCGCGGGAGGGACGAACGTGCCCGCGGGATGGTCGCGAAACAGTCCCTGCAAACCAAAGGCGCCCCACCATTGCGGCGCAATCCATCGCGAGGCGGGCTGGTCGACCAGATGCGTGGTGATGGCGATGTAGGCGCGCGAGTCGGGATCGCGCGTGCGATAGTTCGTGGCCGCAAGCAGCGCGGCCGCCACGACCAGAACGGTCAGCCAGACTGCGACGAGAGCGCCGACCGAGGCTCGCACGGGGGGCGATCATAACAAGTGCTGAGTGCTTGGTGCGGGGTGCCTAGTGCTAGGAAGGCCCCACGGCCAGCAGCCGGTCAAAGGTGTCCAAAGGCAGGTCGGCCATCGACTGTATTACGACATCGGCGTCCAGCCGTCCGTGGCTGTGGCCGCCCTCGATGCCGATGGTGCGCATGCCGCCGCGCCGGCCGGCCTCGACGCCCACCGCGGCGTCCTCGACGACGACGCAGCGGGCCGGAGGCACGCCGACCTTCTCGGCGGCGCGGAGGAAGACGTCGGGGGCCGGCTTGCCGTGGGCGACTTCCTCTGCCGACACGGTCGCCTGGAACACGTCGTGGAGGTGCAGCACCTCGACCAGCACATCGATGTTGGCCGGCGGTGCCGACGACGCCACCGCCTGGCGCCACCCGGCGGCATGGAGCCGCGCGAGCCAGTCGCCGATGCCGGGCAGCAGCGAGACGCCGTCGCGGCGCACCAGCGCGCGGTAGCGCTCTTCCTTGAGGCCGCCGATGCGCTGCATGTCGGCGGCGCCGATGCCTGGGAAGTACCGCGTCAGGATGCGGTCGTTGCGCGAGCCGAACCAGCCGTTGAAGTCGGCGCGTGTGAGTTCCACGCCCAGCTCGGCCAGCGTCTCGTGCCAGGTCACCCAGTGGTACTCGCCCGAGTCGATCAGCGTGCCGTCCATATCCCAGAGAACGGCGCGAAGAGCTGTATCCATCGTCACAATCGCGATGGCGCGATGGGCAACACATGCCGCCCAATGACGTCTTCGCGCCCTCGCGCCTTAGCGGTTGTGAGTGTCGATCAGTGTCTGAAATGCCGCCGGCCGGTAAACACCATCGCGATGCCGTGTTCGTTGGCGGCGGCAATCACCTCGGCGTCGCGCATCGAGCCGCCTGGCTGCACGACGGCGGTGGCGCCAGCGGCCACCACGGCATCCAGACCGTCGCGGAACGGGAAGAACGCATCAGACGCCACGACGGATCCAGCCAGCAGGTTGCCGGAACCGCCCGACGCCTGCGCCTTCACCACAGCGGTCTTCACCGCGTCGACGCGGCTCATCTGTCCCGCGCCGATGGCCAGCGTCTGCCGGGTGTTGGTGAAGATGATGGTGTTGGACTTCACGTGCGCGCACACGCGCCATGCAAAGCGCATCGCCTGCCATTGTTCGGTCGTGGGCGTCCGCCTGGTCACCACCGTGAGGCCGGGCGCGCCGGGCCAGTCGGCGTGCGCTTCCGACACCACGTCACGCTCCTGGACCAGCACGGCGCCCAGGATCGAGCGGACTTCCGGCGTTGTTGCCGCGCGCAGTCGGTCGAAGTTGACGACGACGACACGCATGTTGGGCTTTTTCGCCAGCAGCGGCCGCGCGGCGTCGTCGATGCCGGGAGCGATGACGGCCTCGATGAAGGTGGACGTGATGGCGTTGGCGGTCTCGACGTCGATGAGCCGATTGAGGCCGACAATCCCGCCAAACGCCGCCAGCGCGTCGGCCTCCCGGGCGCGGACGTACGCGTCGGCGGCCGACGTCCCGGTGGCCGCGCCGCATGGGTTGGTGTGCTTGATGACGGAGGCGGCCGGCTCGCTGAACTCGAGCACGATGCGCGCGGCCGAGTCCAGGTCGAGCAGGTTGGTAAAGGACAACTCCTTGCCCTGCAGGACGTCCACCGCGCCAAAGCCGTCGCGCCCGCGGCCGTACCAGGCGGCCTTCTGGTGCGGGTTCTCGCCGTAGCGAAGGTCGCGCAGCTTGGGCAGGTCCAGTACCAGCCGTGGCGGCAGCGCCTGATCCCCGGGCGCAGGCCGGACAAAGTCGCCCTCGGAGGTGTCGACGGTGCCCAGTGTGGTCGCAATCGCGGTGTCGTAGGCGGCGGTGTGAGCAAACGCTTTGCGCGCCAGGTCGAAGCGGAAGGCCGGCGTCGGCCCCCCCGGGGCATCGAGTGCGGCCAGCACAGACGGATAGTCGGCCGGGTCGACCACCACGAGCACGTCGTGGAAGTTCTTCGCCGCCGCCCGTACCATGCTTGGTCCGCCGATGTCGATCTGCTCGATCAGTGCCTCGAAGGTGTCATCGGGTTGCGAGGCTGTCTCGACAAACGGGTACAGGTTGACGACGACGACGTCGATGAGCCCGATGCCGTGGCGGTCGGCGGCGTCGAGGTCGTCGCGGCGATCGCGTCGCGCGAGGATGCCGCCGTGAATCAACGGGTGGAGCGTCTTGACGCGTCCGTCCATCATCTCGGGGAAACCAGTGACGTCGGAGACGTTGGTGACGGGCAGGCCTGCACCGGCCAGCGCGCGGGCGGTGCCGCCGGTCGAGACCAGTTCGAGGCCGCGGCGGCGCAGCCCTTCGGCCAGATCGATCAGGCCGGCTTTGTTGGAGACGCTGAGAAGAGCTCGAGACATATGACGATCGCAATCCTGGATTCTGGTTGACGGGACCCTAGCCCAGCCATCCGGTGCTAACCTCCGGCATTACATCAAGATAGCTTGACACCCCAATTTCGGTCTGACATCATGATCGATTAGACGCTGCGGGCGAAGGCGTCAGAGGGCCGCACTGGCGGTCCTTTTTTTGTGCCCCTGTCGGACCATCGATGGGGGTCGGTAGCACCAAAAGCGACCGCCACCCTGGTGTCGGCCGCGGAACTGCACGTAGGAAGAGAACGATGCGTATTACAGGCAAGGTCAAGTGGTTCAACAACGCCAAGGGTTACGGCTTCATCGAGCGCGAAGGCGGCAGTGACGTCTTCGTCCACTACTCGGCCATTTCCGGCGCCGGCTTCCGGTCGCTCGAGGAAGGTCAGGCGGTGGAGTTCGAGATTGTCGACGGCCCGAAGGGCCCGCAGGCCGGCAACGTCACCAAGGCTGCGTAGACGCAAGTCCTGCTGGCGTCCGGCCCACCCGGGCCGGGCGCCAGCTGCAGTTCCCACCTTACAGTTCGTCTCCTTCAGTCGATTTCTTCCCGAGCGACCGACTCGGGTCGGAGCCCGACGGCGCTGACCCCGCAGCGGAGCTGTCCGCGGGCCGGGCCGCAAACGGACCGGGCCGGCCTTCATCGCGCGCGCGCAAGGCGCGGTCCCACAGCTCGAGGAACGACTGGAACCGCGACTGCAACGCCGTGAACCGGAACCGCTCGGCGTAGTTGGACAAGTGCTGGCGATCGAGCTGGCGAACCATGCCGGTCACGCGGCGCCGCGTCTCGGCAGGCGGACGCGGCGAGCGCCCGGCAAAGTACATGTTGTACTCGGCCTCGAGCCGCCGCATCTCGATCTCGAGCATCCTGAGCTCACGATCGACGTCTGTGGGCTCGGCCATCAGCGCGGCAACAGAAACCAGACCAATGGCAACCAGAGCTCGCGTGCGTGCGGCACGGGCCGACCGTCGATGAGCACTTCGCACGCGTCGAGCCGGCCGACGATCGCAAACAGGTCGCGCAGCGCTTCCGCATCGGTCGAGTAGAACGTCGCGCGGTGCCGGGCCTGTTCGCCCTGGCCCACCAGCCGGTACTCGCGCGACGCGCGCGCCAGGTCGACGGCCCTGGAGTGCGCGTCACCGACAAAGGGCGGAAACACCAGCGTGACGCAGAACGGCCCTGGCGGCGCGCCAAACAGCGCCGCATGCAGGTCGGGGTCCAGTGCCGCCAGCTCCTCGGGACTCGGTTCCTCGGTGAGCTCCGCGTACGGCCAGAATCGCTCGCGCGGCTGGGTGGCCGGAACACCGTCGCCTGCCGGGAACGGCAGGCTCGACTTGGAAGGCGGCTGAGACATCAACCCTGGTATGGGAAAATGAAATGGTATCCTGCCGCATCTCTGCGCCGCAAGCATGTCCGACTTTCGCGTGATCCCGTCCATCGAGGTGCTGCGACAGCGCCCGACCCCCCTGGCCCTTGCCACGCGCTTTGGCGACGCCGCTGTGGTGGACGCGCTGCGTGAATCCGCCTCCGCGTTACGTGAGCAGCTTGCAGACGCCGTCACCGCTGTGACGCTCACCGGCGCCGACGCCGCGCAGTGGATCGAGCAGGACGCCGCCACCCGGCTCACCCGGTTAAGGGCGCCGTCGCTGCGGCCGGTCATCAACGCCACCGGCGTCATCGTCCACACGAACCTGGGGCGCGCGCCGCTCTCGCAGGCGGCCCTGACACGCATCGCCGAGGTGGGGGCGGGGTACACCAACCTGGAGTACGACCTGTCGGCGGGGCATCGGGGTTCGCGTGACACGCACGCGGAATCGCTGCTCTGCCGCCTCACCGGCGCCCAGGCGGCTGTCGTCGTCAACAACTGCGCCGCCGCGACGATGCTGGCGCTCTCCGCCCTGGCGCGCGGCCGCGAGGTGGTCATCTCGCGCGCCGAACTGGTGGAGATCGGCGGCGGGTTCCGCGTGCCGGACATCATGGCGCAGTCCGGGGCGCGGCTGCGCGAGGTGGGCACGACCAACCGCACGCGCATCGGCGACTACGCGCTGGCGATAGGGGATCGGACTGGAGCGCTGTTGCGTGTCCACCCGTCGAACTTCCGCATCGAAGGGTTTACCGAGCGCGCGACGCTTGCCGACCTGGTCGCGCTGGCGCGCCGATTTTCGCTGCCGCTCGTCGAGGACCTCGGCAGCGGCCATTGCGCACCGACCTCAGCCGGCGTGGCCGTGCTCGACGCCGAGCCCACCGTGCAGCACAGCGTCGCCGCGGGCGTCGACGTGGTGTGCTTCAGCGGCGACAAGCTGCTCGGCGGGCCGCAGGCCGGCGTGATCGTGGGGCGCGCCGAGTGGGTGTCGGCGCTGCGGGCGCACCCGCTCATGCGCGCGTTGCGGGTCGACAAACTCACGTACGCCGCGCTTGAAGCCACACTTCTGGAGCATCTTGCGGGGCGCGCCTGGGACACGGTGCCGGTGCTGCGGATGGCGAGCGTGCCGGTTGAAGCCATCGCGGTGCGAGCCGAGATTCTGGCCGCCACCCTTCGAGCGGCAGGACTGACCGTCTCGGTGATTGACGGCCGCTCGACCGTCGGCGGCGGCAGCGCGCCTGGCAGTGCGCTGCCGACACGTCTGGTCGCCGTCACCCATCCGACGCTGTCGCCCGATGCGTTCGAGTCGGCCCTGCGAGCGCTCGACCCTCCAGTCATCGCGCGCATCGACGAGGACCGCGTGGTCTTCGACCTGCGCACGGCCGATCCCACCGACGACGACCGCCTCGCACGTCTGATCGCCAGCGCCTGACGTGGTGAACGCCGCGGCGCTACGTACGGCGCGGCTGCACACAACATCAAGCTCATCCGAGTGAAGCGCGCAGGTCATGTGCGAGTCCTGTGCTAGCGTCGGTCGACTTTCTCGGACACGCTGGCACTCGCTTTCCACGGAGGTCGCCATGTCTGCGCGCTTCCATCAGTTGTCCACGGGCGAGTTCGCCGAACTCGCCGCCCGCTTCGACTTCGCGCGCCGCATCGACGCCGTGCATCTGCACCACACGTGGAAGCCGGCGCACGCCGACTACGACGGCCTGCGCACCGTCGAGGCCATGTGGCGCCACCACACGCAGACCAACGGCTGGTCAGACATCGCCCAGCACGTGACCATCGCGCCAGACGGCACGATCTGGACCGGACGGGTGTGGAACCAGCCCCCGTGCAGCGCTGCGGGCCACAACGGCAACCGCTTTGCCGGGCCCTTCATGATCGAGCTGATCGGCGATTTCGACGGCCGCGACAGGCTCGAAGACCCACAGCTGGACGCCGCGCTCGACGTGATCGCGCGCCTGCAGCGCCGCTCGGGCCTGCCACCGCACGCGTTGCGATTCCACAACGAGATGTCGCCCAAGACGTGTCCAGGCGCCAGGCTGGACAAAGCGGCGATCGTCGCCGCGGTCGCGTCGCGGCACGAGGCCCTCGACACCGACGGGTCGCGAGGCGTCGAGTCGCCGCGTCCGTTTGGCGAGAACGTCCGCGCATATCACGCGGCCCTCACGGACCTGCAGCAGCGGGCGCTGCCCGCGCAAGACGATCCGGCGTCGGCAGAACTGACCGAAGACCGATTCGCCTCGGCCGTGTCGCGCGGCGCGATCCTCGCCGAGTTCGAGCGCGCGATCGACGACGCGTCGCCAGACCGCCGCGGCGGCGGCTCGGCGGAGGACATCGCGCTCACGCCGGAGCGCCTCGAGGCCATGCGCCCGCACCTGGTGAACCTCACCCAGGGGCGATTCTCGGACGACGGCTTCAAGACCTCGCGCGAGGACGTGGACGCGATCATCAACCAGCACCTGCCGCGCGCCTTCGGACAGGCCGAGGCCGCAGGCCGCCCGCTGCGCGTCGTGTTCTTCGCGCATGGCGGGCTGGCCTCCGAACGAGGCGGCCTGCAGATTGCCGCCAGGCAGCTCGACTGGTGGAACGCCAACGGCGTCTATCCGATCCACTTCGTGTGGGAGACCGGCCTGTTCGAGATCTTGACGCAACTGCTGACCGGTGTCGGCGGCCGTGCAGTCGCGCGCGACGTGTGGGACTGGACCACCGACCCGGCCATCGAACTGCTCGCGCGGCCAGGAGGTCTGGTGGCCTGGGCGGGGATGAAACGCAGCGCGGAGCGCTCCTCGGACGCCGACGGCGGCGCGCGGTATCTGGCGCTGAACTTGACGGACTTCTGCAAGACGCGCCCGGGCGCGGTCCACCTGCATGCCGTGGGCCACAGCGCCGGCGCGATCTTCCACGCCCACTTCCTCCCAATGGCGCTCGAGGGCGGCCTGCCCGGGTTCCGCAGCGTGCACCTGCTCGCGCCAGCCGTCAACATCGAGACGTTTCTCGACCGCCTGGCGCCGGTAGTCGACGCCGGGGTCGACCACCTGACGGTCTACACGATGTCCAGGCGGCACGAGGAAGCCGACCACTGCTTCCATGTGTACCGAAAGAGCCTCCTCCACCTGGTCTCGCACGCCCTCGAACCTTCGCTGCGCACACCCATCCTCGGGCTCGAACGCTCCCTCCGTGCCGATTCGAAGCTGACGCGGCTGTTCGGGCTCGACGGCCGCCCGTCCTCGGTCGCCGAGGTCGTGTGGGCCCCGACGTCGGCAACCTCGGGACGCGCGGCCTCGACCTCGACCACCCATGGCGGCTTCGACGACGACGCGCCGACGATGAACAGCGTGCTGCGCCGCGTGCTGGCCGTGGACGACAGCGTCCCGATCGTGGAGTTCCCGGCTGGCACGCGCGCGGCACGAGACTTCTGGGACCAGACCCCCGATCCGGATCGCGACGCTGCACTGGCGATGCTGGGCCGACCGCCGGTGGCGGGCAACGCGTCGGGCAGCACATCTGTCGTCGTCGCGACGGAGCCCGTCGCGGTCGAGCCGAGCCGGCTCGGGCGAATGCGCGCGATCTGTGTAGGCGTCAACACGTATCCGACCGCGCCGCTGCACGGGTGCGTCGCCGACGCGCGGCTGTGGAAAGCGACGCTCGAGGAGATCGGGTTCGCCGTGGATCTGATCACGGATCGCGAAGCCACACGCGAGGCCATTCTCGATCGGCTTGGCGCGCTCGTCGGTGGCGCACGCGCCGGCGACGTGCTGGTCTTCCAGTTCTCGGGGCACGGCACGCAGGTGCCGGACACCTCGCTCGACGAGCCCGATCTGAAAGACGAGGCGCTGTGTCCGGTGGACTTCGCCAGTGGCCGGCTCATCATCGACGACGACCTTGCGCCGATCATGCAGGGGCTGGGCACGAACGTGAACCTCACGTGCTTCATCGACTGCTGCCACTCGGGCACGATCTCCCGGCTCGCCTTTGGTGCCGTTCCGACGTCGCGCGGACCAGACGAGCGGCCGCGGTTCGTCGAGGCCACCGCCGACCTGGTCGCCGCGCATCGAGCGTTTCGCGCGCAGAGCGGCACAAGACGCGCCAGACCGCGGCCGGCACTCCGTGAAGTGCTGTTTGCCGCCTGTCAGCCGTGGGAGCTCGCCTGGGAGTCGCAGGGGCAAGGCGACTTCACCAGGCGGGCGGCGCCGCGCCTGCGCGCGGCCGCAGGCCACGTCACCAACGAGTCGTTCCAGGCGGAGGTAGCGGCCGCCTTTGGTGAGGAGCCGCGACAACGTCCGCTACTCACCTGCTCGCCGTCGGCACGCCGCAAGACACTACTGGCATCGATGGTCGTGGTCGCCTGACGTCGAGGCAGGTCATGGCCGCAGTCGTGACGGAAGGGCGATCGACGTCAGGGACGGCGTTTGGCATCGGACCACGAGTGCGCGCGGCATTTGCGACGCACCCGCACGACCGGGCACCGGGTGAGCCGGTGTGGCGGCCGCTGCGGGTGCTGGCCGTGGACCCGACCGTGCGCCGCAGCGAGGGCGCGATCGCGACGCTGCGCGTGCCCTACGAGCCACTGCAGCCCGGACCGGCTGGGGCGTTGTTCGTCGTGGATCCACACGATGACGCCGCCAACGTGGACTATCAGCGGGTCGACCTCGATCGACCGGCAGTGCTGATCGACAATGGCGTGGCGACGTCGCCAGGCAATCCGCAGTTCCATCAGCAGATGGTGTACGGCGTGGCCTCGGCCGTGTATGCCTCGTTCCGCGGTGCGCTGGGGCGGAACCCGGCGTTTGCGGTGCCCGCGGATGCCACCGGCCGCGCGCGACTGCGGCTGCGTCCACATGCCGCACCAGGCCTCAACGCGTGGTACGACCGGCATCGCGGCGAGATCGCGTTTGGCTACGCGCCGGGACCCGACGGGTTCGTCTTCACCTGCCTGTCACACGATGTCGTCGCGCACGAGGTGACGCACGCGCTGGTGGACGGCCTCCGCAGCCGGTTTGAGTCGCCGACCAACCCCGACGTGCCGGCCTTCCACGAGGCACTCGCCGATCTGGTCGCGCTCTTCCATCGCTTCACATACCCGGAAGTCGTGTGCGCCGCGATGCGCAGCTCGCGCGGTGACCTGCGGGAGGCGCGCGCGCTCACCGAACTGGCACGGCAGGTCGGCGAGGCGTACCGGTGGCCCGCGCTGCGGCAGGCGCTGGACGCCGACCCCGATCATCCCAGGCTGTACGACCCGTCGCTCGAGGCGCACGCCCTTGGCGGTGTGCTGGTGGCGGCGGTGTTTGACGCCTTCCTCGCGGTGTTCAAGCGGAAGACGGCTCGGCACGTCCGCCTGGCCACCTCCGGCACCGGCGTGCTGCCGCCAGGCGATCCGCCCATCGACCTCCAGCATGCGATGGCGGAGGAAGCCTCGGGCCTGGCACGGCAGTTCCTGGCAATCTGCATCCGCGCGATCGACTACTGCCCGCCGGTGGACATCGAGTTCGGCGAGTTCCTGCGCGCGGTGATCACCGCCGATCGCGATCTGGTGCCCGACGACCCGTGGGACTACCGCGAGGCGTGGATCGAATCCTTCCGGCGCCACCGGATCCAGCCACAAAGCGTCGCCACGTTGTCCGAGGACGCGCTGGTCTGGTCGCCGCCCGATCGTGACGTCCGGCGCGTCGAGGCCCTGTCGTTCTCGGCGCTGCGTTGTGCGGGCGATCCTGGTCACGCCGCCGATGCCGACGAATTGGAACGCCAGGCACGGGAGATCGGCGGCCTGGTCACCTCGGCCAACTGCCTGCCGCTGTTCGGCCTGCTGGACCCGGCGCAACCTCACGACGGCCTCGTGCCCGAGCGTCCGGTCGTCGAGTCGGTGCGGGTGCTGCGCCGCGTCGGCCCCGACGGCCAGGTGCGCGTCGAGCTGGTCGCCGAGGTCACGCAGGATGTGTCGGTCTCCACCAGCGACGCGCCCGTCCGCCTGTGCGGGGGTAGCACCGTCTTGATCGGCCCCGACGGCGTCGTCCGGCTGGTCGTGCGCAAAGGGCTGACGAATGCGGACCGTCGTCAGCGGCAGGTCGCGTTCGTGAAGGGGATGTAGCGCAGGGCTCTAGCCCTGCCATCCGGGGCGCGGCCTGCGGCCGCGGACGGCGCTCGCTTCGCTCGCGGGGGGCTTCGCGCTTCGCGCTCGCCAGGGGTGCGGCCTTCGGCCGCGGGGGGCGCTTCGCGCCTCGCGGGGGCACGCTCGCTCCGCTCGCGTGGAGGTCGTCTATGGCTAGCCCTCAGGCGGGAATGCATCCTCGAACGGAACGAGTACCAGGCATTCCGCGCTCAGCAGGTGGCCACCCAACGACACCGGAACCTCCCTGGCGGACACGAGGTTGGCGACGCGTGTCTGTGGCACACACACGATGGTCTTGGGTGGCTCGACCGCGTGGCCGACGGTCTCGAGCGGACGCAGAATCCGGTAGTGAGCGAGTAACTGAGGAATCACGGCGCGCTCGGATGCTCCCGGTTCGGTGGGCGCATGATTGCCCAACCGGGAATTCCCCCGCGAGCGAAGCGAGCGCCCCCAGCGGCCGAAGGCCGCCCTCCGGCGAGCGCGAAGCACGAGCTTCCTCCCGCCGAGCGGAGCGAGGCGCCCCTCCACGCGAGCGCAGCGAGCGTGCCCCCCGCGACGAACGAACGTGAGCCGCGCCCCCCGCGAGGCGCGGCAGCGCCGAGCGCCCTAGAAGATCGTTCCCACCGAATCCGCCGCCAGGTCGAGCACGCGTGTCGGCAGGATGCCGAGATAGAAGAGCACGATGGTCGAGAGCACCAGCGCCGCGAGCGGCAACAGGCCAATGGCCGGCCGATCGGGCTGGTCCGCCGGGTCGGTCATGTACATCATCACGACGACCCGCAGGTAGAAGAAGACCGAGATCACGCTGGTCAGCATGCCGACGACTGCCAGGTCGACGTAGCCCGCGCGAATCGCGGCGCTGAAGACGTACCACTTGGCGACGAACCCGGCCGTCGGCGGCAACCCGCCAAGCGAGAGCAGGAACACGGTCATCAGGCCCGCCAGCGCAGGGCGCGAGTACCACAGGCCGGTGAAGTCGCGCAGCTCGTCGTGCGGACGGTCGCGCGACGACAGCAGGGCGATGATGCCGAACGCGCCGACGTTGGTCACGGCATACACCAGCAGGTAGAACAGAATCGACGCCTTGCCGATGTCGTTGGCGGCCACCAGGCCGACCAGCAGGTAGCCGGCGTGCGCGATGCTCGAGTAGGCGAGCATGCGCTTGACGTTGCTCTGCGCGACACCGACCACGGTGCCCACGACCATCGTCGCCATGGCCAGGCCCCACAGGACCGGTGTCCAGTCGGCGCGCAAAGGCTCGAAGGCGGAGAGGAACACGCGCACGAACGCGGCAAACGCCGCCGCCTTCACGCCGGTGGACATGAAGCCGGTGACCAGGGTCGGCGCGCCCTCGTAGGCGTCGGGCGTCCACATGTGGAACGGGACGGCCGAGATCTTGAAAGCAAAACCCACCAGCAGCAAACCCAGCGCAACCAGCATCATCGGGCTGACGTTCATGCCCTCGGCCGCCATCCACGTGCCGATGCGATCGAGACGGGTCGAGCCGGTAAGCGCGTAGGTCAACGCGATGCCGTACAGAAAGAACGCGCTCGAGAAGGCGCCCAGCAGGAAATACTTGAAGGCGGCCTCGATGCCCGTGGGCGAGTCGCGCCGCAGCCCCGTGAGCACGTAGATCGAGATGGAGAGAATTTCGAGCGCCAGGAAGATCGTCAGCAGGTCGGAGGCGACCGCCATCATGATCATGCCGGCGATCGCAAACAGCAGCAGCGCGTAGTACTCGCCGACGGGCAGGCCGTCGCGGCGGATGACCTGGCCGGAAAACGCGATCGTGAGCAGACCGACGATACAGATCGTGATGCTGACGAACAAACCGAAGTTGTCGGCCTGAATAATGCCGAAGCTGGACTGGTTCCGGCCCCAGAGCAGCACGCAGCCAACCAGCGCAAAGCCCAGGCCGATCGCGCCGAGGCCGCCAATCGGCATGTCCTCGCCCTTGCCACGGAAGGACTCGGCCACCAGGGCGGCCAGAGCCGCCAGGGTGACGCAGACCATGGGAACGACGGCGGCGAAGGAGGAGTCCAGCATCAGAAATGACGATTGATGATTGACGATTGACGATTGGCCGTTGACGGTTGCGGGTTGACGGTTGCCGGGCGACGGTTGACGGTTGACGGACGGAGATGCACGTTCATCTGCCGGCCCTGCGAGACGCGTTGCACCAGCTTGTCGATGGCCGGCGCGGTCGGGGCCAGGAAGAACATCGGGAACAGACCCATGACGATGGCCATGACAACGACCGGCGTGATCACCACCCACTCGCGCGGCGTGAGATCGGGTAAGTGTGTGTTCTCCTCGTTGGTGACCTCGCCGTAGAACACGCGCTGCACCATCCACAGCATGTAGACGGCCGAGAGGATGACGCCGGTGGCGGCCACGGCCGCAAAGCGCGGATCCCACAGGAACGCGCCCAGCAGGACGAGGAACTCGCCGATGAAGCCGTTCAGGCTGGGCAGTCCAATCGAGGACAGCGTGATGAGCAGGAACACGGCGGTCAGCCGGGGCACGACGGACTTGAGCCCGCCGTATTCCGAAATCAGCCGCGTGTGGCGCCGCTCTGACAGCATCCCGACCATGAGGAAGAGGCCGCCGGTGCTGACGCCGTGCGCGATCATCTGGTACACCGCGCCCTGCAGGCCGTTGGCGTTGAGCGCGCAGATGCCGAGCACAACAAAGCCCAGGTGGCTGACCGAGGAATACGCCACCAGCTTCTTCATGTCCGGCTGCACCATCGCCACCAGCGCGCCGTAGACGATGCCGACCACTGCCAGCACGGCGATGTAGGGCGCAAAGAACGCAGCGGCGTCCGGAAACAGCGGGAACGCAAAACGGATGAGCCCGTAGGTGCCCATCTTCAGGAGCACGCCGGCCAGGATCACCGACCCGGCGGTGGGCGCTTCGACGTGCGCGTCGGGCAGCCACGTGTGGAACGGGAAGAGCGGCACCTTGATGGCAAACGCCACTGCAAACGCCAGGAACCACCAGTACTGCGTGGCGGGCGCGATCTCGAGCGACAACAGCCGCAGATAGTCGAACGAGTACGAGCCGGTGGCCTGGCTGTGCAGGTACGCCAGGCCGAGGATCGCGACCAGCATCAGGACGCTGCCCGCCATCGTGTAGAGCATGAACTTCACGGCCGCGTAGATGCGCCGGTCGTAGCCCCACACCCCGATGAGGAAGTACATCGGGATGAGCATCGCGTCCCAGAAGACGTAGAAGAGGAACAGATCGAGCGCCAGGAACACGCCGATCATGAACGCCTCGAGCGCCAGGATGAAGAAGACAAACGCCCTGGTCTTCTTCCCGATCGACTCCCACGAGCACAGCAGCGCGATCGGGGTGAGAAAGCCGGTGAGCACCACCAGCCACAGGCTGATGCCGTCCACGCCCAGGTGGTAGTCGATGCCGAAGGCCGGAATCCAGGCCACCTTCTCGACGAACTGGAACTCGGGCGAGGCAGGATCGAACCGCCACCACAGCAACAGCGTGAGCGCGAAGACCACCAGCGAGATGCCGAAGCCAAGCTGGCGCACGAGGGACGCGCGCTGCTCGTCTTTGCCGGGGACCAGCAACACGAGACACGCGCCGGCCAGCGGCACGGCGATGAGCAGACTGAGCAGATAC
>JAENWD010000201.1 GCA_016650245.1 Vicinamibacteria bacterium
AGCCGGCCGCTGCAGGCGCTGGCGGGCACGGCGATTGTGCTGCTGGGCCTGCCGGTTTACGCTCTGATCGAGCGCCAACGCGGTAGCCGCCCGAGGCCCGAGGCCTGAGGCCTTTCTTCGTGAGTCACCCATGACCTGGATAAAGATCGTTCGCCCGGAAGAGGCCGATCCGTCGTTGCTCGACCTCCTGCAGAAGACGCGCGCGATGTACCCGCCGGAGTACGAGGTGCCCGTGGCCTCGATTGGCGAGGGCGAGAGCATCGTGTTGTCGCACACGCTCATCCCGGAGGCCATGCACCACGCGTTCGCGTTGCTGGCCGTGCTGATGCGGCCCGAGCTGCCGCTCGAGCGCCGGCACCACGAGATGCTCGCGACGGTGGTGTCGTCGGCCAACCGGTGTTTTTTTTGAGTGGAGTCGCACGCAGAGTTTCTGCGTAGAGTGACGCTCGACGACGGCCTGGCGCAGGCGATCAAGCAGGACCATCGCACGGCCCCCGTGTCCGACGCCGAGCACGTCATGCTCGACTATGCCGACCGGCTGACACGCGATGCCACTCAGATCGGTCCAGAGGATCTCGCGCGCCTGCGCGAGGTGGGATACACCGACCAGGCCATCCTGCAGATGACGCTCATCGCGTCCTGGTTCAACTACATCAACCGCGTGGCTGATGCGCTGGGGGTGGGGCGGGGCTAGGGTCTGCTAGACTTCCCGCCACGTCAGCCGCCCTTGCGAGTCGGCGAATGTCGATCTGGCCGTGCCTGGCCATCCTCTGTTGTCCCGCCACCGCGGCGGCCCAGGGGCGCTTCGACGTGTGGACGGTCGAGGACGGTCTGCCACAGGGCTCGGTCAACGATATCCAGCAGACGCGTGACGGCTACCTGTGGCTGGCGACCTACGGCGGACTGGTTCGCTTTGATGGAGTGCGGTTCGTCGTCTTCGACCGTGCCACACCAGTGCAGCAGCATGTTCATCGCGCACAGGCGCGTGACGCCATCCACCAGCTGGAACGACGGGCCCAGGCGAGGACTTCGGGTGCACCGCACGCGGCGGTGGAGTGGGGAGCTGACCTACGTGCCGGCCGCTTTCCGTGGGCGTCCTCCCTTGCGTCCGTTCCGACGCGCCGCCGCGGCTTTGGCGGGGCTCTTCAGGCGCCCGAGCAGCGCGCCCAGGCCAACGAACCGCGCGCGTGTCGGCCGCCGTGCCGCCGCGTCGCCGCGCAGCACCACGACATCTGCGCGTACACCCCCGGCAAACCGACCACCCAGGCGCTCACGCTGCGGTTGGCTTCGCGCTCGATCACGATCGGAAAGTGCTGTGTCATATCCCCCGCATCCTTCAGGATCCGGTGCGCCAGGCCCTTGCCGACGTCCTTCTTCGTGTGCACGGCCACCGTGACGACGCGCTTGCTCGTGGGTCGAGTGATTGTTCGGCGACCGCCTGCAGCGCCAGCCTTTGACCGGGATCTCCCGCAGCGCGATGAACCGCTCGACCGTCGGGCCGAAGCGGTCGTAGTTTTGCAGCGTCCAGCCCGCGGCAGTCAGCAGCGCGTCGATCTGCTCGCGGGCGCGGGCCTCTGGGGCCAGGTCGGGCATGGCGCGCGGCTAGCATACCAAGGCGGAGGCTCGAATCTGCCTGTTGCAGGGCTAAAGCCCTGCCGCCACGAAGCCTGCGATATGATCGCGTTTCGCCCCCTATGTCCTCTTCGCATTCCATCTGCAGCCACACGTCTTGCGTGTCTCGCGTCACTTTGCTTGTTGTGATCGCCTTCGCCGCCGGCTGTGGCGGAGGCGGCGCGGCCGGTCCGCCGCCAGCGCCGGGGCCGACGCCGGTCGGCATTCAGATCCTTGTCCCCAAGCCGGTGACGATCACGTCCGAGTTCGTGGGCGTGCTCAAATCCAGGCGGTCGTCCGAGATTCGCCCGCAGGTGGACGGCATCATCACGCAGATCTTCGTGAAATCCGGAGACCGCGTGGCGCCGGGCCGCGCGCTGCTGCAGATCGACCCGCAACGCGAACAGGCCGCACTTGAAAGCAACCAGGCCAGCCGGGTCGCACAGGAGGCTGCCGTTCGCTTCGCGCAGCAGCAGTACGACCGCGCGAAGCAGTTGCTCGACGCCGGCGCCATGAGCCAGCAGGAGTTCGAGCAGGCCGAGACCAACGTCAACACGGCCAGCGCGGCTCTCGAGGCGCTCAAGGCGCGCGAACGGCAAGCCGGCCTCCAGTTGCAGTACTTCCGCGTGACCTCGCCCACGGGCGGTGTCGTCGGCGACATCCCCGTGCGTGTCGGCGACCGTGTGACGACCTCCACCGTGCTCACGACCGTGGATCAGCAGGCCGGCCTCGAGGCCTACGTGCAGATTCCGATCGAGCGCGCGCCCGAAGTCCGGGTCGGTCTGCCGGTGCGGCTCACGGATGCACAAGGGGCGGTGTTGGCCGAAACGGCCATAGACTTCGTCTCGCCGCAGGTGGACGATCGCACGCAGTCGGTGCTGGTGAAGGCGCCGGTGCCAGCCAGCCGGGGCTTCCGCACGGAGCAATTCGTGCGCGCGCTGGTGGTCTGGCGCAACGAGCCGGGGTTGACCCTGCCGACCACCGCCGTGACGCGCATCAACGGGCAGTACTTCGTGTTTGTGGCCGAACCGGCCGCGAAGGGCTTCCTCGCGCGCCAGCACGCCGTGAAGCTTGGCGAGCTGCGCGGCAACGAGTACGTCCTTATCGAGGGCCTCAAGGCCGGCGATCGGCTCATCGTGTCCGGCGTGCAGAAGGTCCGCGACGGCGCGCCCGTCGCACCGCAGGGTTAGGGACGCGCGATGTTCGTCGACGTCTTCATCCGCCGGCCGATCCTCTCGTCGGTCCTGGCGCTGGTCATCATCCTGGCCGGCGTGATCGCCATCCCCACGCTGCCCATCGCGCAGTATCCGGAGTTGGCTCCGACGCAGGTGACGGTCAGCAGCTTCTACACCGGCGCCAGCGCGCAGACGGTCGAGACGGCCGTCACCATCCCGCTCGAGCAGGCCATCAACGGCGTCGAAGGCCTGCTCTACATGACGTCGAGCAGCACCAGCAGCGGCGTCAGCCAGATTTCTGTCACCTTCGATCTGTCGCGGAACCAGGACCTGGCCGCGGTGGACGTGCAGAACCGCGTCTCGAGCGCCCTGGGCCGACTGCCCAACGAGGTCAAGAACATCGGCGTCACGGTGACCAAGGGCAGCACCGGGTTCGTCATGGCCGCCGGCGTCTTCGCCGACAACGGCCAGTACGACGCGCTGTTTCTGAGCAACTACCTCGATGTGTTCGTGCGCGACGCCCTCAAGCGCATCCCCGGCGTGGCCGACGTCCTCATCTTCGGCGAGCGCAAGTACGCGATGCGCCTGTGGCTCGACCCGACACGCCTGGCCGCGCGTGGCATCACGGCCGGCGATGTCACCGCGGCGCTGCGAGAGCAGAACGTCCAGATTGCAGCCGGCGCGGTCGGCCAGCCGCCTGTGGCGTCGGGCCAGCTCTATCAGATCAGCGTGCGCGCCGCCGGGCGGCTCACCGAGCCCGCGCAGTTCGAGAACATCATCGTCAAAGCCGGCAGCGACGGCACCTTGATCCGGCTGGGCGAGGTGGGCCGCGCCGAGATCGGCGCGGAGGCGTACAGCAGCGACCTGCGCTTCAACGGCGTCGAGGCCGTGGGCTTTGCCGTCACGCAGTTGCCCACAGCCAACGCGCTCGACTTGTACGAGCAGGTGGTGACCGAACTGGGTCGTCTCGAGAAGAACTTCCCGCCGGGCATGAAGTACCAGATCTCGTTCGACACCGCGACGGTGGTGAAGGATTCGATTCGGGAAGTCGTGATCACGCTGCTCGAGGCCATCGCGCTCGTCGTGCTCGTCATGTTCGTGTTTCTCCAGGACTGGCGCAGCACGCTCATCCCGACGATCACGATCCCCGTCTCGCTCGTCGGCACCTTCGCCTTCATCAAGCTGCTCGGCTTCTCGATCAACACGCTCACGCTGTTCGGTATCGTGCTGGCCACAGGCATCGTCGTCGACGATGCGATCGTGGTGATCGAGAACATCCAGCGCCACATCCAGGAGTACGGGCGCACGGCCAGACAGGCGGCCTCCGAGGCCATGCGCGAAGTGCTGGGCGCCGTCATCGCGACGGGCCTGGTGCTGATCGCGGTGTTCGTGCCGGTCGCGTTCTTCCCCGGCACGACCGGGCGGCTCTACCAGCAGTTCTCGCTGACGATCGCGTTTGCCGTCGCGCTGTCGGTGTTCAACGCGGTGACGCTCACGCCGGCTCTGTCGGCGCTGCTGTTGCGCAAGCACACCGAGAAGGGGTCGTTTTTCAGTTTTTTCGAGCAGGTCATCGAGGCGGGCACGTACTTCTACACGCGGCTGCTCGGCCGGCTGATACGTGTCCGGTGGGCGATGGCCGCGCTGTTTATCGTGGCTCTTGGCTTCACCTACTGGGTGTACCAGCGCGTGCCGCAGGCGTTTCTTCCCGACGAGGACCAGGGCTATTTCATCACGCAGATTCAGGCCCCGGAGGGCGCATCGCTGGAGTACACCAGCAACGTGGCACGGCAGGTGGAGGCCGTACTGCTGAAGGAGAAAGACATCGCCAGCGCCTTCACGGTGATGGGCTTCAGTTTCAGCGGCGCTTCGCCGAACCGGGGGCTGCTGTTCATTCGGCTGAAGCCCTTCGCCGATCGCCCCGAGGACTCGCAATCCGCCAAGGCCGTCGTCGGGCGTCTCCGGGGAGCGCTGGGCGCCGTCAGCGGCGCTATTGTGGTGCCGTTTCTGCCGCCGCCCATCCGTGGGCTTGGCGCCTTGGGCGGGTTCCAGTTCGAAGTGCTCGACCAGACCGGCGGGCCCATCGAGAACCTGGCCGCGGCCACGACCAACCTGGTGCGGACCGGCAATGAGCAGCCCCAGTTGCGCGGCCTGTTTTCGGCGTTCACCGCCGGCGATCCGCAGCTCATGGTCGACATCGACCGCGACCGCGTGAAGAGCCTGAACATGCCGCTGAGCGAGGTCACCGACGCGCTGCAGGTGTACCTCGGCTCGCAGTACGTCAACGACTTCGACTTCAACAACCGGGCCTACCGCGTCTACGTGCAGGCGGACCAGCGATTCCGGAACGACCCCAAGGCGCTCGAGCAGTTCTACGCGCGCGCTCCCAGCGGAGCGATGGTGCCGCTGTCGAACCTGGTCACCGTGAGGGAGACGACGGCGCCGCAGGTCATCGGGCACTTCAACCTGTTCCGATCGGCCGAGATCAACGGCTCGGCGGCGCCCGGCTTCAGCTCTGGTCAGGCGCTGCTGGCGATGCAGGATCTTGCGGGCCGCACGCTGCCCCCCGGTATGTCGTACGCCTGGGCGGGCCAGTCGCTCGAAGAGATCAAGGCCGGCACGCAGTCGGTGGTGATCTTCGGGCTCGGACTGTTGCTCGTGTACCTCACGTTGGCCGCGCAGTACGAGAGTTTCCTGCTGCCGTTCATCATCCTGCTCGGGGTGCCCCTGGCGGTGCTGGGCGCGGTCGGCGCGCAGGGGTTGCGCGGGTTGAGCAACGACATCTACTGCCAGGTCGGTTTGGTCATGTTGATTGGCCTGGCCGCCAAGAACTCGATCCTGATTGTCGAGTTCGCCGAGCAGCTGCGCGAGCGTGGGCTGTCGATCGTCGAGGCGGCCGTCGAAGCCTCGCGGATCCGGCTGCGCCCGATTCTCATGACGTCGTTTGCGTTCATCCTCGGCGTGCTGCCGCTGGTGTTCGCCAATGGCGCCGGCCAGGCAGGGCGCCACTCGGTTGGCACGGCGGTGGCCGGTGGCATGCTCGTCTCCACCGTGCTCAATCTGGTCTTCATCCCCGTGCTGTATGTCATCGTCCGCACCATCGCGCCAGGTGGACATCGGGTGCAGACGCCGATGGAGACGGAGACGGCGCATGAGTAACGCGCTCGGCCTTCGGCCTCGCGGGGGGCTCGGCGCTGCGCGCCGAGGGGGGCGCGGCTCGCTCACGCTCGCCGCGGGGGCGTTGCTCGCGTTGCTCGCGACGGGGGAACGGGGGCTGGCGCAGGCCCCCACGATCGAGCCCGTCTCCTTCGAAGAGGCCGTCCGTCGCGCGACGACGGCCAATCCGTCGGTTGCGATTGCCTCCGCCAACATCCTCCGCGCAGAGGCCATCCTTCAGCAGGCGCGCGCCGCGACGCGGCCGGCGATCTCAGCCGACGCCTCCAACCTCACGCTCGACAGCGCCCGGACGGTGGATGGCGACGTCGTGTCGCCCCAGAACACGTTCTCGGCGTCGATTCCGGTGTCGATGCCGCTCTACGCGCCGGCGCAGTGGGCGCGGCGCACGCAAGCGGGCGACCAGCGTCGGGTGGCGCAGGCCTCGGCCGTCGACATCAGGCGGCAGGTCGGCGTGGCGGCGGCGCAGGCGTATCTGTCTGTCATCGCGTTTCGCCGCGTCGTCGAGGCCCAGCAGCGGTCGCGCGACACGGCGAAGGCGTTTTTCGACTACGCGCACGAGCGGTTCAAGGCGGGCGCGAGCAGCCGGCTCAACCAGTTGCGCGCGCAGCAGACGCTGTCGAGCGACGAGGCGCTACTCGAGCAGGCGCAGCTGGCGCTCTATCGGACGCAGGAGGCGCTTGGTGTCCTGCTGGCCGCCGACCATCCCATCGACGCGACCAACGAGCCGGCATTCGACATCCCTGCGCAGGGCGCGGCGGCCTCGGCGGCGCCGTCGATCGGGTTGCGCACGGACATCAAGCTGTTCGCCACTGAAGTCGAGGCCGCGCGCCGCGTCGTCACCGACAGCTCCAAGGAGTGGCAGCCGACGCTGACCGGCATCTTCGCGCCCGTGTTCCAGCAGCCCGGGTCGGTGTTCACGCCAGAGGCCAGTTGGCGTGCTCTGCTGCAGTTCTCGGTGCCGCTGTTTGATTCCGGCCTGCGCAAGGGGCGGCGCCTCGAGCGGCAGGCCGCGCTGCAGCAGTCAGAGGTGACGTTGAGTGCCGCCGAGCGCGAGGCCGCTTCCGAGGTTCGTGCGGCCTACGAGAGCGTGCGCCGGAGCGAGCGGGTGCTGCAGAGCACGCGCGATGCCGCGACGCAGGCCGCACAGGTGCTCGAGATCACGAACATCAGCTTCCGCGCGGGCGCGACCACCAACATCGAGGTCATCGACGCACAGCGCCGCGCGCGCGACGCCGACACGGCCGTGGCCATCGTCGAAGACAGCGTGCGCCGGGCGCGGCTCGACCTGCTCAACGCGCTGGGGCGATTTCCCTGACCCGTCGTCAATCACAGAACTCTTCCTAGGCACTTGCGACGATCACAGTCTCGGGCCCTTCCAAGTCGTGCCGCGCGACGTCATGGAATCCGGCGGCCTCGCTCATGCTCGTCAGCTCGGCCATCGTGTACGCATCGCCCGATCCCGTCTCGGCCAGCATCGACATCGCGAAGGCTGCTGGAAACGGAGGGCTCACTCGGTCCTCGTTCGGAACGAACTCGAGAATCACCACACGGCCGCCCTTGTTGAGCGAGGCGTGGACCTTTCGCAGAAATGCCGTGCAGGTCGGCACGTCGAAGTGGTGCAGGAAGTTCGTGACGAGCGCGATGTCGTACCCGTCGCCCCAGGCCACCGTGAAGGCATCGCCAGGAATCGTGCTGTGCCGGGCCGCGACGCCCATGGCCTCGGCGTTCTCGGTGGCGACGGCCAGCACGCGCGGCCAGTCCACGGCGACGACTTCGGCCTGCGGGTTGCGCTGCGCGACGGTGATGCCGAAGATGCCGTGGCCGGCGGCGATGTCGAGCACGCGCTGAGGCCCCGAGGACGCCCCTCCGAGAATGTCGGCGATCCCCTGCGCCGGCATCGCCATCATCGGCACCATCGCGCGCGCGAACGTCTCCCACACCGGGTTCTCCTCGCTCACGATGTCGGACTGCGGCGGCACCGTGCCGCGCCGCACCGTCGCGGTGAGCCCGTCGAGATTCCGGACGATCTGCTCCGATGCAAGGAATTCCAACGTGCCGCCCATGTACGCCGGCGACTGCCGCACCAGAAAGACCGACGTGTCTGGCGTCAAGGCGTACTGGTCGCCGGCTTTGGTGGTGAACCCCAGAATCGTCATGTAATCGCACAGGATTCGCGTTCCGCGGACCGATCCGCCGATGCGCTCGGCGATGGCGGGCGCCGTGGTTGCCCCCTCGTGGATGGCCGAGAACAGGTCGAGCTCGATCGCGGTCTTCAGCGCAGCAGTGCGCTGATACGCAAAGAGCGTCTGGAAGAACAGATCAGGTGTGGGCGCGGCGGTCATCGTCATAGGTTGATACCCTACATCAACCCGACCATCACCGTGACAGCTCCACTGCAATTGGCAGGTCTCGTCCCGCCACCGCGACGTTGCCGGCGGCGTCCGCGGCGAGCACGCGCACCACGTAGTCCCCTGGCGGCAGGCGCGCGTCCCACGGCACTTCGACCACTGTGCCGTGCTCCACACGACTGGTGACGAGGTAGCGGTAGCGCGTCAGGCGCCTCCCGAAGAACGAGATGCCGCTGCCTGGGGCGTAGAGGGACGCAGGCGCGTCGGGCGCCGGTGGCACGTGGTCGAACGTGATGGCGATGTGCGGCTCCATGAACTCCGGCGTTGGCGTGCCATCGGCCCGCAGCACCTGGTAACCAACGCGGTACAGGCCGAGGCGTCGCCGAGGTGGGCTGTCGTCCATCCGGTCGTAGGCCTCTACGATGACGCGAACAGGTCCGGTGACGAGGAGACGGCTTCTCACGCGCTCGGTGAGTGGACGCCCCTCGAGATCCGTAAGCGTGATACCTCCCGGCACGATCACCGGAGCCACGGTATCGACCACGCGGGGCAAGCCGACCCTCAGCGCGTTGGCCTCCTCGCCTTGCGGCCCGACATTGAGGTGGACATGCCGGAACCGATTCACGGTGCCGAGCAGGTCGCCGGCCGACACGTGCGTGCCTCGCCGCACGCGCACACGTGTCGGCCTGCCGGTGATCGGGTCGGCGAGCACCGTGGCCCAGGCCGCGACGGGGGCCTCGGTCTGATCGCGACCCACGCGGATGTGCACGTAGGTGAGCGGGCCCACCGTCAGGAACTCGTTCAACGTGCCGACCGAACCGGTCGGCAGCAGCGAGGTGACGACGCCATCGCGAACGGCACGCACCGGGGTGCCCACGTCGGCGCGCACATCGATGCCTGCGTGGAACCGTTCGCGGCCGTCGCCACCGGGGTTACCGCGCGGCTCGCCCATTGTCCCGGCCACTTCGTGTGGGCCCTGCTGCGGATCAACCGGCCAGACCAGCGGCACGCGCGCGAAGCGCGCCAGGTCGAAGCCCGGCGCAAGCGTCGGTGGCGCAGGCGTCCACGGCCCGAGACGCTCGGGCATGTCCAGGACACGGATGAGTCCGTTGAAGGTGTCGGCGAGGACGACCCGCCCGCCGGCGGCCACCGCAATTCCCGAGGGCTCGCGCATCAGCGCTGCCGTGCCCCGGCCATTGGCAAACCCCGGATGGGCGCCGGCCAGCACGCGCCGCCCACCGCCGGGTACCAGTTCCACCACCCGTGCGCGTGAGTCGGTGACGTACAGACGCCCCTGGGAGCCCGAGGCCACCCCGATCGGCCGCCATAGCAGACCGGCCGAGCCGGACAAATCGATCGACGACAGCGTCACGACCGATCCGTCTGGCGCGATCCGCCGCAGCACGTCGTTGCCGGTGTCGGCCACGACCACGCTGCCATCGGGCAACGCCGCCAGGCCCGCCGGCGTGTCAAACGAGGCGGCCACACCGACGCCATCGACGAGCCCCGGAGCGCCGGACCCCGCCAGGGTCGTCAGCGTCCACGAACCTGAAGAACCTGAAGAACCCGAAGAACCAACAACAACCACCCGATCGTTGTAGGTATCGGCGACCAGGACTCGACCGTCGGCGCCAACGGCCACGCCCACCGGTCCGTTGAGCCGCGCGCCGGGCCCATCACCGCTGCCAGGCGTGCCGTCGCCAGCGATCGTCGAGACGTCGCCCTCGGGAGTCACCCGTCGAACCGCGTGGTTGCCCGTGTCGGCGACGTAGAGGGCGCCATCACGCCCGAGGGCCAGATGCGAAGGCGTGTCGAATGCGGCCGACGAGCCTGGTCCGTCGGCAAACCCGCGCGTCCCGCCGGCGAGAGTCTCGACGTCCCCGTCGGCTGTCACACGCCGAATCGCGGGCATGTCCCCGCCTTCGCTGAGGTAGATCGCGCCATCGGGGCCGACCGCAATCCCGAAGGGCTCCGACAGTGGCCTGCGATCCCCCGCGGCCACGACGACAGCGGGCACCCACCCTGGAGTGGTATCGGCGGGAACCAGCGGATGGGTGGCGCGCCACCACCAGCGGCCGGCCCATGCGGTCGCGGTGAGTATCAGGATCGTGAAGAGGAGGGCAGAGACACGACGAACGGACACGGGCTGAAGCCTATTTCCCTGGCATCTTGAACATCGCCTCGTCCACCGGCGGGTTCAGTTCGATTCGCTCCGTGTAGATGGCAAAGGTCTGCGGAGGGAACCAGACGCGCTCCTCGTCAATCGCGAAGGGAAACTTCACGCCGTCCACGTCGCGCCAGTCGCCGAAGGTGATGATCACGGGCACCTTCCCGTCGGGCAGCGTCACGGTGCCCTCCTGCTTACGCTCGAGGAACGTGGTGGCGTCGAGGTAGACGTGCCGCACGGCGCCGCTCTTGAGGGTGACCTTCAACTTGTGGGTGTCGATGCCGCCGGCTTTCTCCCGGCCGAGGTACTCGACACCGTGGCCCTTGACCTTGTAGTCCACGAGGAAGCCGTCGAAGTCGCCGTCGAGCTCGCGCAACTCGAGTTCCTGGTCGGCCGGGCGCCGGGTCACCTTGCCGTTCACCGACTCCCACGCGCTTGTCGCGTCGAGGCCGCGCGCGACGGTCGGGCGTCCGGGCAGGGCCTGGTCGCTGCGGTAGAGGCCCGATCGCTTCTTGATGATCGTCACCGGGAGGTTGGCGCCGAAGGTCCCGTACGTGCGCACGAAGCGGACACTGGTGAGGGCCGCCAGCCTCGCGGCGCCACCACGCGCCGCGATGTACTTCTGGATCAGCTCGTCGGCGGTCTGGGCAGCAGCCGGTGTTGACATCGCCACCAGGGCCAGCGCCAGCGGGAACAGTCGCGTGAGAGACATGGCTACCACCACTTCGAGAGGTTTGCGCTCGGCTTGGGCGGATGGTCGGCGTAGTGCGAGATGTCGTTGAAGAGCATCAGCCGCGCGCGGACCGGATCCCTGAAATCCATCACGTTGAGGCAGGCCGGCGCCTGGTCCAGCCTATCCCGATACCCCCGCGCGTCAAACCCGAGGAGGCTGCTGATCACCAGGCGGATCGTCGCCTTGTGCGACACCACCAGGACGTTCTGCCCGTGGTGAGACTCGATAATGCTGCGGACGACCGGCAGCGCGCGCGCCATGACGTCCACACCGCACTCGCCGCCCGATGGCGCCACCGTGAAGGGGTCTTCCTCCCAGCGGGCGTACTCGTCGCCGAAGCGGCGCTCCACCTCCTGCCGCGTCAGTCCTTCCCAGTGGCCGTGGTCGATCTCGCGCAGGCCGGGCCGGGTCACCGGCGACAACTTGTGCGCCTCGGCGATGAGCGCCGCCGTCTCGATGGTGCGGCGCATCGGCGAGCTGTAGACGGCCGCGATCGGGTCGTCGGCCAGTCTTACGCCCAGACGGGCGGCCTGGTGCCGGCCCTGGTCGGACAGCGCGACGTCGGTCGAGCCGGCAAAGCGGTCCTCGGCGCTGAGGGTCGTGGCGCCGTGACGGACAAGCAGCAGGCGTGTGGTCATGAGCCTCCGAAGGAGGCCATTCTATACATCGGTCTGCTATTCTCCCCCCATGGATCTGCTCAACGTCGTGGCCGGCTGCACCTTCGACGACTTCCTGCTGACGCCGCAGATGAGCATCGTAGACCGCCGGGACCCGGCGACCATTGATTTGTCGGCCCGTCTGACCACGTCGCTCACACTCAAGCGTCCCGTGGTCTCGGCCAACATGGACACCGTCACGCGTGCCGAGATGGCGATCGTGATGGCCGAGGAGGGCGGCATCGGCATCATCGACCGCGGGTTCCGTCCGGGCGACATCGAGCCGCAAGTGCGCGAGGTGATGAAGGTCAAGCGCACGCAGCACGGCGTCATCCCCGACCCGCTGACCATCTCTCCCGAGGCCACGCTGGCCGATGCCCGCGCCGTGATGGAACGTGCGCGCGTGGGCACGCTGGTGGTGATCGCAGGCGACTGGCATCTAGAGGGGCTGCTCACCGAACGCGACCTGCAGTTTGTGGGCGATCTGTCGGCGACGGTGGCCAGCCGCATGACGCCGCGCAACCGTCTGGTGACGTTCACCGGGCGGGCCACCGAAGCCGAGGCGGCCCTGGCCATGGCCACTCACCGCGTGAAGAAGCTGCCTTTGGTGGATCAGTCCGGGCGCCTCATCGGGCTGGTGACCGCACGCGACCTGGTCCGTCAGCGCGAGCTGCCGTTTGCCACGCGCGATGACCAGGGGCGGCTGCGTGTGGGCGCGGCCATCGGCGCACGCGGCGACTACCTCGAGCGGGCTGCGGAGTTGATTCGCGCCGGCGTGGACGTGCTCGTCATCGACATCGCGCACGGCCACTCCGTGGTGATGGAGCGCGCGCTCACCGAAGTGCGCAAGCGCTTTCCTGTCGTGGACGTCATCGCCGGCAATGTCGCCACGGCTGACGGCGCACGCTTCCTCGCGGATCGTGGCGCCAGCGCGGTGAAAATCGGCATCGGCCCCGGTGGCGGCTGCACGACGCGCCTGACGACCAGCTTCGGCGTGCCGCAGTTGCAGGCCATCGTCGAGTGCCGCCGCGCGCTGGGCGACGGGGTGCCGCTCGTCGCCGACGGCGGCATCAAGCGGCACGGCGCCATCGCGCTCGCGCTGATGTGCGGCGGCGACACGGTGATGTTGGGCAGTGCCTTTGCGGGCACCACCGAGGCGCCCGGCGACATCGTCCACAAGTCGGTGTTGCTGCCGGAATCGCAGAAGCCGGTGAAGGTGCCCTTCAAGGTGTTGCGCGGCATGGCGTCGATCGAGGCCATCAAGGATCGGCTCGATGTCGAGGACGCCAGCGCCGTCGATCTGCAGGCCATTGGCGCCGAGGGCATGGAAGTGAGCGTGCCGCTGCGCGGGTCGGCGCGCCCGGTGCTGCAGGAGATGATGAAGCACTTGTGCTCGTCGATCAGCTACGGCGGCGCGGAGAGCCTGCGCGATCTGGCCCGGCGCTTCCAGGCGGATCCGGGCCGGTATCTCGTCAGGCTGACCGAGTCGTCGAGAAGGGAGTCTTACGACCGGTAGGGGCGCGTCGCGCCCCCTACACACTGCAGTCCGGCTCGGCTTGGCCACGCTTCGGCTCAACCCACTTCGCACCTCGCTGTCCACGCTCGGCATCGTCATGGGCGCCGCGTCCCTGGCAGCAGTGCTGGCGCTGGGCGACGGGGCCGAGGCGTTCGCGCGCCAGCGCATCGAGCGCGAAGGGCTGCAGGCCATTCGCGTCGCGTCGCGGATGCACGACGAGGTCGACGGCCAGCGAGTGCCGCGTGCGTCGTGGGTGACCTTCACCTCCGGCGATGGGGCGGGCCTGGCCGACGCGATGGCGACAACCGGCCACGTGCGGCTGTCGCTCTCGGGCCCTGGGATGATCGCGACCAGCGACCCGGCACATCCGCGTGCGGCCTACGTGACGGCGCTTCACGCCTGGCCCGCCACCGGGCACGGCCTCGCGCTGGCGCAGGGCCGTGCGTTTACCGAGGGCGAGATGCAGGACGGCGCGCCGGTGCTCATCGTCTCGGACAAGCTCGCGCGAGCGCTGGCCGAACAGAAGCAGCCGGGCAGCCGGCTTGGCGACCGCGTGCGGCTGCAGGGCGTCGAGCGCGAGATCGTCGGCATTCTGAAGGAGCAGCCGGACCGCTGGCTCGTGGGGCTGGTGCCCTTCGGATCGGCCGACACGAGCCTGGCGGCGCCCCAGGGACCCCGCGCACCGGAGCTGCTGGTGCATGTCGTGCGTGCCGAGGAGATCGAGGCGGTGAAGACCCGCATCGACGAATGGGTCGCGCGCCACGTCGAGTGGAACGACGGTGTGTCGGTGGTTGCCTACGGCCCGCAGCGGCTCAAGGAAGTGCGGCAGGGCATCCTGATTTTCAAGATGCTGATGGGCGCCTTCACGGCGATTTCGCTCCTGGTGGGCGGCATCGGCATCATGAACGTGCTGCTGGCCTCGGTGCTCGAACGCACGCGCGAAATTGGCATTCGCAAAGCCATTGGCGCGCGCCGCCGCGACATCCTCGTGCAGTTCCTCGTCGAGTCGATCACGATCGCGTCGGTCGGCAGCGCCCTTGGTGTCGTGCTCGGCCTGGTCGGCGCCTTCGGCGTCACCGCTGTGATCCGCGCCCGCACCGAAGCGCTGATCTACGCCGCGGTGACGTGGGAAACGATGGCCGTCAGCGCCGCCGCCTCCGTGATCGTCGGCCTCATCTTCGGCACCTACCCCGCCCTGCGCGCCGCGCGTCTGGCCCCCATCGACGCCATCCAACGGGAATAGTCCGAAGGCTTGCTGCGTGTCTTCAAGGATCCGCGGATCCTCGGAACATTACGCGGATGAGAACACTCGGAATTGCTTGTCCCGCTGTCCGGTTCGCACGGCACTGACACGCGGCGGCGCAGGAACAGCGGAACCCGTGCCGACCGGCCGCCTTCGCGGCCGGTGTCGCACGGGTTCCGGCGCCAAAGAATCCCGTAAATCCTTGAATCCGCGGATCCTTTTGCCGCCGCAGCAGAAGTCGCTGGTTACCGACCTTGACATTTTCGATTGACAATTTTGATTAATCAAAATTAAACTTGCACATCAATCAAAGCGGAGGCTGATGTGGCCGAAGATGTGCTGTTTCGTCGAATCGCCGGTGCCGTCGTTGTCTCGCTGTTTGCCGTCTCTCTCTACTACCGCCACCGGGCCGACAAGGTCGGCGGCCGTGTCACCCGCGACGACGAGCCGATGCCGATTCGTCTGGGGCTGAGCGTGGCTGGACTGATGGGCTTTGTCGGGCTGCTCCTGTACTTCATCTGGCCGCCCGCGCTGGACTGGACCCTGCTGCCGCTGCCGACCCAACTGCGCTGGACGGGTGTGGCGATCGCCACGCTCTCGGTGGCCAGCGCCTGGTGGGTCTTCCGGACATTGGGGCTCAATGTCACGCGAACGTCGAAGACGCGCGACAACGCCACCCTGGTCACGACGGGCCCCTATCGGATCGTGAGACACCCTTTCTACGTCAATGTCGCCCTTGCCTTTGGAGCGCTGTCACTGGTGACGCGGAGCTGGTGGTTCATCGCGTGGATCGTGCCGGCTCTCATCTTGCTGGCCATGCGGACGCGCAAGGAGGAAGCAAACCTGGAGGCGTGCTTCGGCGATGCCTGGCGCGCGTATGCCGCCCGCACGGGACGTTTCGTTCCACGCCTTGCACGATGAAATAATCCGGGCGTGCGTCTGTCCGCCACGCCCCTGCGCCTTTTTGCCCTCGCCGTCGCCGGTCAGTTCCTATTCGGTCTGGTCCTCGCGCTGCCGGGCACACTCTTCGGCCTGCCGGGCTGGACCTTGGCCCTTGGCTTCGACGTCGCCGCGCAGGCGCGATTGCTCGTCGTCTTTTTTGCCGGCCAGTTCGTCTTCACGGCACTGGCCGGCAGCCTGGTCGACCGCGTCGGCTGTCAGCGAGTGCTGTCGCTGGGCAGCCTGCTGATGGCGACTGCGTTTGTCCTGCTCGCCGGCGCGTCGGTGGCTTCTGGCACGATGGTTCCGGCAATCTTGCTGGCTGCGGGCGGCGCCTCGATCAACGCCGCCAGCAACACGCTGGTCTCGGTCACTTACGGCGAGCGCCGAGGCGCGATGCTCTCGCTGATGGCGACATTTGGAGCCTCCGGCGCCCTGGTCGCCCCCTTCCTGTTTGGTGGCGGCGGGCTCGGCGTAGACGGCGTCGCGGCACGGTTGTGGGGGCTCGCGCTCTTCGCGCTGGTTATCGCAGGGCTCCCCCTGTTGGTGCTGGCCGCGCACGAGCACTCGAGCGGGCCCTCTCTGTTCGGCGCCCTTCGCCTGTTGCGCGAGCGGCAGCTGGTGGGGTTGATTGCCCTGCTGGCCTTTGAGTTCGGTGCCGAGGCTGTGATGGCCGGATGGATCGCTGCCTTCGCCATCGCGGTCTTTCCAGGCACCAGCGGCAGCCTGACTGTCGGTCTTTATTGGGGCGGGCTCTGCCTGAGCCGACTGTGCGCGCCGTTGGTGCTGTCGCGCGCTGCCAAGTTGGTCGTCGTCCTGGTGGCGTCGACCATGGCGGGACTGGCCATCATTGCGATGGCACTCGCGCCGTCGACTTCCGTGCTCGCCGCTGCGGTGTTCATCGCGGGCCTGGCGGTTGGGCCGCTGGCGCCGACGATCGTGTCGGTGGCCGGCGACCGATATCCACGCCAGATGGGCGCGGCGATCGGGCTGCTCCTGTCGATGGCGCAGATTGGCGGGATGGTCCTGCCTTGGCTCACCGGACGCGCGACCATCGCCTACGGCTACCGCGCGGGCCTTGTCGTGCCGGCCCTGGCCGCCTTCGGTATCGCCGCGGGCACGGTGCTGACGTGGCAGGCCAGGGCGCGACGTGTGGGCGTGGCCGCAGAGGCACAAGCGCGATGACCCCACTGGTGCTCTTCGATCTCGACGGCACGCTGGTAGACACGACCGACCTGATCCTTCAATCGTTTGCGCATGCGTTCGACGCACACCTGCCGGGCCGCCTGCCGTCGCGGCGCGATCTTGTGGCGACCTTCGGGCGTTCTCTCCCTGCGGCGCTTCAGGAGCTGGCCGCAGAAAACGGCGCCGCCGATCCACGCGCGCTCGCCGACGAGATGCTGGCGACCTATCGCGACTTCCAGCGCCAACACCACGACACGCTGATTCGCTCCTTCGACGGCATCGATGCGGCGTTGTCGGCACTGCACTCCAGCGGCCATCGCCTCGGCGTCGTCACCAGCAAGATGCGGCACTTCGCTCGACGGGGGATGCGCCTGTTCGACCTCGAACGCCACTTCGACGTCGCGGTGTTTCACGACGATGTGACCAGGCACAAACCGGATCCGGAGCCGCTGCTGGAGGCCGCGCGCCGGGCGGGCGTCGAGCCGGCCGAGGCCATCTACATCGGCGACAGCACGCACGACATCGTGGCCGGGCGCGCGGCGGGCATGACGACGGTGGCGGTGTTGTGGGGGCCGTTCGAGCGAGAAGTGCTCGAGGCCGTCGGCCCGGACCTACTGCTGGACACGCCTGCTGATCTCTTGGACTTGCCACAGAGACTCAGAGATCGCCGAGCCTAATCAGCCCACGCGGGCACGCACGATCTGATCAAATTCCCACAGCAGGCCTTCACGCGGCGAGAAGAAGCCGGGGCGATAGCCGCGCGATGCGATGCCGGCCTGCGACAGCTCCGACACGCGCCAGTCTTCGCGGTTGGTGTCGTCCCAGAAGTCGATCGCGTCGGCTGGATCGAAGCCGGGCTGATGGAACTCGCGCGGATGGAAGTGCCACTCGCACCAGATCTCCGTC
>JAENWD010000202.1 GCA_016650245.1 Vicinamibacteria bacterium
TGCAAGAGCACCGCGATAGACTCGGCCGTCGTCGGCAGCGACGGCGTGTACCGGCTCACCGGCGCGGCCCGCGTGTTCACCAGCGAGCGCGCCGCGATTGCCGCGATCAAGAGCCACGGCGACGACCGCATCCGCGCCGGCGAGGGGATCGTGCTCATCTGCCGCGGCCCGATGGGCGCGGGAATGGAGGAGGTCTACCAGGTGACCTCCGCACTGAAATACCTCGACGTCGGCAAGCAGGTGGCGCTGGTCACCGACGCGCGCTTCTCGGGCGTCTCGACCGGCGCGTGCATTGGGCACATCGGTCCCGAAGCGCTGGCCGGCGGGCCCATCGGCAAGGTCCGCGACGGCGACCGCATCCGCGTCGTCATCGACCGGGCGACCCTTGATGGACGCGTGGACCTGGTCGACGAATCTGGCGCGCCGCTTGACCACGACCTCGCGTCGCGCCCCCTGCGCGACGACCTGCGCCCCGACCCCGATCTGCCCGCCGACACGCGCCTCTGGGCCGCGCTGCAGAATGCCAGCGGGGGGACGTGGGGAGGGTGCGTCTACGATGTTGACTCGATTGTGTCGAGACTCGGAACGGGTTGATCAGGTTGGGGCAGGTTGGGGCAGGTTGTTGTTGGTTAGGCCCGGTTGATCGGGTTGCCCAACCTGCCAACCCGACCAACCAGCATCAACCCGGCCGAACCAGACCCAACCTGCCCTAACCCGATCAACCTCGCCGGTCAAGCTGCCGTATAGCTGAGCTTGACACTCCCTCACTCAACCCCTAACGTCTGAAGCGTCCCCCGGGACGGTGTTTCTTGACGCATCCCCTCGATACGTTAACGGTGTGCCGCAGTGCCGCGGTCGAGCACCTCCGCGCCATCGCCCAGCGCGTGGCGACCGGCGAGGCTCGCGTGCTCGTCACCGGCGAAAGCGGTGTCGGCAAAGACGACCTCGCGCGGTTCATCCACGCCCGCTCGCGTCGCGCGGCGCTGCCCTTTGTCACCGTGTCGGGGGTCGGCCTGCCGGAGCGATCGCTGGGCGTTGCGCTGAACGCGGCGATGCGAGCGGCCCGAGGCGGCACACTGTTCCTGGACGAGGTCAGCGAGCTGCCCCTTACGCTCCAGGCGCGGCTGTTGCGACTGCTTGAAGGCGGACTGGCGGCGCCCGACGGGCTGCCCTACGACCAGCGGGTGATCGCCTCGACGACGCGTGACCTGGGCGAGCTGGTGGCGCATGGCCAGTTCCGCGAAGATCTGGTGTACCGCCTGCAGGTCGTGCACCTGCACGTCCCGCCGCTCCGCGAGCGCCGCGAGGACGTGCGGCCGCTGGCCGAGTGGAAGTCCCGCACGCTGGATCGAACCCTTGTGTGCACCAGCGAAGCCTGGTCGGCCCTCGAGCACTACTACTGGCCAGGCAACGTCCGCGAGTTGAGCAACGTCGTCGAGCAACTGACGTGGACCGCGCCGCACGCGACCGTGCGCCTGGACGACCTGCCCGAGTCGGTGCGGGGGTACGCGGCCGGCGGGCTCAAGCCCGTGCGCGAGCGGCGGCGCCAGATGGCCGACGAGATCTACACGGGGCTGATCGAGGGCCGCTACACCTTCTGGACCGACGTCTACGAGATGTTCATGCGCCGCGATCTGACGCGCGACGACCTGCGCGGCCTGATCCGGCGGGGGCTGACCGCCACGCGTGGCAGCTATCGGTCCATGCTGGAGCTGTTCGGGATGGCGCGCGGAGACTACAAGCGCCTGCTCAATTTCCTGGCGGCGCACGAGTGCGCGCTGGACTTCCACGAGTTCCGACCTCAGCGCCCCGAGGCGCGCGAATCCCGCGGCCGGCTCGAGCCGTCGGGAGGGCCCGCCCGTGGCAGCAACCTGTAAGGGAACTTACAGATCCGTAATAAAGTCTGCCGCGCGCAAGAGGTCTGAGGGGCCCGCGGCAGAGTTCCGGACCGCGACAGACTCCCCGAAAGCACGCGCAATTCCGGCGCGTTGTGACGACCCGGCCAGAATAGTCCGCCTCCAGCCCGACATGGGCATCGCGCTTGCTGTCTCCCGTCGCATCGAGTGGCGGCAGGGCTTTAGCCCTGCGATGCGCGTGAAGCAAACTCTGGAGGCGATTGTGCGTAGTGAATCCGTGGCCGGATTAGTGGCCGACCCGATCGAGAAGGCGGCGGCGTCCTCGACGTTGATCCATGCCAGCCAGCAGATACGCGACATCCTTGCGCTGGTGGCGCGCGTGGCCACAGGCGACGCCAAGGTGCTCATCACCGGCGAAAGTGGCACCGGCAAGGACCTGATCGCGCGCGAGATTCACGGCCGCTCGCCGCGTGCCAGCCGATCGTTTATCGCGGTCAACTGCGCGGGCCTCACCGAGACGCTGCTCGAGTCCGAGCTGTTCGGCCACGTGAAGGGGAGCTTCACGGGCGCCTATCGCGACAAACCGGGCAAGCTGCAGCTGGCGCATCGCGGGACGCTGTTTCTCGACGAGGTCGGCGAGATGAGCCTGCGCATGCAGGCGCTGCTGTTGCGCTTCCTGGAAAACGGCGAGATTCAGGCCGTCGGCGCCGATCACATCAAGTCCACGGTGGACGTGCGCGTGGTGGCGGCGACCAACCGCAACCTCGGCGACATGGTGGCCAACGGCCAGTTCCGCGAGGACCTGCTGTATCGCCTGCGCGTGATTCACATCCACGTGCCGCCGCTGCGCGAGCGCAAGGAAGACGTGCGCGTGCTGGTGCAGCACCTGGCCACGAAGAACGCGGCGCGCGCGGTGGAGTTTTCGGAAGAGGCGCTGCGCACGCTGGAACGCTACCGCTGGCCGGGCAACGTTCGCGAGCTGCAGAACGTAGTAGAGCAGGCGCTGTGGATGTCCAACGGCAGCGCGGTGGAAGTGGACCACCTGCCCGTGTCGGTGCAGACGGCGGCCGAGCTGGTGCTGCCGGTGAAGGAGCGTCGCAAGCAGGTGGCCGACGAGCTGTACGGCGCGTTGGTCAACGGCGGCTACAACTTCTGGGAGCACGTGCACCCGCTGTTCCTGCAGCGCGACGTCACGCGTCACGACATGCGGGAGCTGGTGCGTCGGGGTTTGGCGACGACGCGTGGGAATTACCGGTCGCTGTTGCGGCTGTTCGGGTTGCCGGCGGCCGACTACAAGCGCTTCCTGAACTTCCTGGCGGCGCACGACTGCAACGTGGATTTCCGGGCGTTCCGTGCCGGCACCGCGCCCACGGGCCCCATGCGTTCGCCGCGGCTGCTGCCACCGCTGGTGGGGCACACCGCGGTGTTTGTCGACGAAATCAGTCCGGACAGTTCGGACAAGACGTATTAACCTGTAGCCTGTAGTCCTAGTCCGTAGTCCGTAGTCAAACTATGGTTTCCCTGGCCGATCTCCGCGCGCGCAACGTCACCCCGATCTGGCAGGAAGCCGTGGCCGTCGTCCAGGAGCTGATCCAGACGGTGAAGACGACATCCGGCTCGGCCGAGTTGTTGCCGGACCTGGAACACGTCGCGCTGATCCCCAACGGCGACGTGGTGGCGATACCGGGCAGCCCGGAGCCCGCTATCCCCGTGCGGCATGTGGCGGTGATGCTGAAGCTGCTGATCGACGGCACTCCGGTTCCGCCGGAGCTGGAGCAGTTTGTCGGTCGAAATGTGGCCGAACCGCCGCAGTACGACACGGTGGCCGAGTTTTCGCGTAACCTTGCGTTCTTCGAGCGCCCCGGCCGCAGGTCCGACGTCGAGCGTCTGGTAGGTCGCGCCCTGACGGCCGAGCAGACCAGCCGTGCCGATGAAGAGTTGAAGCGGCTGAAGGAGCGCGCCTCCGAGGTGACGCAGGTGATGGCTCCGCCGGAATTCCTCCAGCAGCAGAAGACGGCAAAGACCGTCCCCATCGCGCTTGTCGCGGCGATTGGCGTCGTGACCATCGCGGTCGGGCTGTGGGTGTGGCAGCAGGCGCGTGCTCCCCAGGCGCCTCCTGCCGCAGCCGCGGTCGTCGTCCCGGAGCCGCAGGCGGTTACGCCCGAAGGGCAGGCTGCGCCCGTCCCGGCCTCTCCCACACCTCCACCGCCAGCGCCGCAGGGCGAGCGCTCGCTGCTCGGTCGCGCAAGCGACGCCGTGCGCACTGCGGTGAACTCGCTGGTCGGGTCGCCCGCGCCCCCTGCGCCTGCGATGGCCACGACCGCGAAGCCGTCCACAGAAGCGAAGATGGCGGCGGCGCCGCGTCCGCGTTCGCGCCGTGCCGCCACGCCGGCTGCCGTGGTGGCCGCTGGCATACCGGCTCCTGCGCCGGTGGCTGTGGCACCGCCCACGCCGGTTGTGGTTCCGCCAACGCCTGAACCCGGGCCGGCGCCTGCCTCACTCGAGCCTGTCGTCGAAGACCCTATCGCCGTGTTCACCGCCGCAGACCCGACGGTGACGCCCGCCGTGCTCGTGCGTCCCGTGTTGCCCAAGGAATTGCCGCCTGGCGTGCCGGCCGATCAGATCGGCACCATCGAGGTCGTGGTGGACGAGCAGGGCGACGTCCTGCACGTGAAGCTGATCTCGCCCGGCAACCGCTACCACGAGCGGATGCTCGTCTCGGCCGCGAAGATGTGGAAGTTCCGGCCGGCGTACAAAGACGGAAGGCCGGTCCGGTACATGGCACGCGTCCGCCTGACCATTTGATCACCGGCCCGGAGACGGCCCGGAGACGGTTGGGTCGGGTTCAACCAGGCCCAACCAGACCCAACGTGACCAAACCCGACCCAACCTCGGCGAGTCTCCGAGCAGCATTGGCTGCTTCGAGAAACCCCGATGGCGGCTGGCCGTATTACGCGGGCAAGACATCCCGGTTGGAACCCACCTCGTGGGCTTTGCTCGCCTTGCACGCGGCGGGCGAGCGCGTCACGCCAGATCCACTGGCCGAGTGGCCGCGGCGTGACGGGTGGTTCCTCGATCGCAGCAGCGGCGCAGTGAACGTCGGCTTCAACGCACTGGCCGCCATTGTCCTCGCCGCACTGGCGCGCAACACACCTGCGGTCCACGCGCTGACGGCGGCGTTGGTGAGTGCGCGTGGCATGAAACTGCCACAATCGCCGGGCTTCGTGCAGAACAACGCCTTGCAAGGCTGGCCATGGATCGACGGCACCTTCAGTTGGGTCGAGCCGACCGCGCTGGCGGTGATCGCGCTGAAACGGCTTCGTTCGATGTCCGAGGCGCAAGCCCGGGTCGCGGAAGGGCAGCGCTTGCTACTGGATCGCGTATGCCGAGTCGGCGGCTGGAACTACGGCAACGCCAACGCCCTTGGCAGCCAGCTCGAACCTCAGACGCCGCCCACGGCACTCGCGCTGATGGCTCTGCGCGACCACGCCGACACTGATGCCGTGCGACGCAGTCGGCAGTACCTGAGCACTCACAGGCTCGACGAGTGGTCCGGCCTTGCGCTCGGGCTGACACGCGTGGCGCTTGGCGTTTTCGACGAGCCCGCCCCCGAGTTGGCCGACGCGATCGACCAGGAGTGGCGCCGGTCGGCGTTCCTCGGCAACCTGCACGTGACTGCACTGGCGCTGTACGCCGAGGCCGCCGCCGCCGGCGGCTACGAGGCGTTTCGTGTCTAGGACCAGGTGGATCGGGTTGATCGGGTTGGACAGGTGGACCGGGTTGGATTCATTGAGATGACGCAGAGGTACGGGGTATCGCGGAGGGACCTGCTGAAGGCGTTGCCGCTGGCGGCGCTGGCCGGCGCGGCGGCGTGTCGGCGCGGTCCGCGCCCGTACGACGCCGCGCGGTTCGCGCATCCTTCGACGTCCAGCGTGGCTCTACTGCCGGCAGCCCGCTACGACCTCGACCTCTCCGACGTCGTCGGGCGCGGCCTCGCGCTGCTGAAAGTGGACGTCCGCGGCAAGCGCGTGCTGCTGAAGCCGAACCTCGTGGAGTTCGAACGCGAGCGAGTCATCAACACGCATCCAGCGCTGATCGTGGGCGCCGCCCAGGCCCTGCGGCGTGCCGGGGCCGCTGAGGTGGTCGTGGCCGAAGGGCCAGGCCATCGGCGCGACATCGAGTACCTGCTCACGGCGACGGGCCTGCTTGACTATTTGCGCGACGTCGATGTGAGGTTCGCGGACTTGAATCACGACGATGTGAAGCTGACCGCGCTGGGCAGCCGGTTCACCGAGCTGGCCGATCTGCTGTTGCCGGTGGAGGTGCTTCGGGCGGACCTCGTGGTCTCGATGCCCAAGCTGAAGACGCATCACTGGGCGGGCATGACGTGCAGCCTGAAGAACCTGTTTGGCATCGTACCGGGCGCCGTGTATGGCTGGCCGAAGAACATCCTGCACTTTCGCGGGATCGAGAACTCGATCGTCGATCTCGCGGCGACGATTCGCCCCGGCCTGGCTATCGTGGACGGCATCGTCGGCATGGAAGGCGATGGCCCCATCATGGGCACGCCGCGTCCCGTGGGCTGCGTGGTGATGGGGCAGGACCTGGTGGCGGTGGATGCGACCTGTGCGCGGGTGATGGGGTTGCGGCCCGAGCGCATGGGCTATCTGCAAATGGCGGCAGAGTTCCTGGGCAACCTCGAGGCGGGGAGCATCGAGCAGCGCGGTGAGAGGCTGGAGCGATTCAGGACGCCGTTTGCCGTGCTGCCGCAGTTTGCGAACCTCAAAGGATAAGTGATTGAGCGCTCGCGTGGCGCCGATAAGGGGTAGATGGCGTCGTTTCTCTCGGCCGTGACCAAGGCAGGGCCCGGCTCGAGGTTCGAGCTTGTGTTGGAGCCGTCGGGCAGGGTGGTCGTGCCGGACCTGGAAGTGGCCGTCGAGTCGGCCACGCGCAAGAAAGGGCTACTAGGTAGAAAAGGCCTGGCGGTTGGCTCAGGCCTGGTCATTGCCCCCACGAATGCGGTCCACACCTTCTTCATGAGGTTTCCGATCGACATCCTCTTTGTCACCAGAGCTGGCGAGGTCGTGAAGGTGAGCCAGGCGGTACCAGCCTGGCGGATGGCCGCCGCGCTCCGGGGCTATGCGGTGATCGAGCTGGCGGCGGGCGGAGCGGCCCGCGCGGGCCTCCAGGTGGGCGACCGGGTGGCCGTGCGACAGCGTGAATCCCTGGACGCCGGGAGTTTTATCTGACAGACAGTAGACAAGGGGAGTCAGTCTGTAGCCGTATTGACACACCAGTTGGGCGGATTTGATGCCTGAAATGCCGGAAATGTGAATAAACTTACTCTTTCGACCGAGACACCCTCGGACGTAGAGGCATCCGGCACGGCCGTTGCGGTTGGGCATCGGGGTCGGCGCCACGATCTGAGGGGTGCGGCGCTCCACTGAGGTGGCGATGTCAGGTCGGCGGAAACACGAACGATTTGCCCCGGCACAGCCGTGGGACGGCGCGCTCTCGGTTCTCCGCGACGTCATCGTCCAGGCAGATCCGAGCGGCGGCCTCGTCACGATCGGCCAGGCGCCCGGCGTGATCGGCGAGCAGATGACGCTGGACGTCGCGGGTGCCGGTCAGGTCGTCACCCTCAAGGTGCGCGTGCAGGAGAGCCGTCCGGTGATTCTCGATGGCAACGTCCGGCACCGCGTGCGGCTCGAAGTGCTCGAGCGATCGCGTCGTCCGGAAGTCGCCGGCGAGGTGTTGGTTGCGGGCGCGGCAGTCTAGGCCATGGTCATCGACGACGTGCTGGCGGCCGACGACTGCGTAGGGGTGATTACCCGGGAAGTGCGGGTGCGCCTGGTGAACATCAGCTCGTCGGGCTGCCTGATTGAAAGCAGCACGCGGCTGGAGACGGGCACGGCGGGTGATTTGCGGATTCGCGTCGGCGACGACTTCTACGCGGACAACGTGCGGATCTCGCGGGTGCAGCAGGTGCAGGGCGCCGGGAGCACGTGGCACGTCGGCGCCGAGTTTTTGTGGACCACGCAGCCGGGGACGCGATCGTTACGGCGCGTGGTGAGTCGGCTGCGTCAGGCGCTGACCCAGCCGGCGGTGGACGTCGAATTTTCGTCGCGTCCGATGTAGCGCAGGCCCGGATCGATGTGGCCGCAGGGCTTCAGCCCTGCCGGGATGTTGGAAATTCGCGACCGGGCGGTCACTCGGACGCGAACGCGAGCCAGCCGTGGCGCACAGCCGGCTGGTGACCATACCGCGAACAGTTGTGCGCATGTCGACATGCGGGGGATGGTCTTCCGCGGGTAGTTGTCCGGTCAAGGACAGAGGCAGATGAACATGAAGAACCTGATTGCTCGTTTCGTGCGTGAGGAAGAGGGCCAGGACCTGGTCGAGTACGCGTTGCTGATCGCGTTTGTGTCGTTGGCGGCGATCGCGGGCATGACCGCGCTCGGCAGCGGCATCAACACGAAGTACTCGTCGATCTCCAGCACTCTGATGGGCGCGTCCTAGTAGGACAACCTCAGGCGATGGCCGGCCGCCATGGCGGTCGGCCATTTGCTGGGGTCCGTATGGATGTATTGGTCTCGGCGAACATTCGCTCCGCCATTCGGCGCCTCGTCGAAGACGACGACGCGCAGGACCTGGTGGAGTATGCCTATTTGGCGGCGTTCATCGGTCTCGCGGGCATCGTAGTCTGGCAGAACATCGTGACGCTCATGGGGACGCACTACACGACGGCCAACGTGGAAGTCGAGAACCTCTGGGCCTCGCCAGATCCGTAGATGGCGAGCGTTGCCTGGTCGTCTCCCGACGTGGCCGTGCTGGTGACTAGCTTGGCGGCTTGCGTCACGGACTTGATGTCGCGCCGCATTCCCAATGTCCTGACCTTCGGGGCGTCGGGGGCGGCTCTTGTTTTTTGGACGTGGACAGCGGGGCTCTCGGGCTTTGGCCTGGGCCTGGCGGGCTGGGTCGTCGGCTGCGCGCTCTTCCTACCGTGGTTCATCCTCGGTGGCATGGGTGCCGGCGACGTGAAGTTGCTGGCCGCGCTGGGGGCATGGCTGGGGCCTCGCGACGCCCTGTGGCTGGCGTTGTGCGCCGGCCTGGCGGGGGGCGTGTTTGGGGTGGCCGTGTCGCTGGTCACCGGGTACTTTCGTGAATCGGTCAGCAATCTCTGGGGATTGCTGATGTTCTGGCGTGTGGCGGGGGTCCAGCCGCTGCCGGAACTGACACTGGCGTCGGCCAGGGGGCCGCGGCTGCCGTACGCCATCCCAATCACCGTGGGTGCAGTAACTATGCTATGGCTCCGATAACTCGCTCGAACATGCGGCGGGATGAACGAGGGGCGGCCCTTGTCGAGTTTGCGCTCACGCTTCCTCTGCTTTTGGTTGTCCTGGGCGGCATCGTGGACTTTGGCTTCCTGTTTCAGAGGTACGAAGTGGTCACCAACGCGGCGCGGGAGGGGGCCCGGCTGGCTTCGCTCCCCGGCTACGACGAGACCGCCGTGCGCGACCGCGTGCGTCAGTACATCCAAAGCGGCCTGGGCTTGAGCACGGCGGCCTTGAACGCGGCGGTCCCCAACTCCGCCGCGGGAGTGGCCCTCACCTACCCAGACCTCACCGTGACGTCCGGTGCCTCAACCTTCACGGTCAGCTCCGGGAAAGTGGACGTGGTCTACACCCATCAGTTCGTGCTGCTCGGGTCCGTGATGCAGCTCATCAACGCGAGCTGGGGCAACTCCTTTGTATTGCGCGCCACGTCACAAATGCGACTCGAACCGGGCGCTGGGGCGAGTTAGAGGGTTTCGATGAACCGGAACAGACGCACGTTGATTGTTGTGGCCGTGGCCATCCTCATGGCCAGTCTGGCCAGTTACGGCGTGTACCTTGCCATACAAAGCCAGCCCGTTCGCGAGGTCGAAGTGGCCCGCGCGCAGGCGGTGGTGGCGACCCGACCACTCTCGTCCGGTCTGATGCTTACAAAAGATGACGTCAAGGTGGTGCCGTGGCCCGAGGCGAACCAGGTGCCAGGGGCCTTCAACGAGATCGAGCGGGTCGTGAATCGCGGCGTGCTGGTTGCGATTGCCGAGAACGAGCCTCTCACCGAGGCAAAGCTCGCGGCGGTTGGTGCCGGCGCGGGCCTGCCGCCGAGCATCCCCGAGGGCATGCGTGCGGTGTCGATTCGTGTGAACGAGGTGGTGGGTGTGGCCGGGTTCGTCATTCCAGGCACCCACGTGGATGTGCTGGTGCATGTGCGAATCCCGAATTCACAACCGCAGACCCGGGTCGTGTTGAGCAACGTCCAGGTGCTGACCGCCGGCACACGCTACGACCAGGACGCCGCCACGAAGGAGGGCAAGCCGATCCCTACCGGCGTGGTCACGCTGGTGTTGACGCCCGATGACGCCGAGAAGCTGACGCTGGCGTCGATGGAAGGCAGCATCACACTGACGTTGCGCAACCCGCTCGACGTGGCGCCCACGGTCACTGATGGCGCCAAGCTCAATGAACTGCTTGGGGATAGCAGTCCCCCCCCCGTGAAGAAAGTCGTCGAGGGCCGTCCCTTCGTGAGGGCAGCCCCCAAGCCGGTCGCGCCGGCGGCTCCGCCGAAGTACATCGTGGAGACTATTCGAGCGGCAAAGCGTACTGACGAGGAGGTCCGTTGAGTATCCCGGTGTCGCGAGTGCTCGGCCTTGGTGCGCTGTTCGTCCTGGTGGCGACCAGTGGGTTTCCGGTCGCGGCGCAGCAACCTGCGGGCACGCCGTCCTCGGCGCCCCGCTCGGTGCTGCCGACGCCCGCGACTTCCACCGAGTACCCGAAGATTTCGTTGACCGCGGGCCGCTCGACCGTGCTGACGACCGAGTTCGACGTCACGCGCATCGCGATCACCAACCCGGCAATCGCCGATGCAGTAGTCGTGCAGCCCCGCGAGATCCTGATCGACGGCAAGGCTGCGGGCACCGTCAGTCTCATCATCTGGGGCGCCTCCCAACGGGTCCAGTACGACGTCGTCGTCGATGCAGGTGTGCTCGGCCTCGAGCAGCAGCTGAAGAACCTCTTTCCAGGCGAGGATATTCGCGTCATCGTGAGCGATGAAGCGTTGATACTGTCGGGCAGCGTGTCGAGCAACGCCATCATGCTCAAGGCCGCCGAAATCGCGGTGCTCAGCTCGGCCAAACTGAAGGTGATCAACCTGCTCCAGCTGCCAGGCGGCACCGAGAGCCAGCAGGTGATGCTGCAGGTGCGGTTTGCCGAAGTGAACCGCACCGCGATGCAGGAACTTGGCCTCACTCTGGTCGCCAACCGGAGTGACTGGGCGGCTCGAACAACCACCGGGCAGTTCTCTGGCCCCACTATCGAGGGTGACAGCGTCACGTTCAGCGACCTCCTGAACCTGTTCTTCTTCTCGAAGAGCGAAGGCATCGGCGGGGTGCTTCGGGCCTTGAGGGGCAAGGGCCTGTTCCAGAGTCTCGCTGAACCGAACCTCATCGCCTACAACGGCAAGGAAGCCAGCTTCCTGGCGGGCGGCGAGTTTCCCGTGCCGTTCATCGCGGGCTCGAATGGCCAGGTGACGGTGCAGTTCAAAGAGTTCGGCATCAGGCTGAGCTTCACGCCCACGATCGCTGGCGACGTCATCCGGCTGAAGGTCCGCCCGGAGGTCAGCACGCTCGACTTCAACAACGGGGTGACGATCTCGGGCTTCCGTATTCCGGCGCTGACGACGCGGCGTGCCGAAACCGAGGTGGAACTGCGTGATGGCCAGTCATTCGCCATTGCGGGCCTGCTCGACAACGTCTCGCAGACCGACTCGTCGAACATCCCGTTTCTCAGTGCGATCCCCATCATCGGACATCTGTTCAAGTCGAAAGCCGAGCGTGCCAACCGCACGGAGCTGATGGTGCTGATTACGCCGAGGCTGGTGCGCGCGCTCGATCCCGATGAGGTGCCGCCGCTGCCGACGCAGCCTCGCGAGTTCCTGTCGGCGCCCGAGAAGGAAGGCGAGCCGGCCAAGCCCTCGGACGCGCCGCCTCCGCGATGACGCGGAACTGAGTTCGTAGGCCGCATCTTTAGATGCGGCAGATGCCGCACAGCAAGAAACGCCACGCGGGGACGGTCCCCGGGTTGGCGTGTTGGTGACGGAAGCAATATGACGGAGAACGATCCTATGACCCGCAATTTCTTCGGCCGCGAGCGCGGCGCGGTGTTGGTGCATGTCGCAGTCACGATGCTGGGGTTGCTCGGATTCAGCGCCCTGGTCATCGACTTCGGCATCATGTGGAGCAGCCGTCGGCAGGCGCAAAACGTCGCCGACGCCGCGGCGCTGGCCGCGTCCATATCCATGGCGTACGACGCGCCTGGCGACTACGATCGCGCGCGCGCGACGGCCAAACGCGTCGGCGAATCGCACAAGGTCTTCGGTCTGGCGCCCACAATCGACCTGGGCAGCGGCAGCAACGCCGACATCACGCAGGACATCAGTTTCCCGCCATGCCCCCCGGGTCTCGATGGGCCGACCGACACGTGCGTCCGCGTGAACGTCTATCGCAACGCGGTCAAGGACGCGTTGCCGACCTTCATGGCGAGCGTGATCGGCGTGTTCTCGCAAGGGGTGAAGGCGACGGCCACGTCGCAGATTGCCGAAGGCAATCAGATCGAGTGCCTGCTGCCGTTTGCCGTCATCGACCGCTGGGCCGACAACTACGACGACA
>JAENWD010000203.1 GCA_016650245.1 Vicinamibacteria bacterium
GCACCGGCCTCATCGCCATGCTGCAGAATGCGCAGGAGGCGTACGGTTATCTGCCGCGCCTCGCGATCCAGGAGATCTCGCTGCAGACCGGCGTGTCGCTGTCGCAGCTCTACGGCGTCTCCAGCTTCTACAACCAGTTCCGCCTCTCGCCGGTGGGCAAGCACATCATCACCGTCTGCCACGGCACGGCCTGTCACGTGGCGGGCGCGTCACTCATCACGGCCGCGTTCTCCGAAGAGCTTGGGGTGGACGTGGGCAAGACCACCAAGGATCGTCTCTTCACGCTTCAGGCCGTGAGTTGTGTCGGCGCCTGCGCCCTGGCGCCGGTGGTCAGGGTCGGCGACGACGAGACACACGGCCGCATGACCCCCGACAAAGCGCGTAAGCTGGTCGTCGACATGCGGCGCTCGGAGGGTATCGAATGAGCATCACGACCACCGACCGCGCGGCGGCCATCCAGGCAGCACTCGCCGAGGCGCTGCACCCGGATAGCGTAGTAGCTCACGAAGGCGCTCTTGAGATCCGCATCTGCGCCGGCACGGCCTGCCACGCCTCAGGTCGCCTCGGCGTGCGCGACGCCGTCGTCGAGGAGCTGGCCAATCGCGGGCTGAACGGCAAGGTCGCCTTCGTCGAGACCGGCTGCCACGGCTTCTGCGAAAAGGGGCCCATCCTCGTCATCCAGCCCAAGGGCATCTTCTACGCGCACGTCCGGCCGCAGGACGTGGCCGCCATCATCGAACAGAGCATCGAAGGCGACGGCTTCGTCGAGAAGCGCCTCTACCGCGACCTGCACAGCGGGGAGCCGGTGCCCTACGAGCGGGACATCCCGTTCTACAAGGGGCAGCAGCGGCTCGTACTCGCCTTGAACGGCAAGATCGACCCGTACTCGATCGACGACTACCTGAGCCACGAAGGGTATGCCGCTCTGGCCGACGTCCTCGCCGGCGACGACCCGGACGCGGTCATCGAGCTGATCACCAAGTCCAAGCTGCGGGGCCGCGGCGGCGCCGGGTTCTCGACCGGCACCAAGTGGCGCTTCGCGCGCCAGGCAAAGGGCGAGACCAAATACGTCATCTGCAACGCCGACGAAGGCGACCCCGGCGCCTTCATGGACCGTTCGGTGCTCGAGGGCAACCCGCACGCTGTCCTCGAAGGGATGCTGATCGCCGCGTTCGCGATCGGCGCGCACGAAGGCTACGTCTACGTGCGCGCCGAGTATCCCTTCGCTGTCGCGCGTCTGCATGCCGCCCTGGTGCAGGCGCGTGAGCGCAGTCTGCTGGGGCTCGACATTCTGGGCACCGGCTTCGCTTTCGACGTGCACATCAGCGAGGGCGCCGGTGCGTTCGTCTGCGGCGAGGAGACGGCCCTCATCGCAAGCATCGAGGGCAAGCGCGGCATGCCGCGCACCCGTCCGCCTTTCCCCGCGGTCTCGGGGCTCTGGGGCCGACCCACCAACATCAACAACGTCGAGACGTTCGCCAATATCCCCTGGATCATGACGCACGGCGCCGAGGCTTTCGCCGCCATGGGCGTCGGCGAATCGCGTGGTACAAAGATCTTCTCGCTCACCGGCAAGGTCGCCAACGGCGGCCTGGTCGAGGTGCCGATGGGCGCCACGCTGCGCCACATCATCTTCGACATCGGCGGCGGCATGTTGCCCGGACGCACGTTCAAGGCCGTGCAACTCGGCGGGCCTTCGGGCGGCTGCCTGCCCGACGAGATGCTCGACGTGAAGGTCGACTACGAGGAGCTCAGCGCCTCGGGCGCCATCGTCGGCTCCGGTGGCCTCGTGGTGGTCGACGACACCAACTGCATGGTCGACCTGGCGCGCTACTTCCTGCAGTTCACGCAGGACGAGTCGTGCGGCAAGTGCGTGCCCTGTCGGCTGGGCACCAAGCGCATGCTGGAAACTCTGGAGCGCATCACTGCGGGAAATGGACGTGAGGGAGACATCGAGCTGCTGGAGGAGCTTTCGGGCTACATCATCGAAGGCTCGCTCTGCGCTCTCGGCGGAACGGCGCCCAACCCGGTGCTCAC
>JAENWD010000204.1 GCA_016650245.1 Vicinamibacteria bacterium
CACACGCGGCAAGTGGAAGACCACCGAGCCGTTGGGGATTGTGGAAGCGTGAGGCCGCGCGGCTTACCAGACGCCGGGGAGCAACCGCCATCGCACAGCCTGCTGATAGCGTCGATACTCGTCGCCAAACACCTCGACCAGAGAGCGCTCCTCGAACGGGATGGCGACGACGAGGTACGCCGAGCTGATGGCTGCAAACGCCAGGCGCGTCGCGGTCAGGTGCGGCACGCCGAAGACCAGCAGCAGCCAGCCGAGATAGATCGGGTGTCGAACCCAGTGGTACGGGCCGATCACGCGGAAGCGGGGTGATGCGGCGTCACCGCCGCCTTGGCGAATACCGGCCAGGTCGAGCGGGTCGATCACCCCGGCCGATCGCGCGGTGAGCCAGGCTCCGAGCGCGACTGCGAGCCAGTGCGGAACGGCCCATAGTCCTTCGCGACGATACACCTCGCCTGGAACGTCCCGCCACAACGCGCACACCGCGATGAACAGCAGGCTGGCGACCCAGACGTACAGCGAGCGCTCCAGATGCGCCGGCACGCGGCGGGTGAGCCACCGCTTCGCGCCGCTGCGCGCGAGCACGCTGTGGTGGAGCGCGAAGGCGCCAAACAGCGAAAGGTCGACCAACAGTGGCGAGGCAAGCGGTCCGTCGGGCTGCACGCGGCCGAACCGCACGAAGAAAGTCCAGATGAAGAACGCGAGCGAGACGACAAAGAGTCCGCCGCCGAGCCAGGCCAGCAGGGGCGCGCGCGGCGGAGAGGCGTGCATCTGGTGGGTATTATAGTGACCACATGACGACGCGCCGGGCGGTGATCTCGGGGATCGGTGTGGTCTCCACCTTTGGCGTCGGCCGTGAAGTCTTCTGGGACCACGTGTCGCGCGGCATCAGCGGCACGCGCGCGATCACCGAGTTCGACGCCTCGTCGTACCCCTGTCAGGTCGCCGCGCCAGTCCCACCCGTCACGATCGACGCCGCCCAGGCGCTCGACGGCGAGGGCGACGATGGCCGCCAGTCGCGCGCCGATCCCAGGCGATACTCGCGCGCGGCGCTGCTGGCCGTGATCGCGGCGCGAGAGGCGTGGAACGACGCGGGCCTTCGCGTGGACGAGCCCGGTGCCGGCGTGATCATCGGCAGCGGCGGCGGGGGCATCGACGTCGGCGAGGCGCAATACCGCGACTTCTTCACCAACGGCGGGCGCCACGTCACCCCCTACGCGATCGCCATCGGCATCGTCGGGATGGTCTCGAGCGAGGTGTCGATCTCGCTGGGCCTGCGCGGTATCAGCCACGTGCTGTCCACCGGGTGCACCAGCTCGACCGACGCGCTGGGCTACGCGGCCCGCTTGATTCGGTCGGGCGAGGCCGATGTGCTGCTGTCCGGCGGCGCTGACGGGTGCGTGACGCCGGGCATGATCTTCGGGTTCTCGCGCATGCGGGCGGTCTCGACGCACTATAACGACCGGCCGGCCGAGGCCAGCCGACCCTTCGACCGAGGCCGCGACGGATTCGTGCTGGGTGAAGGCGCGTGGATGTACGTGGTCGAGGCGGAAGAGCGTGCCCGTGCTCGCGGCGCGCAGGTCTACGCCACGGTCGAGGGCTACCACTCGACCTGCGACGCCTATCACCGTGTGCAGATGGATCCAGACGGCGCCGAGATCGTGGCCGCGATGCGCGGCGCCGTCGAGCGATCGCACCGCGCGCTCGAGGAGATCGGCTACATCAACTACCACGGCACGTCCACCCAGTTGAACGACGCCATCGAGTCTCAGTGCACGAGGCGTGTGTTTGGCCCGCTGGCCGAGCGCGTGCCGGGGTCCTCCACCAAGTCGATGATCGGCCATCCGCAGGGCGCCAGCGGTGCGGCCGGCATCGTCGCGACTGCCCTTGCGTTGGCGCGCGGGTTCCTGCCCCCGACGGCCAACCTGGTGGACCCGGATCCGGCGTGCGACATGGACTACCTGCCGCTCGAGGGACGGGCGGCGCGGCCTGCCGCCGCGCTGTGCAACTGCCTGGGGTTCGGGTCCAAGAACAGCGCGATTGTTCTGGGGGCCATCTGACAGTTACGGGTTACGAGTTACGGGTTACGAGTTGAGTCATGGGTTACGAGTGGTGAGTTACGAGTAGGAACGAGTGCCAAGTGACGTCTTGATCGTCGGAGGCGGACCGGCAGGCGCTATCGCCGCGCTGGTGCTCGCACGCGTGGGCGTGGGCGTGACGATCCTCGACCGTGCAGTCTTTCCACGCGACAAGCTCTGCGGCGACTCCGTGAATCCTGGCGCGATGGCGCTGCTGGCGAGGCACGGGTTGGCGGCCCAGGTCGAGGCCCGCGCGCTGGCGGTGTCGGGCATGCTGGTGACTGGGCCATACGGCGCCGCGGTCCGCGCGATCTACCCAGGAGGCGTGGTCGGTCGGTCGATCCTTCGCCGCGAGCTCGATACGATGCTGCTCGAGGCTGCCACCCGTGCAGGCGCGAGGGTGGAGCAGGGCGCTCGGGTCGTCTCTCCGCTTGTCGAGGGCGCCAATGGCACGCGGCGCGTGACCGGCGTGTTCCTGCGCACGCGCGGCGGGGCAGTGGCCAGGCCTGCGCGTGTCGTGATCGGGGCCGACGGCCGCCACTCGTCGCTGGCCTTCGCCCTCGGCCTGGCGCGCCGCCCACGCCGGCCGAGGCGTTGGGCCATCGGCGCCTATTTCGACGGCGTCGCCGGTCTGTCCGACGTGGGCGAGATGCACGTGCGCCGCGGCCACTACATCGGCGTCGCGCCGACGCCGGGCGGGTTGGTCAACGCGTGCCTGGTCGTGCCCGAGGCTCGTGCGAGGGCCATCGGGTCCGCGCAGGCCGAGGCGCTCGAACAGACCTTGCAGCGCGACGAGCAACTCGGCCCGCGGTTTCACCACGCGCGCCGCGCGACGCCGGTGACGATGCTGGGGCCGCTGGCGGTGGACGTGGGAAGCGCGGGCGTCGAAGGCTTGTTGCTCGCCGGCGACGCCGCCGGGTTCATCGACCCGATGACCGGCGACGGACTGCGCCTGGCAATGCGCGGCGGGGAACTGGCCGCCGCGGCCGCGCTCGAGGCGCTCGAGGGCCGCGCTGACGCGCACATCCGCCTGGCGCAACGGCGCCGCGAGGAGCTGGGTGGCAAACTTCGCGTCAATCGCGCGCTGCGATCGCTGGTGGATCTACCCGTAGGAGTGAGCCTGGCCGCAGCCGCCGCGCGGATCTGGCCCGATATCCTTGGGCCCGTCATCAACTACGCCGGCGACGTCAAATCTGCGTAATTTCGCAATCTGCAATTATCTGCAATCTGCAATCACCAATTCAGCTCCCCGCGCTTACGGGGGAGCAGCCACCGAATCGCGCGCTCGAACCTGCTGGCCCACGCCGCTTCGTTGTGGCCGGCGCCGCGGTCCTCGGCGTAGCGCAGTTGCAGTCGGGGGTGCCGCGCCTTGCGCCGCAGCATCCGCGCCATCTCGCGCGTCTGCCTCACGTGCCGGCGGCCTTCAGCGGTCCCGGTGTCGAGATAGAGACGCCCGTCCCACGAGGGCAACTGCTGCACGTCGTCGAAGATGGCGCTGCGCGCAAACCACAGCGACGGGCTCATCACGCCGGCAAATCCGAACACGTCGGGCCGGCGCAGGAAGGCATAGAGGCTGATGAGCCCGCCCATGGACGAGCCGGCCATGCCGGTGTGCTCGGGCTCGCGCCGGCTGCGGAACTGGCTGTCGACGAGCGGCTTGAGGGTGTCGGTAAGGAACCGCACATACGCATCCCCGTCCCCGCCGCCCAGGCGGTTGTCGCGATAGGGGCTGTACTCGTGCGTGCGGGCATCGCCCATGTTGGGCACCCCGACGATGATCGCCTCCACGCCCTCATGAGCGATCCGCTCCAGCGTTTCGTCCACGCCCCACTCGCCGGCAAACGACATCTCGTGGTCGAACAAGTTCTGTCCGTCGTGCATGTAGACGACGGGGTAGTGCCGGCCGCTGTGCTCGTAGGACGGCGGCAGATACACGTGAATATCGCGGCGGTTGCCCAGTTCCGGGCTGTGCACCTGAACGAGCTGCCGGACGTTGCCGACAGTGTTGCCGCCAAGGGCGTCTCCTGCGCCATCGTCGTACATCTCGCCTTTCACGTTATCATTTCCCCATGGCCCACCGGTTCACGATTGGCGTCGAGGAAGAGTTCCAGATCGTCGATCCCAACACCTGGGAGCTCCGCTCGCACGTCTCGCAGCTGCTGGCCTCGGGCAGCCGGTCTCTGGGCGACCAGATGAAGCGCGAGATGCACCAGTCCATCGTCGAGGTCGGCACGAACATCTGCGAGGACGTCACCCAGCTTCAGCACGAGATGCTGAAGATCCGTTCGGAGCTGTGTGCGGCGGCCGACCGGGTGGGCCTGGCGGTGGCGGCTGCCGGCACGCACCCGTTCTCGTCGTGGATCGACCAGGTCATCTCCCCTGGCGAGCGCTACGAGAACATCGTCGAAGAGCTGCAGCAGCTGGCGCGGTCGTTGCTCATCTTCGGGTTGCACGTCCACGTCGCCATGCCCGATCGGGCCGCGACGATCGACATCATGAACGCGGCGCGGTATTTCCTGCCGCACCTGCTGGCCCTGTCCACCAGCTCGCCGTTCTGGATGGGGCGCGATACAGGCCTCAAGTCGTATCGCACGACGATCTTCAGGCGCTTTCCCCGCACGGGTGTGCCCGACCACTTCGGTTCGTGGAGCGAGTACGAGAGCTACGTCAACCTGCTGATCGACCTCCACTGCATCGACGACGGCAAGAGGATCTGGTGGGACATCCGGCCGCATCCGACGTTTGGCACGCTGGAGTTCCGCGTATGCGACGTGCCCACGCGCGTCGAAGACACGATCGCGATCGCGGCCCTGGCGCAGGCCATCATCGTGAAGCTCTACAAGCTCTACACGAAGAACATGGGCTTCCGTCTCTATCGACGCGCGTTGATCGAAGAGAACAAGTGGCGCGCCGCGCGATGGGGGATCGACGGCCACCTGATCGACTTCGGCAAGAAGTCCGAGGTGCCGATGCGCGCGCTGGCCCTCGAGCTGATCGAGTTCGTCGACGACGTGGTGGATGAGCTCGGCAGCCGGGCACACGTGGACCACGTGAGAAACATCCTGCGCGACGGCACGAGCGCCGATCGGCAGTTGAAGGTGTACCGCGACACCAACGACCTGAAGGCCGTCGTCCAGCACCTGGTGCGCGAAACGCGGCCGGCTGCCATGAGAGTCTGAGCAGGTTCGGCCGGGTTGGGGCGGGTTGGGGCGGGTTGGTGATTTCATGGCTGAGACCAAAGTCGTAGGGTTGATGTGCGGACGGGAATTCTCGTTCCCCCCCGCGTTCATCGACGCGGTCAACGCGCTGGGCAAGCCGCACGGCATCACCGCCGAGATGGTGAAGTTGGGCGGGACCAGGATGGGCGAGGCCGCGCGCTACCGCGTGATCGTTGACCGCATCTCGCACGAGGTCGAGTACTACCGCGGGTACCTCAAGCACGCCGTGCTCGAGGGCACCTACGTCATCAACAACCCGTTCTGGTGGACGGCCGACGACAAGTTCTTCAACTACGCCATCGCCTCCAAGCTCGGCGTGGCGATCCCCAGGACCGTGCTGCTGCCGCAGAAGGCGTACCCGGCCACGATCGATCTGACGTCGGAGTCGCTCGGCAACCTCGAGTACCCGATCGACTGGGAAGGCCTGCTCGACTACGTCGGCCGCCCGGCGATCCTCAAGCCGTATTCCGGTGGCGGGTGGAGGCACGTCTACAAGGTGCACGACGTCGACGAGCTGCTGGCGGCCTACGACCGCACGGCGCCGTATTGCATGACGCTGCAGGAGTTCATCGACTTCGACCAGTACGTGCGCTGCTTCACTTTCGGCAAGACCGACATCGTCCCGGTCCACTACGACCCCCGGGAACGCCGCTACGTCGTCAATCACAGCTACCTGTCGCCCGATCTCGGCGATCGCGTGATCAAGGACGCGCAGACGATCAACCAGGCGCTCGGCTACGAGATGAACACCATCGAGTTCGCCGTGCAGAACGGGGTGCCGTACGCGATCGACTTCCTGAACCCGGCGCCGGATTTCGAGCGCGACCGCATCACGCAGCACTACTTCGAGCTGGTGCTCGACAAGATGTCGCGCCTGGTCATCGACCGTGCGCGTGGCGGCGATCAGACCAACCCGTGGCCGCGGTGGGAGCAGATGGTCGGCATGGGTCCCGCCTCTGGAGTGATCGGGCAGCCGGCGTCCGCGGTGGCGTCGCCGGTCGTACTGCCGACTGGCGCTGGCGAATCAGGCGCGGCGAAAGCCGCCAGGCCTCGGGCGCCGCGTGCACGTAAGTCGGAGGTGTAGCCTGTCGCTGGTCACCGACGCCATTGAACACTGGCACAGCCTGCTACGCCCCGAAGTGGAGCTGACACCGGCCTACGCCGAGGCGTTCACCGCCGAGCTGCGTGCGCGGCACCTGCACTTCGGCGACCGCATCCACTGTCCGTTCCTGCGGCCGTATTTCCTCGACGAGGAGCAGCTGGCGCTTGTGACGCGGGTCTCTGAGACGGTCGCGCGGATGGGGGAGACGCTGGTGGCGGCCTCGACGGCTCGACCGGAGCTGTTTGACGCGCTCGCGCTCAGCGAGGCCGAGCGCGGGCTGGTGGCCATCGATCCCGGCTACCAGAGGGCCAGCACCTCGTCGCGGCTCGATTCGTTCATCCTGCCCCGGTCGCTCCAGTTTGCGGAGTACAACGCCGAGTCACCGGCGGGACTTGCCTACACCGAGACGCTGGTCGGCGTATTCGACTCGCTGGCCGTCACGAAACGCTTTCGCGAGCGGTACGACGCCAGTGCGCCGAAGCTGATGGGGCCGCTGCTGGACGCCCTGCTGGCCAGCTATCGCGAGTGGGGCGGGAGGGCGAGCCCTCCCACCATTGCGATCGTGGACTTCCGCGGCGTGCCGACGTGGGCCGAGTTCCAGATGCTGCAGGCGCGGTTCATCGACCTGGGCGTGCCCACCCTGGTGTGCGACCCCCGCGACCTGGCCTTCGACGGCACGTCACTCACGCTCGACGGGCGACACATCGACCTGGTCTATCGCCGGTGCCTCATCAACGACATCGTGGACCGGCCAGACGACTGCCGTGCGCTGGTTGACGCCTATGCCGCCCGCGCGGTGTGCGTCGCCAACACGCTGCGCTGCAAGCTGCCGCACAAGAAGGCGTTCTTCGCGGTGCTGACCGACCAGCGCTTCGCCGATCTGTTCGACGCCTCCGATCGGGCGACCATTGCGCCGCACGTGCCGTGGACGCGTCTGGTGCGCGAAGGCACGACCCAGCGTCACGGCGCGACCATCGACCTGATTCCATACGTCCGCGCGCATCGCGCGGACCTGGTGATGAAGCCCAACGACGACTTCGGCGGCCACGGCGTCACCCTGGGCTGGGAGGCCGACGAGGCGACGTGGGATGCCACGATTGCCGGCGCGCTCGGCGGGCACGACGATGCGTGGATCGTGCAGGAGAAGATCCACGTGCGCCGCGAGCTGTTCCCGCGCTTCACGCCCGGTGAAGGCGCCGTCATCGGCGACATGCTGGTCGACTGCGCGCCGTATCTCTACCGCGGCAAGCTCGCCGGCTTCCTCACGCGCCTGAGCGCCGGGGGCCTGGCCAACGTCACCTCGGGCGGCGGCCAGGTGCCGTCCTACATCGTCCGACCAAGGGCCGACTGAATGACGTACGCCAACCACGGAGACACGGAGAACACGGAGGACGCACAGAGTTCTCCTGGGTCGGTTGGATGTACTTCCGACGTTCGGGCGCATTCCAACGTTGCCAACGTCATTCTCCGTGACGCCTCTGTGTCCTCCGTGTCTCCGTGGTTGGCGTACGTGATCACCCGGAGGATGCGTGCCGTTTGATTGCCAGCATCGGCTGACGCACGGGCAGGACGTGTGCGTCACCGCGTGCCCGACGACCGGCGCGGAGCCGACGTTTGCGTTTGCGCGCGTGGAGCGCGGCGCCGAGGTGCCGCGGGTTGACGAGGCGGCCATCGATCTTGCCCTCCTCGACATGCATCACGGGTGGCCCAATCTGGGCCACGACGCCATCGTCTACGGCATCCAGAACAGCGTGTGCGACCTGACGCCGGCGCTGCGCGAGGCAGGGCTGCGCGTGCGGGTGCTGTCGTACGACGTGCGTCGCGGGCACCAGATTCCCGAGCGGCCGGGTCGGCGCCACCAGATCTACGTCGGCACCGGTGGTCCCGGCCATCTTGACCCGCGCCTCAACGACGGCGTGTCTGCCGGGTCGCAGGGCATCGCCGAAGATCCTGCCTGGGAAGCGCCGTTGTTCGAGCTGTTCGACGCGGTTCGCGCCGATGACGACGCGGCGCTACTGGCGGTGTGCCACACCTTTGGCGTGATGTGCCGGTGGCTCGGCATTGCCGATGTCGTGTTGCGGGGACCAGAGAAGGGCGGCAAGAGCTCGGGCATCGTCGACAACCTGCTGACCGATGCCGCGCTGGACCATCCCTGGTTCAGCCGCCTGGCGCGCGAGCTTCCGGATCAGCGGCGGCTGAAAATCCTCGACAACCGCTTGTACGATCTCATCCCGCCAGAGGTCGGGCTGCCGTCAGACGTGGTGGGGCTGTCGCGTGAAGCGCTGGGCGTGTGCGGGCTTGCTGGCGACGCGCTCACCGCCATCGAGGTCGCGCGCGATCGGTCGGGCACCATGCCGCGCATACTCGGGGTCAACCATCACCCCGAGATCGTCAACCGGTCGCGGCAGCTCACGATCCTCAAGAAGCGGATGGAGCGCGGCGCGGTGACGCCGGAGTGGTACGCCGAGCGGGTCATGGCCCTGACCGAGATCGCCGACGACCACGGCGA
>JAENWD010000205.1 GCA_016650245.1 Vicinamibacteria bacterium
GCCCATCGCGTCGATCACGTCCTCGATCCGCACCTCGCGTTTCGTGCCGTTGAACGTCACGCCGGTGTCTGGCGAGTCCTCGCGCTCGCGGTCGGGGACGCTGTTGGTGGGCGCTTCGACGTAGAAGAAGGCCGGCACCTGCGACGGGCTGACCAGTCCCATCGCGTACTGGTCCAGCAGGCTGTAGCGACTGACGGTGGCCACCGTGCGAAACGCGCCGCCACCGAGGTCCTCGATGTCGTTGCCCTCCATGAAGGACGCGTCCGAGTCGAAGAAGAAGCTCCAGTGGGCCTGGTCCCGGCCGAGCAGCTCGTCCGAGCGCCTGCCGTTGGCGTCGCGAAAACGGAGGAACGCCAGCCAGCGGTGGCCGCTTTCCTGCCCGAGCAGGCTGATCGTCGAGTCTTCGCCGAGGAAGCGCTGCGTGGGACTCGACGGGTACTTGGTCAGCGCGTCCATCAGCACGAGGCTGCGCAGCCGGGCGGCGCTGCCGAAGTCACTCGCCGAGTCGAAGATGCCCGTGCCGATGCCGCGGATCTCGTTGGCGACCGTGGTCTCGAAGGCGAAGGTGTTGCCGCTCACCACGCGCGTGTCGGTCCACGTGATGAGCTGGTCGTAGCCGTCCGGATGCGTCTGATAGAACTTGCGCGCGACGGCGACCAGGTCGATGTCGGTGTCCTGCGAGAAACGCTCGCCCAGGGCCGTCGCGGGCGCCGCGGTGCCCATCGCCGCGCTGAGGTCGGCGGTTGTGAACTGCCCCGTGTGGCCCGGCGAGAGACCGACGACTGCGTCTTTCAGTCCCACGCTGGCCCCAAACCGCACTTCCACCACGCCGGTCGGCAGCATCGTCGTCTGCACCGTGACGATGTCGGTCAGGTCGAAGCCGCGCACGTTGCACCACGTGACGGTGACGCCGTCGGCTGCGGTGGCCAGAAACAGCCGGCCGTTGCCGGTGGTCGGATCGAGATCGGCGAAAAACGGCGACACGCGCGGCGGCCCGGAAAGGTAGCGCGAGACACTGCGATCGGAGCTGGCCGTGTCGCTCTCGCCGAACGTGATGTTGCCGTCCGAGTTGACGAAGCCGCGCGGCTGCGCGGTGCCGTAGAAGTTGAAGGTGAAGGGCAGGTCGAAGCCCGATGTGTCGTCGTCGTCGAGCACGAGCCGGGTGCCCAGCGTTGTCCGGAAGGCGGCGTCGGCGCGTGTCAGGTCGTAGCCGCCTCCGTTTGGCGTGAAGCGCAGCGCGACATCGCTGAGATCGAACGCGTTCGCGCGCACGATGAGGTCGCCGTTGTCCTGCAGCACGGCGATCTCGCCGATGTCCTGGTTGTTGACCGGCAGACCGGCGTCAAGGGCCAGCGTGAGCCCCTGGGCCCGGGCTGCCTGGTGCGTCCAGAGGAGCTGCGGGGCGTCGACGCGCGGGTCCCTGCTGGCACCGGGCCCCCGCTTCCGCCCCGCGGCCGGATTCACGTCGAGCCCGCTGCTGATGTCGCCGGTTTCAACCGACGCGGCGGCGCAGGGATTGGTCACCACCGGGGGACTCGACGGCGGGTTCAACGGCGGGTTGTTCCGCGGAGGACTGTCCCCTCCGCCGCCGCAGGCGAACAGCACAACGAACCCTGCCGAGGACACCAGGACGCGAACGCTGCGCATTCGGTACGACTCCGGGCACCACTCTAGCAGGATCGATGCCGCTGGTTCGCACATATGGCGGCAGGGCTTCAGCCCTGCTGGCTCAGGACTCGGTCGGCGTCGCGACGATCGCGCGCTCGAGCCGCGTGAGCGCGACACCAGACAGAATCGCCGCCGCACCCGCCAGTTTGGTCGCGGTCAGCGGCTCGCCCAGCACGATGGCCGCAACCGTCATCGCGACCACGGGCACGATGTTCGAGTACATCGAGGTGCGGCCGCCGCCGAGCTTCTGGACGGCGGTGTACCAGATCACGTAGGCGGCCACCAGCGAGAAGAGCGCGGAATAGATGATGCCCGCCCAGGCCGGGACCGAGAGGCGGCTCAGATCGACCTCGCGCAACCACAGCAGGGCGATGGGAGCGTAGACGGCGGTGCCAATGGCCATCGTCAGGCCGGTGATGAAGAGCGGCGAGTAGCGCGACAGCAGCGGCTTGGTCCCGACCGTGTAGCCGGCCCAGCACAACATGGCGCCGAAGATCATCGCGTCGCCGACCAGCGACGACGTGCCCTGGCGGGCGCCCTGCCCGACGACCAAGTAGATGCCGGTGACCGAGACAACGGTGCCGGCCCAGCGTGTCCAGCCGGGGCGCTCGTGCCCCAACCACGCAGACAGCAGGCTCACGGTGATGGGCGTACAGCCGAAGATCAGGGCGCTGTTGCTGACCGACGTGCGGGCGACACCTCCCAGAAAGAGGTACTGGTAGAACCCGTGGCCGAGCACCGAGAGGCCCAGAATCGGGAGCCAGTCGCGTTGTGGAATGGCGCGCACCGAGCGAGCGAGACCGTCGCGCCAGCTGATGAGCCCGAGAAACACGACCGAGGCGAGCACCATGCGCAGGCCGTTGAAGGCCGGTCCCGGCATCTCGCGGAGCGCCGCCTTGATGACGGTGAAGTTGCTGCCCCAGAAAAACGTCATCAGGAGCAGCCAGGCGTCGAGGCGTGAAAAGCGCATGATCAGCCTTCAGCCTTCAGCCTTCAGCCTTCGGGAAAAAAAACGCGCCAGCCCCGAATGGACTGGCGCGGCATTGCGACATCAGCCCGAAGGCCGATGACCGACGGCTGAAGGCTGTCCTAGCCTACCTTCGGCGCACCGAACGGCGCGAGGAACAGGAGGATCAGCGAGATGAGCAGCACGTAGATCACGAGCGACTCGATGAGCACGAGGCCCAGCAGCAGGTTGGCGCGGATGTCGTTGCTCGCGCTCGGATTGCGCGCGATGGCCTCGACGGCGGCGGCCACGGCTCTGCCCTGTCCGAGGGCGCCGCCCAGCGCCGCGATGCCCAACGCAAAGCCGGCCGTGAGAATCGACCACTGGATTACGACGCTGGCAGCGCCACCGGAGGCGGCCGATTCCTGTGCGTAGACCGGCGAGACCAAACCCAGCGCCACGAGGACGAGGGCAGTAGTGACAAAGGACCGTGTGCTCACGTGAAAAGCCTCCTCACAAGAACCAGTTTGCGAACAACGCGAGTTGCGTCAGTGGTGCGCCTCGTCGTGGTGCTCGACCGCCACGGCGCCCCCCAGGTAGACCATCGTCAGGATGGCGAAGATCAACGCCTGCAGGGTGGCGGTCAGCAGGCCCAGGAACATCATCGGCAGCGGCACGATGAACGGCACCAGGCTGGCGAGGATCACGATGACCAGTTCCTCGCCGAAGATGTTGCCGAACAGTCGCAGCGACAGTGACAGCACCCGCGCGGCATGCCCGATGAGCTCGATGATGAGCATCAGCGGCGCCATGATAACGGGCGAGCCGGGCGGCACGGCAAAGTGCTTCAGGTAGGCGACGACCCCTTGCTCCTTGAAGCCCTGCAGGTGGTAATACACCCAGACCGTCACCGCGCATCCAAGGGTGACGTTCAGGTTGGTGGTGGGCGCCATCAGCCCTGGCACGAGGCCCGAGAGATTCGACAGCAGGATCACCACGAAGATCGACGCCACCAGGGGCAGATAGCCGGGGCCCTTGGGTCCGACAAAATCGGCGAGCAGGCCCTGGAACGCCGTGATGAAGTCTTCGAGCGCGACCTGTAACGTGCCGGGATTCTCGACGCTCAGACGCGAGCGCACGACCAGTGACAGCGCGGTCAGCGCGACCGCGATCACGATCAGCATCGCGAGGTAATCGGGGATCACCTGCGCGCCGACCGGTACGTCGCGTCCGAAGGCGCGAAGGATCGCCGCCGCAATGGGTCCGAACACCACATTGACGGCGTGGGTGATCCAGAGTTCGTGGTGCAGCTTCTCCATCGACTGCTATCGGGGATTCCCGGGACCAGGCACCGAGCCGAACGCCCGCGCGGCGGCAATCACGACAGCCACCACCAGCGAGGACGCACCTGCAGCGACGGCCCACGCTGGCAGGCGCAAACGCGCCAGCATAACGTACGCCGCGACCGCCAGCATAGCATGCCTTGTGAAAAACTTCACCAGCGCTCCCGCGCGCCCGGACCCCGCCCCGACCGCCCCAAACACTACTGCCTTCAGGCCCCGGTAACTGACCGCAGCCAGCGCCCCGCCCCCCAGCACACCAAGGGCAGACCATGGCCCTCCAAACGGCGCCAGGAGCACCGCGGCGGCCATCGCGGCGCACGCGATGAGGGCGTCCCGCTCAAGGCGCAAAAGGAAGCTCATTGACGATTGCAGATTGACGATTGCAGATTAAGAAATTTCGCGGATTGCGGCGGACGTGAGACCCGTAAGCAATCTGCAATCGTCAATCTGCAATCGTCAATTCCCCTTGCCCCAGACCCCGGCGGCCCTGAACACGTTCAGCACGCCGGCCACAAGGCCCAGCAGGAATCCCAGGAGAAACCCGAACGGCGACGTTCCGAGGAGGCGGTCGATGCCATAGCCCAGGGCGGCGCCCAGGATCACGGCCATGCCAAAGGCGAGGCCCGCCGAGCTCAGGTTGGCCAGCGAGGTCACCGCCTGGCCCCGGTCGCGCCCGAGTCGCCACGCCATCAGTGACTGCCCGAGTCTGCCGCCGGAGCCTTGGGCGCCACGCCCTGAGCCGCAGGAGCTCCGGGAGCATCGCACTCAGCGGCCAGGGCAAATTCGTTCTTCGGCTTGGGCTTGTCCTCGCAGTCCTCGGCCGCCGCGAGGGTCTTGGACGTCGAATTGACATACACCAGCGCGCCAGCCGCCACCAGCAGCACCAGAGCCAGGACCATGATGAGCATCCGCTTCGACATGACCGCGATCCTACGTCCACAAGTCTCACTGTTGCAACAAGTTCTGGGAATAGCCGGGCTTGACCGGCTGCGTCCCGGCCCCTATACTCGATTCAGCCGGCACTTCCCCCCACGGACGCCTGCCACGTCCCTCACGAGGTTTCGTTCTATGCGTACGATCGTGTGGCTGCTCGCCGTGACGGCGAGTGCATTCCTGGCTCAGCCCGCCGACGCCCAGACGACCGAGCAGGCGGCCTACGTCAGCGTGCTCGACAAGGCCGGCCACCCGGTGGGCGGCCTCGACGTCGCCGACTTCGTGGTCAAAGAAGACGGCCTGGCGCGCGAGGTGTTGCGCGCCGGACGTACAAGCGACCCCATCGATCTGGCGGTCGTCGTCGACAACTCGTTTGCCAGTCAGCCGTACATCCTCGACATCCGCAAGGCGCTCGGCGCCTTCTTCGACACGATGGCCGGGCAACAGGCCGTCATCGCGCTTGTCGGGATGGCCGATCGGCCCACCGTGCTGATGGACTACCGGTCGGGCATCGCCGAGACCAGGAAGGGCATCGAGAAGATCTTCGCGCAACCGGGCAGCGGCATGGTCTTCCAGGACACGCTCGTCCAGACGCTGCGCGGCCTCGCCCGGCGCGACAACCCACGGCGCGCGGTGCTGGTGATCACAAGTGAAGGCACCGACTTCAGCAACACACCCTACCAGAACACGCTCGACGCCATCCGCGACAGCGGCGCCGCCGTGCACGTGGTGCTGCTCACCGACCGCACCAACGCGGCGATCCGCGACGATCACGCGCGTGAGCGTGCGCTGGTCGTTGACGAGGGCACGCGCATGAGCGGCGGACGCCGGCAGGATCTCCTGTCGAGCATGGCCTACAACGACGCGCTGGCGAGAGTCGCCGAGGACCTCGGCAATCAGTACAAGGTCGTCTACGGCCGTCCCGGTGTGCTGGTGCCGCCCAGGACCTTCGAGGTGAGCGTGAAGAAGCCGGACCTCAGCGCACGCGGCACGCTGGTGCGAGAGAAACAGACGGGAGCGAAGAAGTGACCCGCCGGGTCGCGACGCTGGCCGTGGCGCTGCTGGTGGCGCTGGCGGCGCCGTCTACGCGTGCACGCGTCGCGGCCCAACAGCCCTCGTTCCGCACCGGAGTCGATCTGGTGTCGCTCAGCGTCACGGTGGCCGATCAGGCCGGACGGTTCATGACCGATCTAGAACCGACCTCTTTCCAGGTGTTCGAGGACGGGGTCAAGCAGGAGGTCACCTTCTTCAACCGATCGAACCTGCCCATCGCGTTGTCGCTGCTGCTCGACACCAGCGCCAGCATGGAAGACAAGCTGACCACGGCGCAGGACGCTGCCGTCGGCTTTTCCCGCAAACTCCGCTCGACGGACCTGGCGCAGGTCGTCGACTTCGACAGCCGGGTGTCGATCGCCCAGGCGTTCACGAGCAACGTCTCCGACCTGGAAACCGCCATCCGCAAGACCTCGCCCGGCGGGTCCACCTCGCTGCACAACGCGATCTACATCGCACTGAAAGAACTCAAGAAGGTGCAGGCGCGCAGCAGCGAGGACATCCGCCGACAGGCCATCATCGTGCTCTCCGACGGCGAAGACACCTCGAGCCTGGTGAGCTTCGACGAGGTGCTCGAACTGGCCAAGCGGTCGGAGACCGCGATCTACTCGATCGGTCTGCGCAGCCGCGGCCCGGAGCGGGTGCGAGGTTCGTTCAACGAGTCCGATTTCGTCCTGCGCCAGCTGGCGCAGGAAACCGGCGGGAAAGCGTACTTCGCACGTGTGGCCACGGAGCTCACGGGCATCTACGAGCAGATCTCCGACGAGCTGTCGAGCCAGTACATGGTCGGCTACTCCTCGAAGAACCCCAAACGCGACGGCGCCTGGCGCCGCATCGTCGTGCGCGTCACCGGTGCGGGCGCCGCCGCGCGAACCAAGCAGGGATATTACGGACCAACCTCGTAGACTACGTACGCCAACCACAGAGACACAGAGATCACGGAGAACGCACGGAGGTCTTTTTTGGGAAACCCAAAGAGGATCTCCGTGTGGCCTCTGTGTCCTCAGTGTCTCCGTGGTTGGCGTACGTGAGCGTACGTGATCTGTCGTATGATGCCCGCCTATGGTGCGCGGCAAGGTGTATCTGATTGGGGCGGGGCCTGGTGATCCCGGGCTGATCACGGTGCGAGGCATGGCGTGCCTGTCGGCGGCCGACGTCGTGATCTACGACACACTCGTCCACGATCGGCTGCTGGCGCACGCACCCGCGCATGCCGAACGTATCGATGTCGGCACCGCGGCGCCGGGAGCGATGGCGCAGGAGGCCATCAGCTACCTGCTGGTGGAGAAGGCGCGCGAAGGCCGCGTCGTCGCACGACTCAAGTGGGGCGACCCGTTCGTCTTCGACCGCGGCGGCGAGGAAGCGCTGTTTCTCCACGAACACGGCGTGCCGTTCGAGGTCGTGCCCGGCATCCCGGCGGCCATCGGCATTCCGGCGTACGGCGGCGTGCCGGTCACCTACCCAGGTGCAGGCGACACGCTCACGCTGGTACGCGGTCACGAGGACGAAAGCGAGACCGCGCCGCAGGTGGATTGGGGCGCGCTGGCCAAGCTCAAGGGCACGATCGTCTGTTACGCCGGTCCCAAGCAGCTGCCGGCGATCCTTGACGCGTTGCTGTCGCACGGCCGGCCCAAAAGCGATGCCGCCGCGGTGATCTACGACGGCACGCTGCCAGCCCAGCAGACTGTGGACGGCACGCTGGAGCAGCTTGCCGAGCTCACCAGGACGTCGCGCCCGAAACGCCCCGCCATCCTCGTCGTCGGAAAGGTCGCCGCGCTGCGGCAGCACCTGCGCTGGTTCGACATACGGCCGCTGTTCGGCAAGCGGATCGCCGTCACACGACCTAGAGAGGACGCCGCCGAGCTGTCCGACCGCCTTGCGGCGCTCGGCGCAGAACCCATCATCGCGCCGATGATCCGGATGGCGGCGCCAGAGGACTGGGCACCGCTCGACAACGCCATCGACGCGGTGGACACGGCCGACTGGATCATCTTCACCAGCGTGAACGCCGTCGATCAGTTCATGCAACGGCTCTATCGCGGAGGCCGCGATGTGCGTGAGCTCAAGGGCGTGAAGTTGTGCGCGGTGGGACCGTCAGCGAGGGACCGGCTGTTGCGCTACGCGGTGAAGGTGGACTTGATCCCGCCCGACTTTCAGGCCGACGCCGTTGTCGCATCACTTGACGCGCACGAGAAAGTGGCGGGCAAGCACTTCCTCCTGCCACGCGCCGATGTTGGACGCGAGCGACTGGCCGACGCCCTCAAGGCCGCCGGAGCCGAGGTCACCGACGTGATCGCGTATCGCGCGCTGCCGGCGGACCTCGATCCAGAGCGCGACCCCGATCTCTACCGCATGCTGCTCGACGGCCAGGTGGACGTCGTCACCTTCACCAGCGCGGCCAGCGTGCGCAACTTCGCCGCGACCTTCGGGGCAGAGCAGGCAGCCGACCTGCTGCAGCAGACCGTCGTCGCCGTCTGCGGCCCAGTCACCGCCGAAGCCGCCAGCCGCCTCGGCATCACCGTCTCGATCATGCCGACCGAGTACACGCTCGACGCACTGGTCGACGCCATCGCCGCGCATTTCCGCCGCTGATCACGTACGCCAACCACAGAGCCACAGAGAACACGGAGGACGCACAGAGTCGGGAAAGGCTTCGTTCGGATGCATCCCGGCGCTGGGGTTCATCCGAACGAAACCATTTCCTGCTCTGTGCAGTCTCTGTGTTCTCCGTGGTTGGCGTACGTAAACGCTAAATCACAGGCGGCTGATCGAGGCGCACGCGTAGGATGGTGCCCGGCGCCAGCTCGACGTCCTTGCCTGGAGTGGCCGCGACGATGCCGCCGCCGCCAATCAGGATCCCTGCAATCGCGCCCTTCACGCCGCCGAGGATGCCGCCGATGATCGCGCCGGCCCCGGCGGCGGTGCCGATCTTGGCGACCTCGCCCTTCACGCCCGGGCCCTCAATCGTGTCGATGACGATGCCGCGAATCTCGCGGTCGCGCCCGTTGATGGTGATGCGGTCGAAGGCGAGCGTGAGGCTGGCTTTCCGGTCTACGCGACCCGCCTTGTCGACGCTGCTCACGATGCCGCGCATTTCGGAACCGGCAGGAATCACGACGCGCTCGCCCAACTGCAAGTCAACCACCGTCATCGCCACGAAACGATCTTCCACCTGGTTGCGTCCCGAGCTGATGCCGTCGACCAACCGCACGTCGATCTCGGTGCCGACCGGAATCTCACGCTCGCTGCGCTCGCGCTCGCGCTTGCTCGCGGTCGCCACGTCAGCTCCGGCGCGCGCACGCAGGTCGTCGATCCGATCGCGCAGGTCGAAGTACTCCGAGCGCGACACGCGCCCTTCCTTGCGCAGCTTCACGCGCAGGTACGCCGCCTCGTCGCGCAGATCTTCGAGCTCGCGCGCCAGCCGCGACGAGGTCGCGGCGTCGCGCGTCTTCACGCGGTCGACCTCGGCGGTCGCGTCGGCCAGCGCCTGGCGCAGCCGCTGAATGTCGGTCGCGGTGATCGACGCGGTCGCCTGTGCGGCGGGCGACTGCGCCGCAACCGGCGCCTGAAACACGAGCAGCGTCAGCATGAGGGCGCTTGAAGCAAGACCAAACATGGAGGAGTCCTTTCGCGGCCTTCAGCCTTCAGCCTTTGGCCTTCAGGGATTGTTAGCTGAGTCTGTGCCAAATGCGGGCCAGAAATCTCGCAAGGCCGATGTGCGGCAGAAGTTCAAGCGTACGAGTAAGTTATGGCGTTTGAAGCGCACTCGAGCCAAAGCAATCCGTCATGTAGAAACGACACCGTCCGCGAGTGCAACGGACAGTGGCCGAATTCTGAAGGCTGAAGGCTGAAGGCTGAAGGCTGAAGGCCGAGTTTACCTCCAGAACATCAGGTTCTCGACCCAGCGGATGCGCGTGAGGTCGTTGTAGATGACGGTCACCATCAGCAGCATCAGCAGGACGAGGCCGGCAAACAACATCCGCTCCTTCATGCGCATGCTGAAGTCCCGGCGCGCGATGCCCTCGAGCAGCAGGATCAGGATGTGCCCGCCGTCGAGGACGGGGATGGGCATCAGGTTGAGCAGCCCGAGGTTGAGGCTGATCGACGCCAGCAAGCCGAGCAGGGGGATGATGCCGGCCTGCGCCGATTCGCCCGACAGCGAGGCAATCCCCACCGGACCCATCAGTTGACGCGGCGACGTCTCGCCGGTGAACAAGCCGCCCAGCGTGCGGAAAATGAGGCCCGTGGCCTCCCAGTTCTGTGCCACGCTCATCGTCAGCGCCTCGAACACGCCTGGGTCCACGTGCGTGAGCTGGTCGCTGATGCCGATGCCGATCGCCCAGGTCTTCTCGGCACGCTTGATCGGCGTGAGCCGCACCTCCTGCTCCTGCCCGTTTCGGGCGAAGCGGATCGCGATCTCACCGCCGCGTTGTTTGTTGATGAGGGCCGAGATCTGCCGGGCGAAGCTGACGGTCTCGCCGTTGATCGCCAGGATCACGTCCTCGGCTTTGAGACCGGCCTTGTCGGCTGGCTCGCCCGCGATGACCGACCGGATGTGCGGATGCGTGTTCGGCAGGACGCCGATTTCGCCGATCTCGTACTTGCCCTCTGCCGCCGGCACGACGCCGAGCCGCATCTGCTGCCCGCCACGATCGACCAGCAGCGTCACCTCGCGGCGCGCCTTGCCCGCGATGGTGATCAGGAAGTCGTCCCAGGTCTCGACCGCGCGATCGTCCACGCGCAGGATCCTGTCGCCCACCTGCACGCCCGCAGTCCGCGCCGGCGCGTCGGCCTCGATGGCCCCAACGACGGGCGGCATGTCGCGATACGCGGGAAGGTCGGCGCCTTGCAGGAGGACGCCCCACAGCACCACGACCGCCAGGGCGATGTTCATCGCCGGGCCAGCGATGAGCACCTGAAATCGCTGCCATTTGCTCTTCGACAGGAACTCGTCGGGCGCGCCGCTGCGCTGGTCCTCGGCGGTCTCGCCGGCCATCTTCACGAACCCCCCAAGCGGGATCGCGGCGATCTTGTACTCGGTGCCGCCGCGGGTGAACCCCAACAGACGTGGACCGAAGCCGACAGAAAAGGCGAGCACCCGCACGCCGACGCGCCGGGCCGCGAGGAAATGGCCCAGCTCGTGGACGAAAACGAGCACTCCGATGACAAAAGCGAAAGACAGCAGCGTCGTCAACACAGGCGTCGGCCCCCTACACTGGCAATTCTAAGCTGCCGGTCAGCGCCCGGGAATACTCGCGCGCCCAGCGATCCGCCTCGCGGACGCCGGCAAGCGAGTCGGTCCTTTGCACATCGTGTGCCGACAGCGTCCGTTCGATGACCTGCGCAATGGCGGGAAACGGTAGCCGTCCCCCCAGAAATGCGTCCACGGCGACCTCGTTGGCGGCATTGAGCGCCACCGGCATGGTCCCGCCGGCGATGAGTGCGTCGTAGGCCAGGCGCAGGCACGGGAACCGGTCCGTATCCGGTGGCTGAAACTCGAGC
>JAENWD010000206.1 GCA_016650245.1 Vicinamibacteria bacterium
GCGGCAGCCGCGAGGGTCGGGGTAACGGTGGCTCCTGGTCGAGCCCTGAAAGGTTGTGGACTCCCACACCCAGCAACCGAACGGCACGTGCGCCTGCCTCGGTCCGGTCGAGAAGCGCCACGGCGCGCGAGGCGACGAGGGAGGCGTCGTCGGTGGGCGGCGAGATCGTCACAGAGCGCGTGATGGTCGTGAAGTCGTGGTAGCGCACTTTGAGGGTCACCGTGCGCGCACGCCTCTGCGTGCGCACGAGCCACGCCGCGACGTCGTGTGCCATCTCGTCGACCTCCGATCGGATTTCGTCCAGGTCGGTGAGATCGCGGTTGAACGTGTTCTCGCTGCTGGCCGACTTGGCTTCGCGGTTGGGCTCGACCGGCCGCTCGTCCACCCCCTGCGCGAGCTGCTGCAGCCAGGGCGCCAGGCTGCCGACGATCGCGCGCAGATCGTCCACCGCGACTGCCCGCACGTCGACAAGCTTGTCGATGCCGTGCGAGCGCAGCCGCGTGGCCGTGACCGGGCCGACGCCCCACAGTGCGTCGATGGGCAGCCCGTGCAGGAAGCGCTCCACCCGTTCGGGTGCGATGACCGTGAGGCCGTCCGGCTTCTGCCAGCCGGACGCGATCTTCGCCAGGAACTTGTTGGGCGCGACGCCCGCCGACGCCGTCAGACCGGTCTGGTCGCGGATTCTTGCCTTCAGCCGCTCGGCCACCGTGCGCCCAAGAGCCTCGCCCCAGGCGTTGACGGTCACGTCCAGATACGCCTCGTCGAGCGAGAGCGGCTCGACCAGCGGCGTCACCTCGCGGTAGATCGCGAAGACCTGCGACGACACCGCGCGGTATTTCTTGAACTCGGGCCGGATGATGACCAGGTGCGGGCACAGGCGCACCGCGTGCGCCATCGGCATCGCCGAGCGGACGCCAAATCGGCGGGCTTCATAGCTGGCGGCGGCGACAACGCCCCGGCTGGCCGCCGGTCCGCCCACCGCAACCGGCTGTCCCCGCAGCGACGGGTCGTCGCGCTGCTCCACGGATGCGTAGAAGGCATCCATGTCGATGTGGAGAATGCGGCGCATGAGGAATTGCAGATTGCAGATTGTGGATTGTAGATTACGCGGATTCCTTCGCGGCGTCCGGACTCCCAGGACCCACGGGGTATACTCGATGCAGGCCCACAATCTGCAATCTGCAATCTTCAATTATCTTCAATCGTCCATTCCTTATGCAGTTCATCTACACCATGAAAGGGCTGGGGAAGATTCACCAGCCCGACACCCAGGTCCTGCGCGACATCTGGCTGTCGTTCTACCCGGGCGCCAAGATCGGCGTCCTCGGCATGAACGGGTCCGGCAAGAGCTCGCTGTTGAAGATCATGGCCGGTGAGGATCCCCACTTCACCGGCGAGGCGTTCCCTTCGCCCGGCATCACGGTGGGCTTCCTGCACCAGGAGCCGACGCTGGACCCGTCCAAGACTGTCCAGGGCAACGTCGAAGGGGGCGTGCAGGCCATTCGTGACCTGCTGAACCGCTACGACGAGCTCAACCTGAAGCTGTGCGAAGACCTGTCGCCGGACCAGATGGAGAAGGTCCTGGACGAGCAGGGCAAGGTGCAGGACCGCATCGACCAGACCAACGCCTGGGAGCTCGACAGCCAGCTCGAACAGGCAATGGACGCGCTCCGCCTGCCGCCGGCCGACGCGGAGGTGACCAGGCTGTCGGGCGGCGAGCGGCGCCGGGTGGCGCTGTGCCGCCTGCTGCTGAGCACGCCGGACCTGCTGCTGCTGGACGAGCCGACCAACCACCTGGACGCCGAGTCGGTCGCCTGGTTGGAGCACCACCTGGCGGCGTACCCGGGCACGGTCGTCGCGGTCACACACGATCGGTATTTCCTCGACAACGTCGCCGGCTGGATTCTCGAACTCGATCGCGGCCACGGCATCCCGTGGGAGGGCAACTACTCCTCCTGGCTCGACCAGAAGCAGAACCGGCTGGCGCAGGAAGAGAAGACCGAGAGCAAGCGGCAGCGCACGCTCCAGCGCGAGCTCGAGTGGATTCGGCTGTCGCCGCGCGCGCGCCAGGCCAAAGGCAAGGCGCGACTCAACGCCTACGAAGAGCTGCTCAACCAGGACCAGGCGCAGAAGATCGACACGGTCGAGATCTTCATCCCGCCCGGGCCGCGTCTGGGCGACGTGGTCGTGGAAGCACGTCACCTGCGCAAGGCGTACGGCGACGTGCTGCTGATGGACGACGTCAACTTCACCCTGCCACCCGGCGGCATCGTCGGCGTGATTGGCCCCAACGGCGCCGGCAAGACCACGCTCTTCAGGATGATGACCGGGCAGGAACAGCCGGACTCGGGGACGCTGCGCCTGGGCGACACGGTCCAGGTGGGCCATGTGGACCAGTCGCGCGACGCGTTGAACGCAGACAAGAGTGTGTGGGAGGAGATCACCGGCGGGCTCGACGAGGTCCAGATGGGCAAGCGCACCGTGCCGGGGCGCGCCTACTGCTCGTGGTTCAACTTCAAGGGCGCCAGCCAGCAGCGCAAGGTCGGGGCGCTGTCCGGCGGCGAACGCAACCGCCTGCACCTGGCCAAGCTGCTCAAGACCGGCTGTAACCTCCTGCTGCTGGACGAACCCACCAACGACCTCGACGTCGACACCCTCCGCGCCCTCGAGGACGCGCTGCTCAACTTCGCCGGCTGCGCCGTGGTCATCAGCCACGACCGGTGGTTCCTGGACCGCATCGCGACGCACATGCTGGCCTTTGAAGGCGACAGCCAGGTGGCGTGGTTCGAGGGGAACTACCAGGACTACGAGGCGGATCGGAAGCGGCGCCTGGGCGCAGAGGCGGACCGGCCGCATCGGATCAAGTATCGGAAGTTGACGCGGTGACGGTCCCGCTTGTCGTGTTGGTCGGGTGCATGTTGAACACCGCGACCGTCTCGGCGCAATCCCGCACCCTGCGCCTCGACTACTACCATACCGGCACCGCCACATCCGAAGTCTTCTCGCTCGACCGGCTCGTCGTTGAGCCCATGCCGTGGCCTGGCAATCCGGCGCGGCCCGTTGACGACACAAACCTGGGCAAGTACCTGTTCGAGGTGATCGATCGCGCGTCCAATCGCGTCGTCTACTCGCGCGGGTTCGCCTCGATTTTCGGCGAGTGGGAGGGGACCGGCGAGGCGAAAACCGCGGCGCGGACGTTCCACGAGTCCCTGCGCTTCCCGATGCCGTCGGCGCCGGTGCAGGTCGTCGTGAAGAAGCGCGACCGCCAGAACGCGTTTCGCGAGGCGTGGTCGACGACGATCGATCCCTCCGGCATCTTCATCGACCGTGCGGCGCCACCGTCGCCTGGTCCGGTGATCGAGTTGCTGAACAACGGCGACTCTGCCACCAAAGTCGATCTCCTCATACTCGGGGACGGCTACACGGCCACCGAGCGGCCGAAATTCGAAAAAGACGCGCGCCGGCTCGTGGAGATCCTGTTCAGGGTCGAGCCGTTCAAGTCGCGCAAGTCAGATTTCAACGTGTGGGGCCTCAGCCCGGCGTCGGCCGAGTCCGGCATCGCACGCCCGTCAACCGGTCGCTACCGGCGATCCCCGGTGGGCGCGACCTACGATGCGTTCGGTTCGGAGCGCTACGTGCTGACGTTTGACAACCGCGCCTTTCGCGACATCGCCAGCTTTGCGCCCTACGACGTCGTCGAGATTCTGGCCAACGGCCAGACCTATGGTGGAGGAGGCATCTTCAACCTCTACGCCACGGTCGCCTCCGACAGCGTGTGGGCGCCGTACGTCTTCGTCCACGAGTTCGGGCACCACTTCGCCGGACTGGCCGACGAGTACTACACGTCGGATGTGGCCTACCTGCCCGCCGCCGATCGCGTTGAACCGTGGGAGATGAATGTCACCGCGTTACGCGACCAGGCGTCGCTCAAGTGGAAGGACCTGGTGACACCGGGCACCCCGTTGCCAACGCCCTGGGACAAGACCGCCTTCGAGGCGTTCTCGCGCGACATCCAGGTGAAGCGCCGGGCGATTCGGGCCGCCAACCGCCCGGAAGCGGAGATGGACGCGCTGTTTCTGGCGGAGCAGACGGAGGAGGCCACGTTGCTCGCCGCGGGCACGCACGCACACGATGTCGGCGCGTTCGAAGGCGCGATGTACGAGGCACGCGGCTACTACCGGCCTCAAGCCGACTGCGTGATGTTCACCCGGAACGAGGTGCCGTTCTGCGCGGTGTGCAGGAGAGCGTTGGAGAGAGTGATCGATCTTTACAGTCGATGATCACAGTCGCGATGGCGCGAAGGCGCGATGGCGCGAAGTTCAACATCATGTATTGCTTCGCGCCTTCGCCGCTTCGCGCCATCGTGATTGTGACAGGCAGAGGAGAGTCATCGTGCCTCGACAGTATTGGCTGATGAAGTGTGAACCCGAGGCGTACACCATCCAGGCGCTGGCGCGTGATGGCGTCTGCAGCTGGGAGGGCGTTCGCAACTACCAGGCCCGCAACTTCATGCGCAACCAGATGCAGGTCGGCGACGGCGTGTTGTTCTACGCGTCAAGCGCCGATCCGTCTGGCGTGACGGGCCTGGCCGAGGTCTCACGCGCCGGCTACCCCGATCACACGGCGTGGAAGAAAGGCCACGAGTACTTCGACGCCGCCAGCACGAACGACAAGCCGCTGTGGTTCATGGTGGACATCACGTTCGTCGAGGCGTTCCCCGCCGTTGTGCCGCTCGACGTGCTGAAGACGACCAAGGGCCTCGAAGACATGATGGTCACCAGGAAGGGCGCGCGCCTCTCGGTACAACCGGTCAAGAAGGCAGAGTTCGACATCGTCGCCAAACTCGGCCGCCGGAAACCGTAATCGTCTATCGTCAATCTGCAATCGTCAATCTCTCAATGTCCTTCCCTGACCTCAGAGCGTTTCTCGATCAGTTGGCGCGCGACGGCGACCTGGTGACCGTCGACGCCGAGGTCGACGCGAATCAGGAAGCGGCCGAGATCCACCGTCGAGTCATTGCGGCGGGTGGCCCGGCGCTGCGCTTCACGAACGTGCGCGGCAAGGCGTTTCCCCTTGTCACGAATCTGTTCGGAACCCCGCGGCGTGCGGAGCTGGCGTTTGGCACTCGGCCCCTGCGCCTGATCAAGCGGATCGTCGAGGTCGCCGAGACCCTGATGCCCCCGACGCCTGCCAAGCTGTGGGGCGCGCGCGATGTGGGACGCGAAGCGCTGCGGATTGGGCTCAAGCGCGGCGTGCGCGGTCCAGTACTGGACGTCGTCGAGCCGCCCGCACTGGACCGTTTGCCTGCGCTCACGTGCTGGCCCCAGGACGGCGGGCCATTTGTGACCCTGCCGCTGGTCTACACAGAGCATCCCGACGGCAAGGGCCACAACCTGGGGATGTACCGGCTGCACATCCACGACGACCAGACGACGGGGATGCACTGGCAGATCGGGAAGGGCGGCGGATTCCACTATCAGCGTGCCGAGTCGCGTGGGAAGGCACTGCCCGTGTCGGTCTTCATTGGCGGACCGCCTGCCTTGATTCTCGCGGCGATCGCGCCTCTGCCCGAGAACGTCCCCGAGCTGATGCTGGCGTCCCTGATCGCAGGGGAGCGGCTGCCGCTGTCGACTGCGCCTGGCGGCCATCCGCATCCGCTGGTGGCCAACGCCGAGTTCGCGCTGATGGGCGAGGTGGCGCCGCACGAGCGACGGCCTGAAGGGCCCTTCGGCGACCACTACGGCTACTACTCGCTGCGGCACGACTATCCCGTGTTCCACGTCCGGCAGATCGCCCGGCGCAAGGACGCCATCTATCCGGCCACCGTCGTCGGCAAGCCGCGACAGGAGGACTTCTTCATCGGCGACCTGCTGCAGGAGCTGCTGTCGCCGCTGTTCCCGCTGGTGATGCCCGGCGTGCGCGGTCTGTGGTCGTACGGCGAGACCGGCTACCACTCGCTGGCCGGCGCCATCGTCTGCGACCGCTACGCACGCGAAGCCATGGCCAGCGCGTTCCGGATCCTGGGCGAAGGGCAGTTGTCGCTGACCAAGTTCCTGATCGCGACCGACCAGCCCGTCGATTTGAAAGACTTCCGCGCGACCCTCGAGCACCTGCTGGCGCGCACGCATCCTGAAACCGATCTCTACGTCTTCTCGAACCTGTCGATGGACACGCTGGACTACACCGGCCCAGAGGTCAACAAAGGATCGAAAGGCGTGTGGCTGGGGCTGGGCGATCCCGTGCGCGACCTGCCCGGCGAGTTCGGTCCGGCCACGCCGCCTCCCTCCGATGTCACCGACGTGCGCGTGTTCTGCCGTGGGTGCCTCGTGGTCGGGGGTCCACGCTATGCCGACGACCCAGACGCCGGATCGAGACTGGCGAGCCACCCGGCGTTTGCCGGCTGGCCCCTGCTGGTGCTGACCGACGAGCCCACCCGAGCGGCGAAGAGCCCGGTGAACTTCCTGTGGACGACCTTCACGCGGTTCGAGCCCGCGCGCGACATCCACGCCGCCGCCATTGGGCTCGTCCGGCACCACGTGACCTACACGCCGCCGGTCGTGATCGACGCGCGGCTGAAGCCAGGCTTCCCCGATGAACTCTTCTGCGCACCCGAGGTGGCCGACACCGTGACGCGCCGGTGGAAGGAGTACTTCCAGTCGAGCGTCGAGATGGGCGACTCGGCGCGGGCGCACCTTGACTGATCCCGTACGCCAACCACGAAGTCACGGAGAACACGAAGAACGCACGGAGATGCGTCGTACGGGGTTTGCCTGGTGCGTCGAGGCTCTGGGCGCCGGTTTGCTCCTCGGCATCGGCGCGCGACTGGCGATGCGGGTGTTGTCGTGGCTCGCGCGTACGGCCTCGGGCTTCTCGACGGGCGGGTCCGTCGAGATCGTCGTCTTCGGCGCGTTGCTCGGTCTGAAGTCTGTAGCCCGTAGTCTGACTAGTTCAGCGCGTGCGGAGTGGCGAGCGTGAAGGGCGCTATCACGGCGTCAAACGCCTCGCCCGCCGCTGTCACCATCTGATAGCTGCCGTACATGGAGCCGACCGAGGTCTTGAGCGGGCAGAAGCTCGTGTACTCGAACGCGTCGCCTGGGCTCAGGACCGGCTGCTCGCCGACCACGCCGGGCCCCTTGACCCTCTCCACGTGGCCGTCGGCGTCGTTGATAATCCACTCGCGGCTCACTAGCTGCGCGGTTTCCTCGCCCTCGTTGACCACACGGATGTGATAGGCAAACAAGTACTGCTGGTCGCGTGGCGCGCTGCGCTCCGGGAGATACTGGCTGCGCACTTGAACCCGGATCCCTCTGGTCGTCGTATCACTCATCTGTAGATCGATTATGCCACGCGCGTGGGTGGCGCTTCTTGCTATGCTTTTGATTCGAGGGTGCAGGTGGACTCGCTCAACGTCGAACAGCTGATCGGATCGGTCATTCAGGGCGCGCTTGGCGGCAAGCGCAAGAAGAGCCGCGGTGTTGCCCGTTTTCTCACCGGCGGCCGGTCGTCCTTTCTCAACGCCAGCACGCTGCTGGCGCTGGGCGGCCTGGCCTGGGGTGTCTACGAGACGATGACCCAGGCGGCTGGCACGCCGGCCGCACCACCCGGCCCGACGCCGGCAGCGCCACGCCCCGTGGCGAGCGGACCGGTGGTGCCGCCGCCGCTGCCGACCTCCGGGGCGGTCGTGGCGCCACCGCCCCTGCCAGGGTCGGTTGGCGCGCCTGGTGTCAGTCCCGAGGTCCTCCGCGTCCTTCGCCTGACGCTGTCGGCCGCCAGCGCCGACGGCGTGCTGAGCGCTCACGAGCGCGACGCGATTCTGGCGCAGGCGCGCAGCGTGGGCGCCGAGGCGATTGTGACACCCGAACTGGAGGCGCCCCGTTCGCTCGCCGAGATTGCCGCTGGTGTCGCCGACCCTCGAGTACGAGAGGACCTCTATACGCTCGCCTTCTCGATCGTCCGCGCCGACGAGCAGGTGCTCGACGGCGAGCGGCGGTACCTCGACGAGTTGGCGCGGCATCTGGGGCTTGATGCCGCCACCGTCACCCGGCTCGAACAGCAGGCGGCCACGCGCATCGCGGAGGCGTCCGGCATGTAGCGCAGGCCTTCAGGCCTGCCATTCAACACAGAAGGAGACTAACGAGATGTCCGCGCAGCAGTGGTACATGGCCATCGGGGGCAATCAGCTCGGGCCCGTGAGCGAGCAGGAAGTCATCTCCAGCATCGAGAACGGCACAGCCGACGGCAACACGCTGGTGTTCACGGCCGGCATGACCAACTGGACGCCGATTGCGGCGGTGCCGTCGCTGTCGGCGTATCTCAAGGGCGGGGCCGCGCCGCCGCCACCGCCGATGCCGGGCAAGGTGCGCACGGCGCACGAGATCGACTTCCGCATCTACGGCGAGGACATGCAGTTTGTCGAGCTCGAGCTCGACCCGGGCGAAAGCGCCGTGGCCGAAGCCGGCTCGATGATGTACATGACCGACGGCATCCAGATGGAGACCGTGTTCGGCGACGGCAGCCAGCAGTCCAGGAGCGGCGGGATCATGGGCGCGCTGATGGGTGCGGGCAAACGGCTGCTGACTGGTGAGAGTCTGTTCATGACCGTCTTCACCAACGGCGGGGCGGGTAGGCACCGCGTGGCCTTTGCGGCGCCGTACGCCGGGCGCATCCTCGCGCTCGATCTTGCCGGGCTCGGCGGCCACTTGATCTGCCAGAAGGACTCGTTTCTCTGCGCGGCGCGAGGTGTGTCGATCGGCATCGCGTTCCAGCGCAAGATCGGCGCGGGCTTGTTCGGCGGCGAGGGGTTCATCATGCAGAAGCTGGAAGGCGACGGGTTGTGTTTCGCCCACGCCGGCGGCATGGTGCACCCGCTCGAGTTACGCGCCGGAGAGACGCTGCGCGTGGACACCGGCTGTCTGGTCGCGCTCCAGCCGACGGTGCAGTACGACATCGAGTTTGTCGGCAAGGTGAAGACGGCGCTCTTCGGCGGTGAGGGCCTCTTCTTCGCGACGCTGCGCGGTCCCGGCAAGGTATGGCTGCAGTCGCTGCCCCTGAGCCGTCTGGCCGATCGCATCTACAAGGCGGCCCCGGCGGCCGGCGGCAAGCGCGTCGGCGAAGGCTCGGTCCTGGGCGGGCTCGGCGGATTACTCGACGGCGACAATTAGTCCACGTACGCCAACCACAGAGTCACGGAGAGCACGGAGGCCACACGGAGTGGCTTTAGGGGGAAACCCTGTAAAATCTCCGTGCGTTCTCTGTGTTCCCCGTGCCTCCGTGGTTGGCGTACGTGACGTGAATATATGGATTGGTTAAGCTCGCCTGAAGCGTGGATCGCGCTGGTCACCCTCACGTTCCTCGAGATCGTGCTGGGGGTCGACAACGTGATCTTCATCTCGATCCTCGCCGGCAAGCTGCCGGCCCACCAGCAGAAGAGCGCACGGCAGCTCGGCCTGGGGCTGGCGATGTTCATGCGCATCGGCCTGCTGGCCTCGCTGGCCTGGATCGTCAAGCTCACGACCCCGCTGTTCAGCATCGTCAGCCACGACGTGTCGGGCCGGGATCTGATCCTGCTGCTCGGCGGCCTGTTCCTGATGGCCAAGTCGACCTTCGAGATCCACGACTCTCTCGAAGGCGGGCAGGGCCACGCCTCGTCGAAGGTCCTGCCGTCGTTTGGCGCGGTCATCATCCAGATTCTGCTGCTCGACATCGTCTTCTCGCTGGATTCGGTGATCACGGCCGTGGGCATGGCCAACGATCTGGCCGTGATGGTGACGGCTGTGGTCATCGCCGTCGCTGTGATGATGGTCGCCGCCGGCGCGATCAGCGAGTTCGTCGAGAAGCATCCGACGGTGAAGATGCTGGCGCTGAGCTTCCTCCTGCTCATCGGCCTGTCCCTGGTAGCCGAAGGCTTCCACCAGCACATCCCGAAGGGCTACATCTACTTCGCGATGGGCTTCTCGGTGTTCGTCGAGATGATCAACCTGCGCATCCGTGCGATGCGCCATGTGCCGGCTGAAGCGCCGGTCGAACTTCGGCAGCGCTATGAGAATTGACGATTGCAGATTGACGATTGACGATTGACGATTGCGACATGCATGCGATTGGCTGAATCTGCGTAGATTTCGTAATCTGCAATAATCTGCAATCGTCAACCTGCAATCGTCAATGAGCGAGCGAGTTTCCGATGCTCTCCGAGACAGTTCACCTCGACGGCCACATCATCGACTCCGGCACCCTGTCGAAGGTGCTGGATCTGATCCTGCTGCACGGCGGGGACTACGAGATCACGACGTTCCAGATCGGCACGACACGCGAGGCGGCCAGCCACGCGGAGATCGTCGTGCGGGCCGACACCCAGGACGTGCTGCACCAGATCCTCCAGGAGGTCGGCCAGCACGGCGCCAACTCGGTCGCGCACGACGCCGAGTGGGTGCCGGCGCCTGCCGACGGCGTGTTCCCGTCGGACTTCTACTCGACGACGAACCTTGAAAGCTACGTTCGCCAGAAAGGGCAGTGGCTGCCCATCGAGCAGATCGAGATGGACTGCGGCGTCACGCTGGTCGACCGCGCCGACCGGCCGCATGCGCTGACCGTGCCGGTGCACCGCATCCGCAAGGGCGACCGTGTGCTGGTCCACGAGACGGCGGTCAAAGTCGTCGTCGCTCCGCGCAAGGATCCGGTGTCGGTCTTCGGTTTCATGTCCAGCGAGGTCTCGGCCGAGCGGCCCAAGGAACTGAGTGTGGCGGCCGTGGCCGAGGGCATGATCGAGACCCGCCGCGAGGGCAAGAAGGTCCTCTTCGTGGGCGGCCCGGCCATCATCCACAC
>JAENWD010000207.1 GCA_016650245.1 Vicinamibacteria bacterium
GCCTGCGTCGGTCGCCGGCGACACGGATCGCCTCGCGCGCTTCCAGCGCGAAGCCGAAGTGCTGGCGTCGCTCAACCACCCGAACATCGCCGCGATTTACGGACTGGAAAAGACACCAGACCTGACCGCGCTCGTGATGGAGCTCGTCGAGGGCGAGGATCTGTCGCAGCGGATCGCGCGCGGCGCGATTCCCCTCGCCGACGCCCTTCAGTACTCGCGTCAGATCGCCGAAGCCATCGAGGCCGCGCACGAGCAGGGCATCATTCACCGCGATCTGAAGCCCGCGAACATCAAGGTGCGAAGTGACGGCACCGTGAAGGTGCTGGACTTCGGGTTGGCGAAAGCGATGGAGCCTGCGGCCGGTTCGTCGCCGAGCATGTCGATGTCGCCGACGATCACGACGCCGGCGATGACCCAGGCGGGCATCATTCTCGGTACGGCGGCCTACATGTCACCCGAACAGGCGCGCGGCAGGACGGTGGATAAGCGCGCGGATGTGTGGGCATTCGGCGCCGTCCTATTCGAGATGCTCACAAGTCGCCGCGCATTCTCCGGCGAGGACATCACCGACACGATCGTCTCGGTCGTCAGCAAGGAACCCGACTGGAGCGCGCTGCCGGCCGCGACACCGGCGGGCCTTCGCCGTTTGCTGGCCCGGTGTCTAAAGAAGGACCCGAAGGCGCGGATGCGCGACATCGGGGAGGCGCGCCTGCAGCTCGAGGAACTGGTCAGCAGCGCACCGGAGGAGATACCCGCCGCGGGCGTCGCGGCACCGGCATCCGTGCCGCGGGCGCTCTGGAAACGCGCCGTGCCTGTTGTCGCGACTGCCGTCGTCGCGGGTGCGCTGGTCGGCGCCGCCGCGTGGAGGCTCAGGCCACCCGTGTCCTCATCGCCGGTGACGCGCTTCGCACTCACGCTCGGCGAGGGGCAGCAGTTCGGGGTCGCCAACAACCAGAGACTGGCCGTCTCCGCGGACGGCACGCGGCTCGTCTACGTGGCCAACTACCAGTTGTACATGCGGTCGATGTCGGACGGTGAGGCGAGGCCCATCCCCGGCACACACCAGATGCCGACGCCGTACGCCCCGGTGTTTTCACCAGACAGCCAGTCGATCGCCTTCTATTCGATGGTGGACAGTGCGATCAAAAAGATCGCCGTCAGCGGCGGAGCTGCGGTCACGCTCTGCCCGGCCGCCGGAAATGTTGGGCGGCTGAACTGGGACAACAGCGGGATCGTTTTCAGTCAGCCCAAAGGCATCACGCGCGTCCCTGCAGATGGGGGCCAGCCGGAGGTGCTCGTCAGCGCCAAGGACGGCGAGGTGATGGACGGACCCCAGGTGTTGCCGGGGGGCGAGTGGCTATTGTTCACCATTGCCACGGCGATCACGGGCGTGGCCACGGCCGAGACCTGGGACAAGGCACAGATCGTCGTGCAGTCGTTGAAGTCGTCGGAACGAAAGACGCTCGTCTCGGGCGGCAGCGCCGGCTGGTATCTGCCGACCGGGCACCTCGTATACGCGCTTGGCGGAGTCCTGTTCGCCGTGCCGTTCGATCTGCCGCGTCTCGCGGTCACGGGTGGACCGGTACCCGTCGTCGAGGGCATCCTGAGGTCGACAAATGCCGGCCGATCCGCGGTCGCGCAATTCAGCGTCTCCAGCACGGGGTCCCTTGTGTTCGTGCCGGGCCCGGTGTCTACGTCGATGTCGGGGTCTCAGAGTGTCGGCCTGTTCGATCGCAAAGGCGGATCGGAACTGCTGAAGATCCCGCCGGGGCCCTACCAGACGCCGCGCATGTCTCCCGACGGTAAGCGCATCGCGTTCGAGAGCGACGACGGCAAAGAAGCCAGCCTCTGGATCTATGAGCTGTCCCGGATGAGCTCGATGCGACGGCTGACGTTCGAAGGACAAGGGCACAACCGGTTTCCGGTCTGGTCCGCGGACAGCCAACGCATCGCGTTCCAATCGGATCGCGAAGGGGACCTGGGCATCTTCTGGCAGCGCGCGGACGGCACCGGAACGGCGGAGCGGCTGACGAAGGCCGACGAGCGCGCCTCGCACATTCCGGAATCGTGGGCCGCTGGTGGCGCTGACGGCGAGCGCTTGCTGTACAACGCCGGCAAAGGCGGGGCGACGGCGCTGTGGGTGTTGTCGCTGAAAGACAGAAAGGCTGCCCGCTTCGATTCCGTCGAGTCGCCGGCCGACACGCTGACTGGCGCCGTGTTTTCTCCGGACGGGCGTTGGGTGGCCTATGCCTCGCGGGAGGGACGCACCTCGAGTGCAGTGTACGTGCAGCCGTTTCCGGCAACCGGCGCGAGGTATCAGATCTCCAAGAATGCCGACGATGGGCACCATCCGGTGTGGTCGCCGGATGGCGCCGAGCTTGTGTTCACCCCGGGCCCCGTTCCTCGATTGGATGCGGTACGCGTCACCACGCAACCGAGTTTCACGTTCAGCGAGGCCACGCCGGTGCCACGACCGTTCCAGAACCTCTCCCCCCTCTTCGAACGGCCGTACGACATCAGCCGGGATGGCCAGCGCTTTCTCGGGCTCATCGACGCGGCGCAAACGCAAGCCGGCGCGCCCGCTGCTCCGCAGATTCAGGTCGTGCTCAACTGGTTCGAGGAGCTGAAGGCCAAGGTACCAACGAGGTAGGGGAGCCAGTCTCTTCCTGACCCTCGCCCGTAAGGATTACTCCTCCCTTGTCGCGACGGGTAGAGTGACGCCGCGTGCTCCGCGGTGCACCGCACGAAGAGAGGGGCGCGAGTCGGTGAGCGTGACGCCACGCTCACGCGGCCGAGGGTAGCGGCGTGCGAATGGCGGTCGCCACATCTCGAGGCGTCGCGCCCAAGGCGAACAGGGCCTTCAGCAGCAGGTCCACCGAGACCGTGGGATCGGCGGCTTCCATTTTGGCCACACGCGACTGGCTCGACTTCAGTCGCTTGGCGAGCGCCGCCTGCGATTGCGACAACGTGGCGCGGCGTTCCCGGACCGCGCGACTCAGTCGCAGCTTCGTTTCGACGAGTGCCGCTTCCTCGGCCGAGAGGTCGAGGAATTCCTGCGCTGAGCCGACCCGCCAGCCATGCGCTTCGAGCCGTACTCGTTTCGTGTGCTTCATTGTCCTCGCTCCCGGCGAGTTGCCTGGTCGTACGCGTTGAGACGGCGCCGGCAGACGTCCAGCACGCCCCTCGGCGTCGTGGGGGTCTTCTTGCTGAAGACCTCGATGATGATCACGGCATCGCCGTCCAGCCGGTAGACGATCCGCCAGATCACGTTCGCGTCCTGAATCCGTAGTTCGTGACAGTGTGCGCCGATCGCCGGCATGGGACGCGAGTGGGGTAGGCCCAAGACCTGACCGCGCTGGAGCTGTCGAAGCAATGCGCCGGCTTCGAGACGCGCCTTCGCTGAGAATGGCGGGCTCTTGACCTCTCCGTGCATCCAGACAAGAGGTCTGTCCACAGCCGTATTATGTCAGAACTGACATAATACGCAACCGCCCGACTCCAGGCGATTCCACGAGCCCATGGGAGGCGCTGGAACACTGGAACGTTGGCAGGCGGTTACGCCCACAACGACGGCCAGAGGACGGGGTCGGTGAAGAACGAATACCGCGGGGCAAATTAACTAGGAGGACAGAACAGGAACACCACACCAGCCGACCGCTAACTGCATCAATGGCAGGGGCTTAGCCGTTCGGGAGGCGCCGGATTGCGATTCGAGACGCATCAGTATAAGTACTTTATAATCAACAATTTAGTGGTGGAGGCGCCGGGATTTGGACCGGCTGACCCCCCGTCCTGTCAATAACTTGCAGGAAAACACCCCCAATCGATTCCACCGATCCCACCAAAAGGCCACAAGCAGGTACATTTTAGGTACAGGGAGTCCGCCACGGATGCGGGGCTCGGGCGAGAGCCGGCGAACACAAGCCAATGCCTCGCTCTGCGTTGGGTCGACGCAGCGCGCCCAAGTCTTAGTTGGGCCTGCCGTTGGGGGCTTTGGCCCGTGTGGCGCGGGGGCCAACTGACCATCGGCGTCCAACAGTGCGGCGTTGAGATATTTGGTGGACCAGAACAGCGCCAGTTGGAATCAAATCACTACGTGGCTGAGGGCCGTAAGGCAACTCCTCGACCTGCTCGTCGTGCGGCCTGACGAAGAGCGCCCGTCTTGTCACTTGAATTCAACTGAGTGAACGCGCCTTCACCATCTTCCACGACGTCTCGGTAGGATGTGACATGGGCCGCTTTTGCTGGATCGTCATCGGGTGGGCGCGCCGCTCGGAAAGTAGGCCAGTACGCCGCTCAGAAAGTACGCCACCTGAGGGCGGTTCATTCTATGCGGTTCCGAGAAGGCGACCGCAGTCCTCGTCGTCGTTCCGTGTTCGTCCCACCAGCGTGAGCCGGCCTGGGCCGGCGAGCGCCCTCCGTCTCCCGCGACGCCGTGTGTGTCGACGTGTCCCCCGTGGTCTCGACGGGATCAGGGCCGTCCCTCGGGGCCCCGTCGCTTCCGCATGCGATAGCTCTTCCCTTTCGTGGTGAGGACGGTGGCGTGGTGGGCGAGGCGATCGAGCAGCGCGGTCGTCAGCTTCTCGTCGCCGGCAAAGACCGTGACCCATTCGGCAAACGCGAGATTCGTCGTGACGACGGTCGCGCGCCGCTCATAGCGGTCGGTGAGCAGATTGAAGAGGAGCTCGCCGCCGACCCGGTCGAAGGGCACGAAGCCGAGCTCGTCGACGATGAGCACCTCGACGCGGAGGAGCCGCTGCTGGAGGCGCGTCAGTTCGCGGGCGTCGCGGGCTTCCACGAGCTGCCGCACGAGGTCTGCCGCGCGGGTAAAGAGCACGCGCCGTTTCTGCTTTGTGGCTTCCACGCCGAGCGCGATGGCGAGGTGCGTCTTGCCGGTCCCGATCGGCCCCGCCAGAATCAGATTCTCTGGCGCCGTGACCCATTCGCCGCGCGCGAGCGTGTGAATCTGCGTCGCATTGACGCCGTCCGCGGCGGCAAAGTCGAAGGTGTCGAGCGTCTTCACCTCCGGGAAGCGCGCCTCGCGCAGCCGCTGACGGATGACCGACTCGTGCCGCGACGCCTGCTCGGCGCCGAGGACCTCGTGCAGATAGTCTTCGTGGGGCCAATGGCTGTCGCGGGCTTGCCGGGCGAGGCCTTCGAAGGTGCGGGCCACCCCGGGCAGCTTCAGCGCCCGCGTGTGGGCGACGACGAGGTCGCGCACGATCGTGGGGGCGCTCATGCGCCCACCTCGACGAGCCAGCCGTCGTAGTCGGCCGCACACCCGCTCGGGACCTCGATGTCGCGGAGGAGCGCGGGCACCGCGTCGAGCGCGAGGCAATCACGCGTCGGCGCCGGTGTCAGCGCCAGTAACAGCGGCGTCCCGGCGCCGAGCGCGGCGGTGAGGGCGGGCACGACGACGTCGGCGCCGTGCGTGTCGAGCTGGCCGAGCACCTTGGCGAAGAGCCGCGCGGCGTCGCGCGGTCCGTGCGCCGCGTGGAGCTGATCCCAGATCGCCGGAAACGGGGCGCCGAGATCGCGGAGCAGATCCGGCAGCACCTGGCGCACCGCCTGCGGCTTCCGCGCCAGCTCGGACAGGTAGTGCCGGTAATCAATCGAGCGCTGGCCGAACCGCAGCCGCGGATGGTGCACGCGGGTGCCGTCGCGGCCGACGATCGTGACGGTGCTCGGGCCGACCCGCACCACCAGGTCGAGGCCCGCCCACCGCGTCCACACCGAGTACACCGCGCCCTCGAGCCGCACCAGCGCACGCGGCGTGACCGTGGCCAGCGTCGTCGCCTCCGACGCAAAGGGCGGTGGGACCCGCCGGAAGACGCGCTGCTCCTCGGCGAAGCGGGCCCCGATGGTCTGCCCGGCCGCATCCCGCGTGGTCGCGAGCCGCGCATCCATCTGCGCCAGCAGGGCCGCGTTGATCCCCACCAATGTGGGCCCGCTCGGAATCGGGACCAGTGCCTGGTGCCGCACGGCTTGGCCACGGCCCTCGACGCCGCCCTTATCGTGGCCCTCGCCGGGCCGACAGAAACAGGCTTCCAGCAGATAGTGCGACGCCAACGCGCTGAACCGCGGCGTCAGCGTGCGCGCGCCGCCGACCAAGATCCGGACGACGGCGGCCCGGAGATTGTCGTACGCGACGCGCGCGACGACGCCGTCGAAGTGCGCAAACGCTCGGACATGGCCATCGAGAAAACTGATCTGATCCTGGCGCTCATAGATCCACGCGAAGTCGCGGCCCGAGTACATCAGCCGCATCAGGAAGAGCCACGCCTTGCGACGCGTTCCGTCAACGTCGACCAGGACCTCGAAGAAGTCGACCTCGGCGAGATCGCCCGGCCGATACGTCAGCGGCACGAAGACCTCACGGCGCTGCCGCTTCCACTCCGCCATCGCGGCCCGAATCACCGTGACCCCGACGTGGTGGCCCTCGGCGACGACGAGCCCGTGCAACCGCGTGGCGGTCAGCCGCTGCTTGCCGCCCGTCCACTGGGCCGATTCCGTGAGCAGCACCTGCACGCGCCCGCCGACCTTGTCCCACACCGGCCGCGGCCGCGGCCCGGCCTCGGCCTTCCGGACCGGCACCGCCTGGTCCACGTATTTGCCGACGGTCGTCCGCGACAGGCCCAACTCCCGCGCGACCGCCCGCTGCGTCCGCCCTTCGATGAGCACCTTGTGCCGCACCACATGCACTTGATCCATCCTGAGCATCCTTTCAGCGGACTCCGGATCCCCCGATCCGGCAAGCCCGCCATCAGACCCTCAGGTGGCGTACTTTCCGAGCGGCGATTGGCCTACTTTCCGGGCGGCGCGCCCA